>NZ_BBWS01000081.1:0-77 GCF_001463925.1 Aureimonas sp. N4 | reverse complement strand
GCGGGTGTAGCTCAGTCGGTTAGAGTGCCGGCCTGTCACGCCGGAGGTCGCGGGTTCGAGCCCCGTCACTCGCGCCA
>NZ_BBWS01000080.1:0-96 GCF_001463925.1 Aureimonas sp. N4 | reverse complement strand
ATTGCGACCCGCTACGACCGGTGTCCAACCGTCTTCTTCTCAGCCATCGCGCTCGCAGCGACCGTCCTCTTCTGGCTCTGAGCTATGAGTCCTGAA
>NZ_BBWS01000079.1:0-231 GCF_001463925.1 Aureimonas sp. N4 | reverse complement strand
TCTCGAACGGCAGCGACCTGAACGGCGATCGGATCACCGATTATGAAAGCGGCGAGAAGCTGACGTTCTCGTATTACAACTACGACCCGGTGACGGGGCTCGCGAAGGCGCCCGACATCCGTCTGGTGACGCTGGGCGGTGACAGCCGGATCGAGATCGACGCCAACCGGGACGGCGTGTTCGAAAGCGCGGTGACGCTGGAAGGCGTGACCGGCGGCACGCTCGTCACCA
>NZ_BBWS01000078.1:0-257 GCF_001463925.1 Aureimonas sp. N4 | reverse complement strand
TCGTCGTTGGCCGCCTTCATGGCGTCGTAGTTGAACGTGTAGCTCTTGGCCTCGGCCGAGCGGGACGCCCAGATCATCGTCTCGTGCGCGTTCTGAAAGCGCCGGCCCCGGAAGTTGGGCATGGGGTTGGTCTTGCGCCAGACGATGTCGTTCAGCATCCAGAAGCCCAGATCCTGCATGATGGCGCCGACGCGGAAGATGTTGTGGTAGGAGCCGATCACCCAGATCGTGCCGTTGGGCTTGAGCAAGCGGCGGGC
>NZ_BBWS01000077.1:0-300 GCF_001463925.1 Aureimonas sp. N4 | reverse complement strand
GGGGCTCGTCGACATCCCCTCCCCTCCTGATCGCCCAAGCGCCCGCGCCCGTGACGGTCAAGGGGCCAGCGCGCTGACGCGCGTCGGATCGGCTGCGCCTCATCGAACAAAATCGGCTTTCACGGCCAGAGCCGCGAACCTTCCGATTTTGCCCGCTGCCGACCCCTTTGACAGTCCCGGCCCCGGCCACTCGGGGGTCTTCGCCCCCCTCCCTTCGCTCCGGTGAATGTCAGGGCAGACATTCACCGGCACGAACGCCGGAAGACCTCGCCCACTGGCGATGAAGGGAAAGACACATGG
>NZ_BBWS01000076.1:0-394 GCF_001463925.1 Aureimonas sp. N4 | reverse complement strand
GTGCGCGAGGAAAGTTCGCCGATCTCGGTCGCCGCCGCCTGGCTGCGCTCGGCGAGCTTGCGAACCTCAGAGGCCACGACCGCGAAGCCCTTGCCATGCTGCCCGGCGCGGGCAGCCTCAATGGCGGCGTTCAGCGCGAGCAGGTCCGTCTGGCGCGCGATCTCCTGCACCACGGCGATCTTCTCGGCAATCTCGCGCATGGCCTGCGTGGACTGGGCTACCGCATCGCCCGTGGTGCCGGCATGTTCGGCGGCCTGCGCTGCGATCTTCTCGGTGGTGGACGCGTTGTCGGCGTTCTGACGAATATTGGCGGTCATCTCCTCGATCGCCGCCGACGCCTGCTCGGAGGCCGCGGCCTGTTCGGTCGAGCCGGACGACAGCTTCTCGGCGGTTT
>NZ_BBWS01000075.1:0-482 GCF_001463925.1 Aureimonas sp. N4 | reverse complement strand
AGGCGGCGAGGGTGCCGATCGTGGTGCCGTGATAGTCGCGCTCGCGGTAGAGGATCTTCCATTTCTTTCCGCCATGATGGCGCTCGGCGATCTGCCGAACCATCTTGAAGACCTTCTCGTTGGCCTCCGAGCCGGAATTGTTGAAGTAGACGCGCGACAGGCCGGGCATCTTCTCCAGGAGCTTCTCGGCGAAAAGCGAGCCGGGAATGGAGCCGGCGGACTGAGCGAAGTAGTTCAGCTTGACGAGCTGGTCGCGCACGGCGTCGGCGATGGAGGTTCGGCCATAGCCGACATTGACGGTCCAGACGCCGCCCGACAGCGCGTCGAGATATTCGCGCCCCGCCGCGTCCCAGACCTTGAGCCCCTTGCCCTCCACGATGATGCGCGGATCGTTGGTTTCCAGCGGCTTGTGCTGGAGCATGTGATGCCAGACATGCCGGCGGTCCGCCTCGATGATCGGGCGAAGGTCGTTGGGGTGAGGA
>NZ_BBWS01000074.1:0-684 GCF_001463925.1 Aureimonas sp. N4 | reverse complement strand
ACTGGATATGAGCGATCTGTACTGGCTGACGGACGAGCAGATGGAACGGCTTCGCCCGTTCTTTCCCAAGAGCCACGGCAGGCCACGGGTCGACGACCAGCGAGTTCTCAGCGGCATCATCTTCGTCAACCGCAACGGCCTGCGATGGCGTGATGCGCCCAAGGACTATGGGCCTGCGAAGACGCTGTACAATCGCTGGAAGCGTTGGGGCGAAGCGGGCGTCTTCGTCCGAATGATGGAGGGTCTGGCCGCAGTCGGCGCCGATCCGCAGACGGTTATGATCGACGCGACCTACCTGAAGGCGCACCGCACGGCTTCGAGCCTTGCGGTCAAAAAGGGGGGCTTGGACGCCTGATCGGCCGTACCAAAGGGGGCATGAACACCAAGCTCCATGCCGTCGCCGATGCGAACGGTCGCCCGCTCAGCTTCTTCCTGACCGCCGGGCCGGTGAGCGACTATACCGGAGCGGCGGCCCTGCTGGACGAGTTGCCGAAGGCACAATGGCTACTCGGTGATCGCGGCTACGACGCCGACTGGTTCCGGGACGCCGTGCAAGCGAAGGGCATCAAGCCCTGTATCCCAGGTCGCAAGTCGCGCAACGCGCCAGTGCGCCACGACAAGCGTCGTTACAGACGCCGCAACCGCATCGAGATCATGTTCGGGCGGCTGAAGGACTGGCGGCGG
>NZ_BBWS01000073.1:0-809 GCF_001463925.1 Aureimonas sp. N4 | reverse complement strand
TCTGATTCAGGCTCCGTCCGGGGGGACTGGATATGAGCGATCTATACTGGCTGACGGTCGAGCAGATGGAGCGTCTTCGCCCGTTCTTTCCCAAGAGCCATGGCAGGCCACGGGTCGATGACCAGCGGGTTCTCAGCGGGATCATCTTCGTCAACCGCAACGGTCTGCGATGGCGGGATGCGCCCAAGGACTACGGGCCCGCAAAGACGCTGTACAACCGTTGGAAGCGTTGGGGCGAAGCGGGTGTCTTTGTCCGGATAATGGAAGGACTGGCAGCAGCCGGTGCCGATCCGCAGACCATCATGATCGATGCGACCTACCTGAAGGCGCACCGCACGGCATCGAGCCTTGCGGTCAAAAAGGGGGCCTTGGCCGCCTGATCGGTCGCACCAAGGGCGGCATGAACACCAAGCTTCACGCCGTGGCCGATGCGAACGGTCGTCCGCTGAGCTTCTTCCTGACCGCCGGGCCGGTGAGCGATTATACCAGGGCAGCAGCGCTGTTGGACGATCTGCCCAAGGCGCAGTGGCTGCTCGGCGATCGGGGCTACGACGCCGACTGGTTCCGGGACGCTCTTGCAGCCAAGGGCATCAAGCCCTGCATTCCAGGTCGCAAGTCGCGCAACGCGCCGGTGCGCCACGACAAGCGTCGCTACGTCAGACGCAACCGCATCGAGATCATGTTCGGGCGACTAAAGGACTGGCGGCGGGTTGCGACCCGCTACGATCGGTGCCCGACCGTCTTCTTCTCCGCCATCGCGCTCGCCGCCACCGTCCTCTTCTGGCTCTGAGCTATGAGTCCTGACCCTA
>NZ_BBWS01000072.1:0-1184 GCF_001463925.1 Aureimonas sp. N4 | reverse complement strand
TCGAGTCTTACTCGATGATGGAAGCGACGATACCGGCGCCGACGGTGCGGCCGCCTTCGCGGATCGCGAAGCGCAGCTTCTCTTCCATCGCGATCGGAACGATCAGCTTGACGTCCATCGTCACGTTGTCGCCTGGCATCACCATCTCGGTGCCCTCGGGCAGCGTGACGACGCCCGTCACATCCGTCGTGCGGAAGTAGAACTGCGGACGGTAGTTCGTGAAGAACGGCGTATGACGGCCGCCCTCTTCCTTGGTCAGGATGTAGGCCTCGGCCATGAAGCGCGTGTGCGGCTTCACCGAACCCGGCTTGCACAGAACCTGACCGCGCTCGACGCCTTCACGGTCCACGCCGCGAACCAGCGCGCCGATGTTGTCGCCTGCCTGGCCCTGGTCCAGAAGCTTGCGGAACATCTCGACGCCCGTCACCGTCGTCTTCTTGGTGTCGCGGATGCCGACGATCTCGACTTCCTCGCCCACCTTCACGATGCCGCGCTCGACGCGGCCCGTCACAACCGTGCCGCGGCCCGAGATCGAGAACACGTCTTCGATCGGCATCAGGAACGGCATGTTGATCGGACGCTCAGGCGTCGGGATGTAGGCGTCGACCTGCTTCATCAGCTCGCGAACCGCGTTCTCGCCGATCTCCTTGTTGGAGTCTTCGAGGGCCGCCAGAGCCGAGCCCTTCACGATCGGAACGTCGTCGCCGGGGAACTCGTAGCTCGACAGAAGCTCGCGCAGCTCCAGCTCGACCAGCTCCAGAAGCTCGGCGTCGTCGACCTGATCGACCTTGTTCAGGAACACCACCAGCGCCGGCACGCCCACCTGGCGGGCCAGGAGGATGTGCTCGCGTGTCTGCGGCATCGGGCCGTCGGCCGCCGAGCACACCAGGATCGCGCCGTCCATCTGCGCCGCGCCCGTGATCATGTTCTTCACGTAGTCGGCGTGGCCGGGGCAGTCCACGTGCGCGTAGTGACGGTTCTCCGTCTCGTACTCCACATGCGCCGTCGAGATCGTGATGCCGCGAGCCTTCTCTTCCGGCGCCGCGTCGATCTGGTCGTACGCGCGGAACTCGCCGAAATACTTCGTGATCGCCGCCGTCAGCGACGTCTTCCCATGGTCAACGTGACCAATCGTGCCGATGTTCACATGCGGCTTGTTACGCTCGAATTTGCTCTTGGCCATT
>NZ_BBWS01000071.1:0-2535 GCF_001463925.1 Aureimonas sp. N4 | reverse complement strand
TTAGACGTCGAGCCGCCCCATTTGACCTGCGCGACAACGGCACCGTCCGACCATCGGCGCACGTCCACCCTCTGGATGGTCACCGGGAAGTTGTTCGGCCGAACGCCCAGGATCGTGTTGACCACGTTGGCCCAAAGGAAGCGGCCCTCCTTGGTTTCGAACGTGGTGGAGAAGCCCCAGGACCGATACTGGTACTTCGCGAACGACGTCCCATTGCCGCCCGAGCGGCCGGACGTGTCGCCTGACGCGTAGCCGCTGTCGTTGAGCGCATAGTCGGTTGGCAACCCGAAGCGGTTCGACGCGAGCATGTACTTCTCGCCGCCGATCGCGCTCGCCGGCACCGGCACCGCGTACTCGAATGGCGTCCGTTTGGAGCCTCGCGCCGATCCCGCCAACCGCTCGATCAGAGCGTTGGCATAGCGGCCGGGGCCGACCGGCGCGAGACCCGCCAGCAGCTTGTCGCCCTGCGCGGACACGGCGAGGTCGCCGTCATTGCGCTCCAGCGCGACGGTCGAGCCGGCGGTTTTGCCTGATATCGTTGCCAACTCCGAGCCCGGCGTCTGCCCGGCCTCCCAGGACGATTTCGAGAGCGTGAGGTCTCCCAGCTCCGGGATCGCAGGATTGGCCGAATCCACCGTCCGCGTGATCTGGACTTGCACGAGCCTATCAGTCGGCGAGCAGGCATAGAGCTTCTTGCCCGTCTGGACGGTCTCGTCGGAACCGATCACGCTGCCGGGCGTCCCTGAAGCCGGCAGCGCATCGGCCAGAAGGATCATAGGCCGATAGCCCAACACGGTGCTGACGATGCGGGTGCCATCCGTGTTGGCGGCCGAGATCAGCGTCCAGTCCGTGCCGAGAAAGATGGTCTTGGTTTCAACGGCCATCGTTGCGGCCCTTTCCAACACGGTTTGAACGGGATTTGAGGCGGGCGCGAATCCAGAACGGGAGGCCGAGCGCGAGGACGCCCGCGCCCATCAGGAGCGCCATCGGCCAGCCGGCGGAGGCGGCGACGCAATGGATCATGTCGAGGTCGGCCGTGAGCTTGCCGACGCCCGGATCGGCGTAGGCGAGATCGTGCGCCGCGCAGCAATGCGCCCAGGTGCCCTCGGGCCAGAGGGTGCAATGATCGGTCATTGCGCCACCTTCGCCGCCGCGCGGAAGAGGTCATCGACCTGATCGTCCGTCAGCTTCAGGACCGCTGCCAGCGCGTGGATGTTGGGATTGTCCAGCCGCCAAACGAGGGCGGACTCCCACCAGATGCGCATGGGCTCGTAGGCGTCGCTCCCGTCGATGATCGCTTTGACACGGCCATAGAGGCCGGCGTCGTAGAGCGCGATCTTGGCCTGTGCCGGCGTGACCTCGGACGGAACGGGATCAGCGGCGATCGGCGTTGCTGGCAACTCACTGAGGGGGCGCAACAGCCACGTATCCCCTGACCAGACGGCGAACTGTTTTTGCGGATCGAACTGCGGGGGCTCGACCAGCACCGAATTCACCGGCCGCCCAAGGTCGAGGTCGACGTTCCGCGTTTCGATCCAAACGGCGTTCTCGTCGATGAGATGAACTTTGGTCATGGCTTGCCTCGGATGAAACGCCGCATTCCGGTCGTCGGACTGCTGATGTTCGGCATCTGGAAGTCGGTGTCTGCGACGGCGGGCCGAGCCCTCTTGACGGTCGTTTTGGTGTTGTAGGGAACCGCCAAAGCCAGCCCGTCGCTCGGCCGCATGAAGCGCGGTAGCTGGGTCGGATAATCTACGAATCGAAACCCGAGTTTGGTCGTGGTCCCATTGGGCTGCATGACCCAGACGTCCGCACCGTTCATGAGGATGACGCGGCCTTTGCCATCGGTCTGGACGCTATAGACGTAGCCGGGAATATCTGGGTTCGCTGTGCTGCCCCCCGGCGGCGTCGTCAGAAGAAGTGTCGCCGTGCCGGTACTGGGATCGATGCGATGGACGGTGACATTGTTGCTATTGGGCAGCTGAGCCACAAGGTAGATGCTGCCCAATACATAGAATATGCGAGATGTGTTGATCTCGTTGGCTCTGGGGTGGGAAAACCAAGCCTGCCAATTGCCGGCGGCGCTTGGGTCCGTGGCACGATAGATGTTGCCGCTCGCCGACGAGAAATAGAACACGTCGTTCACGCAGATGATCGACGAATAAGTTCCGCTGGCGGACGCAGCATTGAGGCTCATGGAATTCCAAGAGCCGTCGTAGGAGGTTCTCCAGACCAGTTGGCTCGACCCTGCCACTTGGCCGACAAGGTAGCTGCCGGACATGGCATAGGACATGGCGAAGTTGCCGGAGGTGATGCTGTCGCTATGCTTCGTCCACGTCTCGCCGTCCGCCGAAATCTGGCTCACCATGACGACGTTGTTCTGATAGTCGAGCGTGTAGCGAGGCGGGGCGACGTATCCCCCCTTGAAGAAGAACACGTCAGCAGGCGCGGTAAACTGATGGCGGGTGGTGGTCAGTTCCGTGAAGGTCAGACCATCATCCCTAGGGTCAGGACCCATTGATTTGAGGCGCGCCG
>NZ_BBWS01000070.1:0-9902 GCF_001463925.1 Aureimonas sp. N4 | reverse complement strand
TTCCGGTGCCTCGAACGCCTCCGAAACGATCTCTGGCAGAGACCAAGCCGAGAGGTATGTGAAGGCAAGCAGAGCCTGCAAAAGGAGCTATGAAGCCAAAGGGGTCTGCCAGGAAGGCGAGCCGCCGAGAGTTGATGTCAGCTCTGAGCTTTGAGCCGTAACATCCTATGGTAATGTCCATTTCGGATCGTTTCGTGCAAGGCGTTGCAGGGCATGGGCGCAACGAACGATCCGAATGCTTAAGGCTGGATTAACCATTCGATCGCTAGCGTTGCGCAACAGGATCGAACACAAGGCCCCGCCCCATGTCCTACACGCTTGCAACGGCTGCCGAAGTCGCCGGCAAGACGAAGCCGACCATCTGGCGCGCGGTCAAAAGCGGTAAGATCTCGGCCACGCGCCTCGAGGACGGCTCCTTCCGGATCGATCCGTCCGAGCTCACCCGCTACTTGGCGGCCAACCATGAAACGGCCCCGAGCGAAACGGTGCAGCGATCCGAAACGGGATTGTCGTACGGTGAAATGGACGCCAAGGCGTTGCAGGAGGCGATTACGCTTCGTTTCACGGTGGAGCGCCTGGAGGCGTTGCTCGCAACGGAGCGCGAGCGCGCGGCCGAGCTGCGTGAAGAGCGCAACCAGTGGCGCGACCAGGCCCAGCGGCTGGCGATCACCCACGAGAAGACGATCGCCGTCTCGCCTTCCCCGGAGCCGGATCGCTCCGGCCTCGTGACGCGGCTCCTGGCGGCGGTCAGAGGTTAGGCGAAAGCGCCGGCGCTATTTCCGAACCTGGTACTTGGCGCACCAGGTCTCGAAGATCTGGAGGATGTCGCGATGATCGAGCGCCATCTTGCGACCCTTCGCCCAGCGCCGGAACGCATCCGCCACCACAGCGAGATCGGGCGTCGGCTGCGGCAGCTGCCGGCGCGCCGGCTCGGCCCAGGCCGTGTAGTGAAGGCTTCCCTCGCTCGGGAAGACCGCCAAGGGCTGGGGCGCCGCGTCCGCCTTGGAGCGCCGCTGGCGCGGCTTGGCGGACGTGGCGGTGTCCGACACCGGCTTGCGCACGGCGCGCGTCCTTGAAGCTTTTGGAGCCTCGGAAGACGTGTCCTCGGGCGGGATGACGGAAAGCGATGGCCGGGAGGGGACGGGCTCCCCCTCGATCTCGGTGTCGTGGGTCCGCACCGACCAGAAGATCTCGACCCCCACGACGATGCGTCCGCGCTTCTTCGGGACGGCCGAGACGGCAAAGCGCGAAATCCGGTTCACTTCGTTGATGGCGGGTTGGATAGCCTTCCGGTTGAGCATATCCCACCTCTCCAGCTTACCCTTTGGCACTCCGAGGCGAGCACGAAGATCGAGCAGCGTGAAAGTCTCGGAAGCCTTGTGAGAGAGGTTCGCTCGGAGCGCGATCATCTCATGGAGTCGCATAGCGTACCGACTGGTCATTGAGAGCGCTGTGGAACGGTCGATGATCGCCCAATAATCCGAGCCTTGGGCGATGTGGCGGAACGCTTCCCCGAACTTCCAGCGCGCGACCACAGGGCCGTCGTCGGTCTCGATCTCCGCGATCGCCAAAAGTGAGCCCACCACGATCTTGGTGCCGGATTGGTACTCCATGACTGCGCCACTCAGTTCCTTGAACAGGTCCACGAGTTCGCGCTTGGTCAGGTTCTTGATCCCTGCCTCAGCCTTGATCGCCGCTAGATCGAGTGTGTGCCAACGGTCTTCTGCTAGTGCTGCCCCCGCAGCCCGGAACATCAGTTCGTAGAGCTTCAGTGCCACGATGCCAGGTGGATTGGTGAGGTCGGCAAAACGCCCCTCCACCAGTTCCCCTGGGCGGTAGGAGCGGTCCTTGTCATAGGCCCGATCAGCGATCACTTGCAGCGTCTTTCCCATGGCTACCTGCTATACATGTCAAAGGTAGCCTTTTAAATAGCCCTCAGTCCCCATAGGTAGCTTTTCAGTCCCCATAGGTAGCTTTTCAGTCCCCATAGGTAGCTTTTCGCGACGCAAGATATTGTTTTTAAAAGCGTATTTTTCCCTGAACATATAGAACATTTAGAACAAGAAAGCGGGCAGCATCCAAATCCCGGAAAATCAGGCGTTTGAAACCTGCATCACGCACCTGATGAGGAGCTAATCGAGCGACCTAAGGCCTTTATTCAAGCTCGTCGGCGAGCACTCCCAATAGGTTCTTTTAGCGCTCCAACGTCGCCATCAGCGTGCCGGTGATCAGTACGAAAGCGCCCTATTCTCGATCCCGCCCAACCAGCCTCACCCTCTCCAGGGCTCTTGAGGGAGGCATGGGATCAGCGTCTGCGCCTTCCCCACTGGTGACGCGCCTTGCCACCTCGGCGCCCAATAAGGGCATGAAGGCGCCCAAGGCTCAGCTCTCAGAGGCCGGTTCATCCGACAGAACCCGTGCGAAGCCTATGAAGAAGAGGAATTATCTATTGAAATCAGTAACTTGAACTCATGAGAACCGCCCCCGAGTCGGTTTCACGACGATTCCGTTCATTTTTCGTGACAGGGGGTGTTGACCTCCCGTGAAGAATCCCCTTATAAGCCGCTCATCAACGACGGCCCTGGCGCTGTCGGGCGGACAAGCCGGCCTGGAAGGCTCGTTTGTTTCGCGGTAAAGCTGACGGTTTGGTTCTCAGGTTTCCTGGGAGGTTAAGCTGGTCGGCTCGTTTTTGCGCCTCCGGGTGTCAAAAGTTTCGAAGTGTCTGTTGGATGCTTTGCAAGGTTGGCCCGAGGGTCGACCGACGGTGGTTCGTCCGCCGTGATCTTTGAAAATTGAATAGTGTTGGAAGAAAGAGAAACGTGGACGGCGGTGTTGGCCGAGGACGCGCTCTGAATGGTATTTCCTTTCCATTTGAGTGACGTCCGAGAGAACAAACCGACGAGACACGTTTCGTTGAGATGAGAGTGTACACGCTCCGACTTCGGTTGGAGTGTTTGACGATCATGTGCGCTGGTTGGCTTTCGGGCTGGCCGGTGTTTTGGTCGTTTCTCTCGTCGATGCTTTGAGACAGTGACTAGTCGGGAAGAACTCTTATCAAACCTGAGAGTTTGATCCTGGCTCAGAACGAACGCTGGCGGCAGGCTTAACACATGCAAGTCGAGCGCCCCGCAAGGGGAGCGGCAGACGGGTGAGTAACGCGTGGGAATCTACCCTGAACTGCGGAATAGCTCCGGGAAACTGGAATTAATACCGCATGTGCCCTGAGGGGCAAAGATTTATCGGTTCAGGATGAGCCCGCGTCCGATTAGCTAGTTGGTGGGGTAAAGGCCTACCAAGGCGACGATCGGTAGCTGGTCTAAGAGGATGATCAGCCACATTGGGACTGAGACACGGCCCAAACTCCTACGGGAGGCAGCAGTGGGGAATATTGGACAATGGGCGCAAGCCTGATCCAGCCATGCCGCGTGAGTGATGAAGGCCCTAGGGTTGTAAAGCTCTTTCAGTGGGGACGATAATGACGGTACCCACAGAAGAAGCCCCGGCTAACTTCGTGCCAGCAGCCGCGGTAATACGAAGGGGGCTAGCGTTGTTCGGAATTACTGGGCGTAAAGCGCACGTAGGCGGACATTTAAGTCAGGGGTGAAATCCCGGGGCTCAACCCCGGAACTGCCTTTGATACTGGGTGTCTTGAGTTCGGAAGAGGTGAGTGGAATTGCGAGTGTAGAGGTGAAATTCGTAGATATTCGCAGGAACACCAGTGGCGAAGGCGGCTCACTGGTCCGATACTGACGCTGAGGTGCGAAAGCGTGGGGAGCAAACAGGATTAGATACCCTGGTAGTCCACGCCGTAAACGATGGAAGCTAGCCGTTGGGGGATTTATCTCTCGGTGGCGCAGTTAACGCATTAAGCTTCCCGCCTGGGGAGTACGGTCGCAAGATTAAAACTCAAAGGAATTGACGGGGGCCCGCACAAGCGGTGGAGCATGTGGTTTAATTCGAAGCAACGCGCAGAACCTTACCAGCCCTTGACATGCCCTGACGGCTCCAGAGATGGAGCTATTCCTTCGGGACAGGTGCACAGGTGCTGCATGGCTGTCGTCAGCTCGTGTCGTGAGATGTTGGGTTAAGTCCCGCAACGAGCGCAACCCTCGCCCTTAGTTGCCAGCATTCAGTTGGGCACTCTAGGGGGACTGCCGGTGATAAGCCGAGAGGAAGGTGGGGATGACGTCAAGTCCTCATGGCCCTTACGGGCTGGGCTACACACGTGCTACAATGGCGGTGACAGTGGGCAGCCAGACCGCGAGGTCGAGCTAATCCCAAAAAGCCGTCTCAGTTCGGATTGCACTCTGCAACTCGAGTGCATGAAGTTGGAATCGCTAGTAATCGTGGATCAGCATGCCACGGTGAATACGTTCCCGGGCCTTGTACACACCGCCCGTCACACCATGGGAGTTGGTTCTACCCGAAGGCGTTGCGCTAACCGCAAGGAGGCAGGCGACCACGGTAGGGTCAGCGACTGGGGTGAAGTCGTAACAAGGTAGCCGTAGGGGAACCTGCGGCTGGATCACCTCCTTTCTAAGGATCGCCCTTTCACGGCCTTCGAACCCTCTGCTTTCGGGCAGACGCTTCGGACTTCCGTATCGGATGATTTTAGAACAAGATGCCATCAGTCAGGTGAGCATCGCGCATACCAGTGCCCTGTCCATCGATCCTCGAGATCGGGATTGGGGTGATGGCCGGCATCGCCGCCCATGTTTCTCTTTCTTCCCTGGATATATCACGACGACCTCGGCCGGGCCGGGATCAAGAAGATCGGGCCCGTAGCTCAGTTGGTTAGAGCGCACCCCTGATAAGGGTGAGGTCGGTAGTTCGAATCTACCCGGGCCCACCATTTGCCTCGAGCGCCTCGCGGCGATCGGGAACGGGGCTTTAGCTCAGCTGGGAGAGCACCTGCTTTGCAAGCAGGGGGTCGTCGGTTCGATCCCGACAAGCTCCACCATTCCCTCCGAATGGTTTGGACCGGGATATCCAGGAAGAAAGTGCACGCTTTGCGGCCGCGCCCATCGGGGTTCGGTTCGCCTGTTCTGACACATTGTGAAGAGAAGACGGGTCCTGAAGGATCGATTGGCCGAAAGGCTGATCGATCCTGTCCGGGGCGGATCGCCAGAGGGTTCATCGCCCGCTGGAACAACGTTCCGCGCCATACCCGGCGCCTTGGCCTTCGGGCCGTGGCGTCACCGATCAACATGCCTGACCGCTGTTGTCGGGTCCCGTCTCTGGAAGCTGGTCTTTCGTCAGTTCTCGTCCTCCAAGGCACGAGAGCTGACAGAGCGCCGTCGCAGGACGCCGATCCCCGTTGCACGCGGGCCGGTGTTGAGGGCGCTCAGAAGAATGAAGCCGTCCTGTTCGTCTCTCTCACCCCGTCTTAGGATGGGGTCTGATGAACATGGGCGATGAGAACGATCAAGTGTCTTAAGGGCATCTGGTGAATGCCTTGGCATGCACAGGCGATGAAGGACGTGATACGCTGCGATAAGCCATGGGGAGCTGCGAATAAGCTTTGATCCGTGGATTTCCGAATGGGGAAACCCACCTCCGAACCTTGGTAAGATCGGAATGGCACTGGAGCGCAAGCCCCGGTGCGATTGCGGTTACCAAGGTTCAACAGCGAGGTATCTAACTCTGAATACATAGGGGTTAGAAGCGAACTCGGGGAACTGAAACATCTAAGTACCCGAAGGAAAGGACATCAACCGAGACTCCGTTAGTAGTGGCGAGCGAACGCGGACCAGGCCAGTGACCATGACAAGAAGAAGCCGAACAGGTTGGAAAGCCTGACAAGAGTGGGTGATAGTCCCGTAGGCATAATGTCTGTCATGGTCCTCGAGTAGGGCGGGACACGTGAAATCCTGTCTGAAATTGGGGGGACCACCCTCCAAGCCTAAGTACTCGTGCATGACCGATAGCGAACCAGTACCGTGAGGGAAAGGTGAAAAGCACCCCGACAAGGGGAGTGAAAGAGAACCTGAAACCGGATGCCTACAAACAGTGGGAGCCCGAAAGGGTGACCGCGTACCTTTTGTATAATGGGTCAGCGACTTAGTCTGGCGAGCAAGCTTAAGCCGATAGGTGGAGGCGTAGCGAAAGCGAGTCTGAACAGGGCGTTCAGTTCGTCGGATTAGACCCGAAACCGAGTGATCTAGCCATGAGCAGGTTGAAGGTGCAGTAACATGCACTGGAGGACCGAACCCGCATCTGTTGCAATAGATTGGGATGACTTGTGGCTAGGGGTGAAAGGCCAATCAAACTCGGAAATAGCTGGTTCTCCGCGAAATCTATTTAGGTAGAGCGTCGGATGTATTCTCCAGGGGGTAGAGCACTGAATGGGCTAGGGGAACTCACCGTTTTACCAAACCCAATCAAACTCCGAATACCTGGAAGAACTGTCCGGCAGACACACGGCGGGTGCTAACGTCCGTCGTGAAGAGGGAAACAACCCTGACCACCAGCTAAGGTCCCCAAGTTATGGCTAAGTGGGAAAGGATGTGAGGATCCCAAAACAACCAGGATGTTGGCTTAGAAGCAGCCATCATTTAAAGAAAGCGTAACAGCTCACTGGTCTAGATTTAAGGGTTCTTGCGCCGAAAATGTACCGGGGCTCAAGCCATACACCGAAGCTGTGGGTTTGCACTTTGTGCAAGCGGTAGCGGAGCGTTCCCTAGGCTGTTGAAGCGGGACCCGTGAGGGCCCGTGGAGGTATGGGAAGTGCGAATGCTGACATGAGTAACGATAAAGGGTGTGAGAGACACCCTCGCCGAAAGTCCAAGGGTTCCTGCTTAAAGTTAATCTGAGCAGGGTTAGCCGGCCCCTAAGGCGAGGCCGAAAGGCGTAGTCGATGGGAACCACGTTAATATTCGTGGGCCTGGTGGTGAGTGACGGATCCCGTGTGTTGTTCGACCTTATCGGATTGGTCGAGCCTCGAAGGGGTCCCAGGAAATAGCCCCACCGTATAGACCGTACCCTAAACCGACACAGGTGGACTGGTAGAGTATACCAAGGCGCTTGAGAGAACTGCGTTGAAGGAACTCGGCAAATTGCACGCGTAACTTCGGAAGAAGCGTGACCTCCAGTAACGCAAGTTATTGGTGGTGGCACAGACCAGGGGGTAGCGACTGTTTATCAAAAACACAGGGCTCTGCGAAGTCGCAAGACGACGTATAGGGTCTGACGCCTGCCCGGTGCTGGAAGGTTAAGAGGAGGGGTGCAAGCTCTGAATCGAAGCCCCAGTAAACGGCGGCCGTAACTATAACGGTCCTAAGGTAGCGAAATTCCTTGTCGGGTAAGTTCCGACCTGCACGAATGGCGTAACGACTTCCCCGCTGTCTCCAACGCAGACTCAGTGAAATTGAATTCCCCGTGAAGATGCGGGGTTCCTGCGGTCAGACGGAAAGACCCCGTGCACCTTTACTATAGCTTTACACTGGCATTCGTGTCGGCATGTGTAGGATAGGTGGTAGGCTTTGAAGCGTGGGCGCCAGCTCGCGTGGAGCCATCCTTGAAATACCACCCTTATCGTCATGGATGTCTAACCGCGGTCCGTTATCCGGATCCGGGACAGTGTATGGTGGGTAGTTTGACTGGGGCGGTCGCCTCCCAAAGAGTAACGGAGGCGCGCGATGGTGGGCTCAGACCGGTCGGAAATCGGTCGTCGAGTGCAATGGCATAAGCCCGCCTGACTGCGAGACAGACAAGTCGAGCAGAGACGAAAGTCGGTCATAGTGATCCGGTGGTCCCGCGTGGAAGGGCCATCGCTCAACGGATAAAAGGTACGCCGGGGATAACAGGCTGATGACCCCCAAGAGTCCATATCGACGGGGTTGTTTGGCACCTCGATGTCGGCTCATCGCATCCTGGGGCTGGAGCAGGTCCCAAGGGTTTGGCTGTTCGCCAATTAAAGCGGTACGTGAGCTGGGTTCAGAACGTCGTGAGACAGTTCGGTCCCTATCTGCCGTGGGTGCAGGAATATTGACAGGATCTGTCCCTAGTACGAGAGGACCGGGATGGACATACCTCTGGTGGACCTGTTGTGGCGCCAGCCGCAGTGCAGGGTAGCTATGTATGGACGGGATAACCGCTGAAGGCATCTAAGCGGGAAACCCACCTGGAAACGAGTATTCCCTATCAGAGCCGTGGAAGACGACCACGTTGATAGGCCGGATGTGGAAGCGCGGTAACGCGTGAAGCTGACCGGTACTAATAGCTCGATCGGCTTGATCGTTCTCATTCGCCCATGTTCATCCCAGGCCTTGCCGGGATGTTCGGGCTTCTTCTTCAAGATACAGCTTCCAGACTGATGTGATTGGCCGACCTGGTGGTTATAGCGAGGTGGCTGCACCCGATCCCATTCCGAACTCGGCCGTGAAACGCCTCAGCGCCCATGATACTTCGTCTTAAGACGCGGGAAAGTCGGTCGCTGCCAGGTCTGCCAATCACATCCTTCTTCTCTTCTCGCATTTCAAAAACCCCGTCCTCTTCCGAGGCGGGGTTTTTTGCGTTCGGGCCTTTCGATCCCGAAGGCCGACAACGCCAAGCGACACAGCTCTATTGGCGCTTTCGAAAGCCAGGATGCTTCCAGCAGATCCTACGCTTCCCAATCGCCTCTCATTCGACCACAGAAGGTCACAGGAAGCGATTTTCGTGTTTTTCCTAGATGGGTAGCTTTCGGATTGAAGCGCACGTCAGCGGCGATTTATGAGGATTTTTGAATTCAACGCCCATTCCTGTCCCAATTGGATGGTGGCGCTGCGCTGACGTCACAAAACCTCAAGGCCACACCGGAGGCGACGATCGCGGCGTCCCAGGCGCGCGGCGCATCGAGGTAGGCCCGATCGAGCCATCGCCGTCAGAACAGCTGACCCTGCGGATCGCGCATGAAGTCGAAGCGCACCGCCTTCACCTTGCGTCCCGCCTTGATCGGCTTCCACTCGATCTGCCAGCCGTCCTTTTCCACGAGCTCGCGCACCGCGGGCTCGATGATCTTGCGCCGGATGGCGGCAAAGTCCGCCTGCTGCTTCTCGGTCGCGTCCATGGAAGCCGCGAAGTCCTCCACCGTGTATTCGGCCCGGCCCGTCGAGCCGAACCGCGTCAGAAGCTCCAGGAGCCGCCAGGAATAGACCGAGCGCAGCGCCGAAGCCTGTTTGAGTTGGTGGCTCGTGAACTGCTTCTTGAGCCCCGTCAGGTGCGGCAGCAGCGCCGGCCACCAGTGCAGCTCCACCCAGCCTTCCTTCTCGTGGTACTTCACCGAGCCGACCCAGCGCATCTGCACCTTGGCCAGAGACAGCGACTTGCCGCGCCGGCGGTGCGCCGCCTCGTAGAAGGTGATGGATCGCTCGTAGAGGGTCTTGGCCGCGCTCTGCAGAGCCTCGTAGGCGGTGGTGAGATCCACGTCGAAGGTCTCGGCATACTCGGCCGCCGTCAGATGGGTCTGAGGGACCTCGCCCGGCGCCAAGGGCCGCCGGCTGTCCAGCTTCGAGGCGGCATGCGCGATGATGCGCTTCTCGGCCAGGGTCAGCCCATGCCCTGCCCGCGTCAGGGCATTGCTCATGGACACCCATCGCTCCTCCGCAGGGCGCTCCGGGGCGGCTGGATCATAGCGCTCGACCCGGAATTTCGCCGCCGGTTTTCTCGTCAACTCTGCCATGTTCCGGGTACTTCTGCCGCAAGTCTTGAAGGGCAGAATAGGTGAATTCTGCCGTCTTGGAACGCAACGGCAGACTGTGGAAAACACCCGGAAAAAGGCAGAGATAACCCGGAAAAAGGCAGAGATAACCCGGAAAAAGGCAGAATAGGGGGGTATAACCCCATGATTCCAAAGGCGTTTTCGCCCTTAAAAACAAGAAAAAACAGGAAAAAACGCATTTTGCCGCTGAAAAGACGGCATT
>NZ_BBWS01000069.1:0-9657 GCF_001463925.1 Aureimonas sp. N4 | reverse complement strand
AGGTTTCGCCACATCCCGATTTCCTGGCGCGGGCCGCGATCTGGCGCGACCATGCGGCCGGCCTCATCTCCCGCGCGGAAGCCTCACGCCGATCGGCGGGCATTGGAGCGCCGCAACCCCTTGTGACGCAGGGCATGGAGCGCCGCGCACCACCCGCGCACCGCCCCCGACATGCCCGCCCCTCACCGGCTGAAAGTCGCCAGTATGCCCCGCCCATGGCGACTACGGCGGCTCGTGATGACCGGCTAACCCCGAACGCTAAGGCATTCCTTCAGGTGCTGCGGGCTCGCTGCGGCAAAGGGCGAGAAACGAGCATCACGAAGGGCACGGCCGGCGCCATCATGTCGCGATCGGCGCGCACCATCCGCCGCTATCTCGTGGATCTCGTACGCCACGGCTATGTCGAGCTTGAGACGCGGCGGAATGCGCGGGGCCTGCATCTCGGCCTCACCGTGCGGCTGACGGCTCTGGTCATGCCTTTCTTCGAAGAGGCGAAGGGTCTGGCTCGCTGGCTGGCCGAGACCCCGAAGGCGGCATTTGTGCCTTTTTCCGGGTCGGTTCTTTCAGGGAAAGCAGGGGTGACACTGTTGCCACCCAAAAACCAATCCCAAAACCATCCTCTCTCTGCGGCCCTCAAAAAGGGCCGAGAAAAGGCTTTGAGGATAGGAGCAGGGAAAGGTGATCCGCCTGCCTAACGCGCGCTGGCGGTCAAATTTGAGGGAATGGGTAGCTATCTGAGGCCGTAGGGCCAGGGCTTAGCCCTTCCACGTCTTCATGAGCCGGGCAAGGCGACCCTCTGTGGGCTGGGGCGCGGCCACTGGTGCCGGTTCTTGTTGCGGCGCTGAGGCTTGAGACTTCGTTCGTTCGTCGGTCAGGAGCCGTTGCGCGGCATCGGCCTGGGCGCGCCAGTGGTCGCGATCCTTCCGCAGGTCTTCGCGGTCGTCCTTCATGTCCGCGATCTGGGCGTCCAGTCGGCGCACCACTTCTTGCACCGCTTCAAGCTGCGCCTTCAACGTTGCATTTTCACTGATGATTTCGGGTGATGCGTCCTGCGTCACTGCATCGGTGCGCGCATCGGTGCGGGGCTCGTAGACCCGGAACAGTTCGGTGGGGTCTATGAGGTATCCGCCATCGTCCTGTCGCTCGGCTGAAAGCCTGCCGGACTGGATGCTTCGGAGCAGGGTGGACTTAGACCGGCCGACCTCTGCCGCAGCCTGTCTCAGGGTGAGCTTCATGGCGGTGCGTCCTGCGTCATTCGCGATGACATGCACCGATGCATGGCGCGCCTGCGTGAAGCTGGAAGATGGTGCGTGACGCGGTGCATTTTTTCTCGATGACGCAGTACGCACCGGTTGACGCGGTGCATGAGCCGGCTTGTCTAAGGGCTGGAAATTCCGGCGTTAAGAGCCGTGGCTGCTATCCTGTTCGTGAGCAGCATTGCGCCAGCTATGTGTAAAGCAAATCTTGACACTGTAAGGTGATGCCTTACACTTATTCGCATGATCGAAAGCTTCCGAAGCAAGCCGCTCAAGAGGTTCTGGACCAAAAGCGATAGCTCGGGGCTGAATGCCGCGTGGGTCGATCGCATCGACCGCATTCTCGCTGCCTTGGATCAGGCGTCAAAGCCTGAGGACATGAAGTTCCCTGGCTTCGGCTTCCACGCGCTGACTGGCAATCTCGCCGGCCGCTATGCGGTTACGGTGTCTCGAAACTGGCGCATCACCTTCGGCTTCGACGGTCAAAACGCGGTCGATGTTGATTTGGAGGACTATCATGGCTCATGAAGAGAACCGCCGGGATCGAGCCCGGCCACCTATCCATCCCGGCGCGATCCTCAGAGAGGACGTTCTGCCGGCGCTGGAAATGTCCGTCACCACCGCCGCCGATCGGCTTGGCGTGTCGCGGCAGACCCTGCACAGCATCTTGCGCGGGGACAGCGCCGTGTCGCCTGAGATGGCCTTGCGGCTGGGGAAGTTCTGCGGGAACGGCGCGGAGATTTGGACGCGGATGCAGGCCGCCTATGACCTGTGGCACGCCGAGCGCGCGCTTGCAGACCAGTTGGAGCGTATCGAGCTTGCCGAGCCGCCTATCGCCGCCTGACAGGCTTCTCTGGCCGATCCGCTATCAGGAGATGACCTTGCGCACCTTGGCGGGCACCGCAACGAGGATCGCTATGCCGGATCGGTTCTCTGGATCGGACATGACCGCTTCCAGCGACGATGGCTCGGGGATAGCCTCCCCGTCTTCGGCCATGCCGACCAGATGCAGGGCCAAGGCCTCGGCTGCCATGGCTCGCGCGTCGTCTAGATCTGTTCCGGCCGTCACGCAGCCGGGCAGATCGGGAAACGACACGCCGTAATCGCTCTCGGCGTCCTTGTGGATCAGGGCGATATAGCTGGCCATCGGTTTACCTCAGACGAATGCCGGACTGACTCTCAGCGTGGCTTCTTCGGAAGCGCTTTCGCCTCCTTGGCCAATTCCGCGACGCGCTGGTCTGCCTCGCCCTTGCGCACCTCTTTCCTCCGCTTGTCGAAGTCTCCGTACTGACGTTCCGCGAAACGCCTAGCATCGTCAGCCGATACGCGACCGCCTCCGCTCAGGACTGCACGACCAAGGCTGGTCAGCTGGCGATCCAGAAGCGTTCGAGCGTCATCCATCGTCACCAGACGCCCTATGTCAGTCTGGTCCTCGAATATGTCGAGAAGGATCGTTGTGAGCCGGTTCAGTTCCTTCACCTCAGCTTCGGCGAGGTAGTTCTTCGAGACCGTCACATCGCTCTTGCGGACATTATCGTTCGGCCAGGTCTGGAGACCCATGTTCGGCTGGTCAGCGCGCGCTCTGGCGGCAAGGATCTCTGCTGGAGTGTGGGATGTCACCGCGTAGACGAGCTTGGCCTGCGTTCGCGTATAGAACTCGCGAGCGGCGCTGGAACTCGGATCGTAGTCCTGACACATGGCGCAGATGCGCCGCAGCTCGGCGTAGACGTTCGCCTCGTCCGCTCGAATGTCGCGGATGATCTCGCGCAGTTCGGCGATGCGGTCGGCACTCTGCGGCGTCTTCAGCCTCAGGGCATCCACGACGAATCCCTTCGTCGCGAATTGGACGAGAACACCCGTCGCCCAACGGCGGAACACGGTCGCCTGCGCAGACGAGACGCGATAGCCGACCGAGATCACCATATCGAGGCTGTGAAGCGTCACAGGGCGGGTCGCGCCAGCAATATGCACTTTTTGCATATTGCCCTCTTCGGGTAGTTCACCCTCCTCGATGATGTTGCCGATATGACGAGAGATTACCGACTGATCGCGGCCAAACAACTGGCCGATCTGCGCCTGCGTCATCCACAGCGCATCGCCATCGTAGCGAATATCGAGGCGTAGGCCCTTGTCCGTCCCGTAAACCAGGAAACGGTCGCCGGTGGCCTCGTCCTCAGTCAGGCGAACGGGCTCAATTTCCTCGTCACTCATTCCGGCCAGTCCTTCTGCTCTTTCAAGGGTAGAGGGCCCATTGCCCAACTTGACGGGCGCTTTGTGGAATCTGGATGCCTTCCAAGTCCAGCAATGCTCCCGTTTGACCAGACACGTTGGCTGAGCGCCCTGCCGGGTTCCGCTCTCGCATGACGCCTTGCGTCAGAGACCGGGCTCCATGTCGTCATCCCTTGCGCGGCCCCAGCTTCTTCCTTGCTTGGGTTCGTTGGCCACGTCCGGGCTGGGGCGGGATGGCGCAGATGGGCCGGTCGCGGCACCGACTTCCTTCGCGCCATCGCGCGCGGTCCAGCGCTCTAGAATGTGGACCTCCCACGTCCTTTGCCCGGCTGGGGCTTGGTGAACCACGGTGATGGTTCGATCGGGGTCCTTCTGCGATGGGATCACGGCGTCACGGCCGATGCTTCGCAGACGAACGCGGTCACCGGCCCTTGCCCCGGCCTCCGTGACGGCACGCGCCAGATCGGGTGACCAGACCGTCTTTTCTCCTTGGCCCGTGTCGATCACGGCATAGGAGTTGCCCTGGGCACCCTTTTCGAACTCGTGCGGCGCCGATGCAAAACGCATCAGCTCGCCCATGAGCTCGAACCGTTCGGGCTGTGCCATCCCAGGGGCAAGGATGCCGTGCTGCGCGAACCGGTCGATCCACCCGGCCGCGACCGCGGCGGCTTGGATCTGCTGGCTGATCCTCAGAACATGATTGGCCGTCGCCCATTCGTCTACCACCTGAGCGTAGGGCTCCTGGAGCGCCGGATGAGGCTCGGGCGCAAAGGCGCGTGACCGCTTCGCCTCGACCCGCCGGACCGTCGCCTCGCCGGCAACGCCGCGCTCCACCAGTTCGGCATGGGCGGCGGTGAAGGGACGCGAGGCCGCCAGATCGATGCGGCGCGTGGCCACCATGGAGATGCCCTGCTCGCGCGCCGCCTCGGCGATCGCCTCGCGGGTCCGCGCCAGATCGGCCTTCGACAGGCGCAGACGCTCACCGCCCTCGCTTTTGTGAACCATGGCCACGTGCACGTGGACATGCCCTTTGTCGTGATGCTGGGCGGCGACCCAGCGGTGACCGGCAAACTCGCGATCCATCACCGCCTGCACCGCCGCGAAGAAGGCGTCGGGATCGGTGCCCTCGCGCGCGCTGAACAGGGCATGGGTCACGTCGCGAGGGCTGTAGGACCCAATCTCGCGCCCCCAGACCCGGGTCTGCGCATTGACCTGGCTTGGTGTCAGGCGATGGCCGGACGCATCGAAGCCGGGACCCCAAGTGCCCTCGGCGAGAAGACCCAGCTGATAGCGCACCCCCTCCACCGCATGGCCCGTCTGCACCAGGGCGAACCGGGAGACCTCGTGGCCGTCTTCGGCCAGCCGCGTGGCGAGGGTCGTTTCCACCTGGCCAAGCGCCTTGGGCGACAGGGGAAGCTTGTGGCCGCGCGCCGACAGGGCGACCACGACCTGAAGCGTGTTGGCGTCCTCGCCCGTGCTCTCCATGGCAAAGGCCAGCCGGCGTCCCTCGAACGCCTCCTGCAACATCTCCGCGATCCGGGAGGGCGCCAGGTCCGAGCCGGTATGCTCGATCACGAACCGGCCGACATCCTTGCCCTTCGCATGGGTGCTGAACCGGGACTGCCAGTCGTCCAGAAGGGCGTCCCGATCCTCGCCATCGCGCAGCACCTCGCCGCGCTCGGTGACGATCGGAATGTCGTGCTTCCAGCCCGTGCGCTCGTCCTCGCGCGTGCCGAGATAGTTCAGAAGCGCGCCGACACGGCGCGCGCCCGACGCTCCGCTGATGATCTTGAACAGAGCCGGCTGCGCCCCGGTTGCCAGAATGGCCTTGTTGATGATTGGCCTGAGGTCAGCCGTCTGCGAAGGCGAGGCTGCCTCTGGAGCGGACGGCGTGGCCGCCCAGCGCTTCGAGACGGGCGGGGTGTGCGGCTGGCCCTGGGAGCCAGGAGCCCGGCGACGTCTCCATTCGTCCTCGTCGTCTTCCGCAGCCGGAGCAGCGAACGGGCTGGGAAGAGACAACGAGCGACGTGGGGGCGTGCGTGTATAGGCCGCGCGGAAGGTTTCCACGCGCGCGGCCACGCCTGCGATCTCGTCCAGGAACCCTGCCATGCCGGGCTATCCCTCCCTGGCGAGACGTTGGCGGGCGCTCTGTTGCGCCAACCGGGCAGAGTGTTCGAGGGTCTGCTGCATGCCCGAGACGATCCGGGACACCAGAAGCAGGCCTTCGGAAAGCTCCTTCTGGAAGTGAGCCCGGCCTTCATGCAGGGCGCGAACGGCCTGGTTGAGGTTCACGCCGATGCGGCGCAATTCCTCGCCGGAGGCTTTCAGCGTCTGGATCGCCTGCGCGTCGGGCACGTCGGGTAGGCCGGAGGCGGTCCGGATGAGCCTGCGCAGCATCTGGCTCTGGCTCATCTGGTGCTCGTGGGCGAGCGCGGTGAGGCTGGCATGCTCGGCCTGGGTCAGCCGGAGCGAGACCATCACGCGCAGCTTTTCCTCGTCGCAAACATCCTTGGGCACGTGTCATGGCTCCCTGGCCGCATGGCCTTTTACGATGTGTAATACACCATCGCATATCCTGCCATAGCAAACACACTTCGAAAGATCCCACATGCACATTCCTCACACTCCCCACAAACTGTGAAGACTGTGAAGACTGTGAAGACTGTGAAGACTGTGAAAAGTGTGACGCTTCTCACAAAGTGTGGGACGTGAACACATCGCACATTTTGAACACATCCCACACACCGCACATTCGCCACACAGACCGCTGGCTTCAGATGCGGAGTGGCCGAGCTGCCGCCCATCGGCGCTACAACGATGCGTCGCCTTCCGTCTCCGTTCGCACTACAATCAGAGTGTGAACGCGGAGGCTGGACATGGACACCGTTGATCCTCTGATTTGGTTTTGTCTTGTCGCAGTGGCAGCAGGTTCCGCCATGGCTCTATGGGCCACCATAATGAGCCGACGTTACGACCGAAAGTTCGGCCGCGAACGGGATCGATCTAAGGCACCTTAGGACGCCAGTGCCCGACGCACTGCG
Source organism: Aureimonas sp. N4 (assembly GCF_001463925.1). Classification (NCBI taxonomy): domain Bacteria; kingdom Pseudomonadati; phylum Pseudomonadota; class Alphaproteobacteria; order Hyphomicrobiales; family Aurantimonadaceae; genus Aureimonas; species Aureimonas sp. N4. The sequence continues at coordinate 3,131 of NZ_BBWS01000069.1, read as the reverse complement.
TCCGGCTCACGTTCGATCACACGAAGAAGCGCGATGGTCACTTGGTCAGGCTTTCGGCGTCCTTGTTCGTAAGCTTCTATCAACCCAACCATCCCACCGTGGGAATGACCGCTGCCAATGTGTTGTTGTCCCCGAATGATCGGACAGGATCAGACGGATTGGCGGGACGCGATGAACTCTCGCGGTGAGAGATAGCCGAGCGCCTTGTGCGGGTGAACGGTATTGTAGTGTTCGAACCAGATCGGCAGCGTGTCGATGACGGTTCGAGCGTCCGGAAGGGATGAGACGCGGACGTAGTCGCGTTTGATGGTGCGAACGAAGGCCTCGGCCATGCCGTTGGATTGCGGGCTTTGGACGGGCGTGGTTCTGGGCTCCAGGCCGATGTCGCGTGCCAGGCGTCGGGTTTCGCCGGCGATGTAGCCCGAGCCGTTGTCAGTGAGCCATTCGATCGTCTGCGGCAGGCGGTTCACGCGGCCGAAGCGGGCCTCGACGGCCAGGAGCATGAGGTCCTGGACGTCCTCGCCCTTGATGCCTTCGGTGGTGGCGACAAAACCGATGCTTTCGCGGTCGCAGCAGTCCAGCGCGAAGGCCACGCGGACCTTCTCACCGTTGTCGCAGCCGATCTCGAAGCCGTCCGAGCACCAGCGCAGGTTCGAGCGCTCGACGGCCACGCGCCCATCGTGACGTCGCCTGTCGAGATTGCCGGCGTGGCGTTGGAGAAGAAGGCCGTGCGCCTTCATCACTCGGTAGACGCGCTTGTGGTTGGGGAGCGACGCGCCGGCGGCGCGGGCCTTGCGGCAGAGGATGGCGTGAATGCGCCGCCTTTCAGCGATTGCAAGCAATCGCCTGCCGGCCAAGGGTAGCCATAGGTCGGCATGTCGGCGATCACCGCCTTGATCGCGGCGACAAGCTCAGCGTCGGGCTGCGGCGGTCGGCCGAGGCGCTGATGCGAACGTCCCGCCATGCGCTCGGCGATGTTCGACCGTGCGACATCGAGCACCGTGCAGACGGCGCTCACCGCGAACCGTCCTTGGGCCACGACAGCGAGCGCAACAGCGCTTTTTTTGGGCCCGCTGCGACCTCGAGGGCCTCTTTGAGGATCTCGGTCTCCAGCGTCTTCTTCCCCAGAAGGCGGTGCAACTCGCGAACCTGCGCCTGGAGAGCGCGATACTCCGAGGCCGCAACAACGTCCTCCTGCGCTCGCGTGGCGACCAACGCGCCTTGCGAAGCCATCTTGCGCCAGCGGAAGAGCTGGTTCGGCGCAACGCCATGACGACGCGCCACCAAGCTCACTGTCACATCGGCCTCGTATGTCTCCTGGACGATCGACAGCTTCTCAGCTGTCGACCACGATCGACGACGCTCAGGACCGGGCAGAACCTCTGCCTTCGAATAAGAACCAGTCATAGACACAACACTACTCCTAACCCTTGCGGGAGTGGGAGATCGTGTCCGGGGCATTCGGGGGCTATTTCACAATGTTAGGGCGCGAGACGAAATAGGTCTCATCAAGGATAGGATTTTGGGCGAGAGCTGCGAATGCCTTTTCTGTCGGATCGCCCAAGGGCATGAGCCGGCCCGCATCGTCTACGAGACGAACAGCTACCTGTGCCTCTTTCCACTTCATCCTGAGGTCTACGGCCATACGCTTATCATTAGCAGGCAGCACCATTCCGATATCCGAGACTGCCCGACCGAATTAGGTACGGGGTTGTTCGCTGCTGCTCAAAGTCTGTTCAAGCTTTACGAAGAGCGGATCGCGGCGTCGGGATTCAATCTGCTGAATGCGAACGGATTATCAGCGCAGCAATCCGTTGGTCATTTGCATTTCCATTTTCTCCCTCGTTTCCTTGACGATCGACTCGACACATGGCCCAGTCTCCCAAGCGTTGAGACCGATTTGGATGCTCTTCTCAAAAAGCTATCCAGTGCAGGAGGGTAGCCATGACCAGCATTATGGACATCGATGGCGAGCGCGCCATGGTCATTTTTAACCCTGAAACCCGGACATTCCGGGGCGAATTCGTCAACTTGAACGGGGGAGCTGACTTCTATGCGGACAGCCTGCCGAGCCTTCTGACCGAAGGAAGGAACTCGCTCGCCGCCTTCCTCGAAGTTTGCTCCGAAAACGGCATCGATCCAAAACGGCCAACCGACGCCCCTGTGCGGTAAGTGAGCGCACGGCCTAGCAATCGTTGGTGTTTGGCGCTCAGCCTTGGGCTGTCACAAACAGGTGGCTATCCCAGCGCAGGTGTCCCATCGTTCCGATAGGATCAGGATGCGTCAGTTTCCCTGTCACAAGGCAGCGCCGCCTTGGGGTGTAGTTAAGGTTCAACGCTAAATCATCACCTTGGTGTTAGCCTGCGGTAGATGTGTTCGCATAATCGAATTGAACTTTATTAGCCCACCAGACAGCCGGTCAAAGGAAGCGATCGGAGATTAGGCTGCCATGTCCGGTCAAAACGGGGGCGCTCCATCTATATCCTCGCGTGGACCTTATCTGAGGCTGACATGACCCTGCATGAAGCGCATGGCATTGCCGGCCCAACTCGCCTACGGTGTTTCCCTAGGTATCATTACGCCGAGTCGCCACAATGGACGCCCCCAAAGACAAAGCAGCAGGCAATGCCCGGATGCGCGCGCGCCATCGCGCCCAAGGTCTGACATCGATCGAGGCTGTGCTGCATCGGGACGACGTGGCGTCGCTAGACGCGCTCAAAGCGCAACTCGGTGCTTCATCTCGCTCTGAAGTCCTGCGCGCTCTGATCGCGAAGGCTGACCGGGCCGACCTCTCACCGGCCGACGTGGCGCGGCTATCCCAGCCGAGCGCCGCATGATGCCGAACGCACCCCTCATGGAGACGCCATAGGCATAGAAAAGGCCCCGAAGCGGGAGCCGCCTGGAGCCTGATCTGTGAAGAGCGTGGTTGCCCTCAGATTTAGGCCCCTCTGACCTCATCGTCAATCAAAATGCGGCTCGCCCGCCACGGACCTGCTTTGCCTCGCGCAAGGATGGACCGATGACGGCAGAACGACCCCGCGCGCCCCTACTCTGGGCAGCGCCAGCGGATGGGCATTGCCATGGCGGCAACACCCTGCCGGACCTGTTTGCCCATAACCTGCCCGTGGAGC
>NZ_BBWS01000068.1:0-9721 GCF_001463925.1 Aureimonas sp. N4 | reverse complement strand
CGCACAGCAAATCAACGAAGCCCTTCACAAATTGAACGGGGATGGAAGTACCCTTTCCAGCGATCATGACCGTGATCATCGGTCCTCCGTCTTTCGATCGGCAGCTTGATAGAAAGCTACATTCACAGTTGCCGAAATCGAAGGATCGAAGAAGATTTGAACGGTATTTGACGCTACTCCCAACGTCGTCAGACCCGAGCCGCTCGCTCATAAAGGGCTATAGGGTCGGGCCTAGTAGCCTGGCTCAGTGCCCCACGGGTTTACTCCTTGTGGACTTATGGTGCTGATCGATCCAGTGCGAACCAGCGAGCTAGAGCTTTGTCCACGGCCTGCAGCGTCGCGACTTCAAGGTGACCGAAACAGGGACCAACCTTCTCGCGCGGCACAGTTTGGACCTTGTCCACCATCACCTGTGAGAGCTTGTGCAGCCCGTTTTCCGAAGTGGGCTCGACATCGATCCGAAACAACGGGGTCGGCCGCAAGTCCCCTGTGACCGGCATGACCGAAACCGAAGGATGCTCGTTGAAGAGGTCAGATTGGACCACGAGCGCCGGACGCGGCTTGCCATAGTCCCCTTGCAACGCGATCGTCACGAGGTCGCCTCGCTTCACGCCCATCCGTCCTTGTCCGCAGCCCCCTGAAGCCAGTCCAGCGTTTCGCGCTCCAGCGGATCGTCGTGTAGAAGCCGAGATTGTCGTTGGCATTCCTCAGCAAGGGCGACGCGATCTGATTGAAGCGCCTGCCGCTCCATCTCCGCTCGTGCCTCAAGTTCTCCGAGGTGCTGAAGGATGGCCTCACGTGCGTAAAAGCTCTTGGTGCGTCCGGTGCGCTTGGCCAAGGCATCCAACCGCATCTCGATCTCAGGAGGAAGCCGTAGCGCCAACATGATTCAACTCCCTATTTGCTATACATGTATAGCAAATAGGGAGTTGAATCTCCAAGCCGTTGCCAGACTCGTGCTTAGCCTTCTGCCTCACATTGCGTAATCAATAGCCATAATCGCGGCTACGCTCGCGCTCCAGCGCTATACCCAAGGGTCTGCGCTACGACTACGAAATGGCGGCGATCTACGCCAATGCCTTGGGCGAGGAGCAGCCCTCCATCGCCGAACGCATATGGCGATGGCGGCCCTTCTTTTTTCGTGTACAGAAATTAAATGCAGATCGTCTGGGATGAGCCGAAGCGTGAACGCAACCTCGTCAAACACGGTCTGGATTTCGCTGCTCTGACACCGGATTTCTTCGAGGCTGCTCGGGTCGAGATCGCCAAGGAAGGCCGGTTCCTCGCGATCGGGGAGTTGGACGGAGTGACGATCCTCGCTGTCATATTCCGTCCGCTGGGATCGGAGGCGCTGTCCGTCATCTCGATGCGACCGGCGAGCCGGATCGAAAGGAGTCGCGCATGACCACGAACAAATGGCCGAGCTTCATCACGCGCGATCTTGGCCCCGATGACGACGCCGAGATGATGCGACGTTGGGAGGCCTACGATCGCGAGATGAAGGCGCTCATCGCCACGGGTGCGTTTCATCAGGACGAAGACACTTGGTGGGTTGAGACGGCAACGGGCGATCTCGTCGGTCCCGATCCTGCCATCGAGCGCCCCCTGTCATCCTCGGAAGTCTCGCAACTGCGGCCCTTCGCGGACGTGTTTCCCGATCTGGCCGAGAGCATCAAACGCTCGCGGGGACGCCCTGCAAAAGAGCATCCCAAAACCGCCGTGACGCTACGGATCGATCCCCGCGTCGTAGCACGCTACCAGGCGGGGGGAGACGATTGGCGAGCACGGATGGTGGAAGCGCTGGAAAGGGCTGCCTCCTAAAGCATTCGACGGGACGATCGACGCCGTCAGGCCCGGCCCGCTCTCTCACGAAGGGCTGTAGGGTCGGGCCTGACGGCTGGCTCGGCATCGGAGCCACTACAAACCGAAATCGTACTCTCTGTCCCGCTCGCGGTCCCGCTGGCGCTGCTGTTCTATTTCCTGGGCAACCTGTCGCTCAACGATTTGAGCCTCTCGCTCAAGCCCGTCAGCGTTTCGTCCAAGCTCCCGAGCGCACCGCTCGACGCTTCGGATAGACGCATCAAGGCTGCGTCCGTCTCGTCCTGGTGTCTGCGCGCCGTCTGCGAAGCTTTGGCCAAGCTCGTCTGCGAGCGCTCCAGAGCGTCCAGCCGCTTCATGATGGAGGTCGTCACGCTCTCGAAGCCAGCCATCAAGGAAGCGAGTTGCCTCGCGTATCCATCCTGCAAATCGCTGATTTGTTGCTCGTGCGATCTCTGCAAGACGTTCAGCGAAGCCAGAAGCTCGCGCTCCAAAGGGGTCATCTGATCCATGCCCTAGTTCTCCGGCAACTTCAGGCATAGGCGGTTCTCGCAGGTGTAGAACTCCTGCTCGGTTCCCTTTGGCAGAAGCATCATCTTGCCCTTCTGAGTGTTCCAGAACTCGATCCTGTTCGTCTGCCGTTGGAGTTCGCTGAGTGCGCTCCTCGCGGTCACGAGTTGATCCTGTGTCCGGGTCAGGTCCGTATGCGCCCACCACGTCATGCCAAAGAGGATCGCTGCGGCGCTCAGAAGGATCGTCACGCTCAAGATCGCGGTCATCCGCGCGTGAGACAGGAAGCGTGTGATCCCGTGGCTCGCTTCCTCGTTCAAACTCGAGAACGTCGCTCGCAAACCATCCTGAGCGGCGATCGTCTTCGCCTGAATGAGGTTCGCGGCCCTCGCTTCTTCCTGTTTCAAGAAGGCGCTGAAGCTCTTCATCTCGGACAGGGCTTCGGCCGTAGAGCTCTGCATGACGCTCCGCACGCGCTCGGATTCGCTCCTCAAGCTCTGTGCGAGCAGCCTCCGCTCGTCGTCCAGCATCGTCTCGATCATCGAGCGATGCTCGCTCAAGAGCTGCGTGTCGTCGTTGATCCTCTGCCGCATACGCTCGCTCAAGCTGAGCGCTGGCGGTCCATCCTTCTTCATAAGGGGTGCCTTTCAGGCGAAAGCGCTCTCCGCTGTCCGGGTCGAGCACGGTGATGAAACTCTTGGACTGGCGCGGGATCTCCAAGCCGGTCTCCTGAAGGGCCGCAACGATCTCGGCGCGGTCGCGCACGAGGCCGTGCTCGATCCACCCCTCGACCATCGTGTGGACCGCCTCGCGATCCCGAGCCCGCTCTGGGGCTTCCAGCGTGACGTGACGGTCGCGCGCGCGGGCCGGGTCGTGCGGGTCGGCCCAACGGTTTTCGCCGTTCAGGGTGTTCTGAAGCGTCCCGTAGAGGCTTTGCCAGCCAGGGGGAGCGATGTTGAAAGCGCGCTCTGACGCTAACTCCATGCGCGGTGTGACGAAGTGCAGTTCGACCCGCCCGCCCTCGGTGTGGCTGTGACGCACCCAGAGAACGGCGTACTGGTCGGATTCGAGCCCCGCGAACGCCGTACGCTCGAACTCGTCCATGACCTGGTTCTGCTGCGCCTCGCTCGGTGCGTCCTCCAGAGCGAAGGACACGACGCCGCTCGTGTAGCGCCATTGCCGGTCGATCGCATCGATCAGGTCACGTATCGTGTCGGGATCGCCCCGCAGCACCTTGGGCGGCGAATGTTCCCGATCGTCCAGGCGCAGCACATAGCCCACAGGCCCCGCTCCGGAGCCTTGGCCGCGCGGAAAGAACTTGATCAGCACGTAGCAGTCGCCTCGTCGGCGTCCTGCGCCAACTCGACCGACCCTGCACGGTCGATCTTCTGTCCCGCGCTCTGGACAGCCTGTCGGAGAGCGGCAAGCTCACGATCGATCTCGATCAGCGCCACCAGAATGCCCTGCGCCTCCACGCCTTGCTTGTTGCGGTTGGCCCAGCGGGCAATCTGGTTGAGGTTGTTGCCGATCCGGGCCAGCTCGCGCAGCAGCGCTGGATCGGTCGCCACGCGCCGGCGTTGCCGACGCACGGGTGCACCTTCAAGGCCCTGCCGGATCAGCGCCGATAGCGTTACGCCAGCGTCCTGGGCCTTCAGCAGCCAGCGACTTCGCTCCTCATCCGAAACCCGCAGCTTGATCCACATGCTGTCGTCTCAGCGTTTAGAGCCGCTTCGGCGGCCGGGGGTTCAAAGGGGGCTACGCCCCCTTGCCAGTCTCGAAGAGGACACGCGCTAGCGTGGCCACGAGAGTACACTGGCTAAGAAACGACGGACAAGCTCCTTTGGTCGCCGCTGCTGAAGGGCAGTGCGATGATGAAAAAGGCGGAGGAGGAGCGGTCCGGTTAGGGGTCACCTAGCTTTTGGAGGCCGATCGATCCGCTCTTTCGTCTCTCTGGAGCTCTTATGAGGGGTTGAAGGTTTCGGAATCGGGCTTTTAGAAAAAAGATGTGTTTCCGTGGGGCTCGTATTTTTGAACCCTATGCCTGCGTCCTCGGCGGTATCCCGTGCTCTGGGTCCGCGCCGCAACCAGGTCATCCACTCGGCCGAGATGATCCGCACCACGTTCGGCAGGTTCTTGGCCCCTTCTCGCCGCCGCTCCTCGATGCTGACGAGACCAAGCTGGGCCGCGCGCCGAATCGTCGTCTGCGCTGTGGTCCGGCAAACACCGGCGCGCGCGGCGATCTCGGGCAGGGTTCGCTCGCAGGCTCCTTTGTCGCGCACCTCGTCGCCCACGATCCGCAGCACGGCCAGTGCACTTGTCGTCCAGTCGGCTGCCAACGTCGCCGGCAGAGGCCCAGTAGCAGCGAGACGGCGGCGACGGCCGATGCGCTCGGGGTGCCGCTTCGCCAACTGAGGTCGGCGCTTTGGAAACAGGCTCTGGCGCGGACGAGGAAGCTCGTGGAGAAGCTTGGGTGGCTTGCGCCGGGCTTCCAGTGCCTCTGCCAGTCTCTGCGCTTCAGTGTCCTCGATGAGGCCTGCGGCATGGCCGCGCCAAAGCGTCAGGGAAAGGTCATGGAACTGCGACGGGCGGATGGCCTCGATCGCAGCCGCAATCTGATGTGCGAGCATACGTCCCTCGGGTCATGCCCGACCGGGAAAGTGGCCACATACACGGCAAAGCTTCGCCGTTCGCAAAAACTGCGTTTTTGCGTTGACGGGCGCTCGGGTTTTTGGGAAGGTCCAGCTACCACACTAGGACTTTCCCCGGCGCCTTTTGCCGGATACGGGCCCGCCTTTCCCAGGCGGGCTTCGTTGTTTTTAGCGTTCGAAGAATCGAACGTTGCGCCACTATTCCCGCCCAAGGGGTGGCGCGTCAACTTCTTAAGAAGGCCCATTGTTGGGCGTCCGCCATCCGTTCAACGCATGTTCAACAGCCGGTGGACGGGTGGTCACGCCTGCGTAAGGCTTCGCGTCCATCATATCGTTCGCCCGGACAACGGGTGTTGAACGGGTGCTCCTATGGCGGAAGAATGGCTGACTTACAGCGAGTTGGGTGAACGTCTTGGCGTATCGTCCGAAGCGGCTCGCCAGAAATCCATGCGGCTGCGCTTGCGAAAGCAGTCTGGAAACGACGGCAAAGCGCGGGTGTGGGTCGATTGGGAGGAAGTCGCCGCCAGCACGACTACTCGCAAATCAAAGGACGAGGAGAACGACGAACCAACGGCCGATGAACAGCCGTCGGACGAGCGGACGATTGCCGCTCTGGAAGCCCACATTGAAAGCCTTCGCGAAGCTGTCGAGCGCGGGGAAACAGCGTTCCATGCTGAGCGCACGAGGGCAGATGACGAGCGGGCTCGCGCCGATCGGGAGCGAGACCGGGCAGATACCGAACGGAGCAGGGTGGACGAGCTTTTACGGCGGGTCGTGGAACTAGCCACTGAGACCGGACAACGAGCGGACAACGACCGTCGAACGGACGAAGAACTGGCCCGCCTGCGTGCCGAGTTAGCCGCACAAAAGAGCCGCCCATGGTGGAAGCGAATGGCAGGCTAAAACTTCCGATTTTCACACGTCAGAAGCATCGTCGTTTGTGAAGGGACACACGAACTTTCGACCTCAAGCAGTCTTCGGCGCACCCAAGATGGTTTACCGAAAGCGGTCGTTGCTCAACCGTGGAACCGTTCTCGGTAGGCGCTCGGGCCGACGCCTAGATGGCGGAGGAACGTGCGACGCATGGTCTCCGTCGAGCCGAAACCGCAGCGGGCGGCTGTTCGCGTCACGCTGACGCCTTCTTCTAGCAACCTCCTTGCGCCATCGATGCGAAGGATTTCCACTCCTTCCGCCGGCGTGCGGCCCATGGCGTTCCGATAGCGCCGGCAGAAAGTGCGAAGGCTCATGCCCGCATGTTCGGCCAGCGCTGATAACGTCAGATCTCGGTGGAGATGGGCGGCGATCCAGCCGTGTAAGTCCTCGAACGTCTCGTCCGACGATTGAAGCGAGAGCGCCGCGCTGAACTGCGATTGACCGCCTGGACGCTTCAGAAACACGACGAGCTGGCGCGCCACGGACAGCGCCAGCCTGTGCCCGTGATCGGCCTCTACCATGGCGAGTGCCAGATCAATCCCCGCCGTGACACCCGCCGATGTCCAAATCGTGCCGTCACGGATGAAGATTGGGTCGGGGTCGAGACGGACTTCGGGATAGCGTGTCGCGAACTCCGCGCAGCGCTGCCAGTGCGTCACCGCCCGGCGCCCGTCGAGAAGCCCAGACTCGGCGAGGAGCAGCGCACCGCTACACACCGAAGCGGTGCGCTCCGCCGCTGATGCTCGCTGACGGATCCAGCCGATCAGCGCGCTGTCGCATCGTGCCGCGTCCACGCCGTAGCCGCCAGCAACGATCAGCGTGCTGAGCGCGCCCACCCGTTCGGCCGCAGGCTCAGATTTGAGCGTCAGGCCGGAGCTTGTGACGACTTCGGCATCAAGCGAGACCACGGTTATCTCGTAGGGCTTCGGCTGACTCGGCGGAGTCAGATCGTTGGCGGTGGCGAAAACCTGCGCCGGGCCCGTCACGTCGAGGATCTGGACGCGGGTGAAAGCCAGAATTTCTACCCGGTGAGGCGATGGTGCAATTGGCATGAACCGAGCGATGATTGGCGCAACAGCCAAATCGTCCCGCGCTACGCTCCTTTCGTCAAGACAGGATGAGACCCATGACCCTTCGCTTCGGCCTTCTCTGCTTTCCCGGCGTCCAGCAGCTCGATCTCACCGGCCCCTACGAGATCTTCGCCTCGGCGCGCGGCGCCGTCGTCCACCTTGTGTGGAAGGACCTCGAGCCGGTCCGCTCCGCGACCGGCCTAATGCTGACGCCGGACACGGTGATGGCCGAGGCGCCGGACTTCGACGTGTTGTGCATTCCCGGCGGCTCCGGGATCAATGGGCTCCTCGCGGACGAGACGGTCCTCGCCTTCATTCAAGATAAGGCGCAAAGGGCGCGGTTCGTCACTTCTGTCTGCACCGGCTCGCTGGTCCTCGGAAAGGCTGGGCTCCTCCAAGGCAAGCGCGCTGCCACGCATTGGAACGCGATGGACTTCCTGCCCGCCCTCGGCGCCATCCCAGTGGCGGAACGCGTCGTGCAGGACGGGTCCATCATCACTGCCGGCGGCGTCACATCGGGCATCGACTTCGGCCTCGCCGTCATCGCTGAGCTTCTCGGACGCGAGGAGGCCGAGACGATCCAGCTCTCGCTCGAATACGCCCCCGCTCCGCCCTTCGATGCCGGCTCTCCTGCGTCCGCCTCGGATGCCGTCATCGCGGCGGCCAGGACCCGCATGGCGGGCTCCCGCCGGGAGCGAGAAGCCCTTCTGGGTAAAAGTATCGGTTGACCTAAGGGACGATTGCAGTGCTGCTTCCAATTCCCAGCGCGCTGCCGAGCAAGCGTCCCCCGAACCCGTCTTTTATTAGCCAACGGAAGGCGACACGCACGTCGCTGGGGACGGCGACCACGACCTGATATCCCAAGTCCGGATAGCGAAGGAGCCGGTCGATGTCTCCGACCATCTCCTCGATCAGACCGAAGACGCCGACGATGTTCGAGGCTCCGTCGGGAAAGGTGATGGGAGGGCCGTTGGCGCGGATGTCGGCTTCAGCCCACTGGATCGGCGCGTTTGCGAGAACGCGCCGGACGGAGTTCAGCTTGGTTACGAAGGTGACGCGTACGGCGTCCGGCACCAAGCGCCGGGCGTTGGCGATGTTCTCGGCAAAGTTGGTCGCCTCCTCGTCGAGAATGACCGCCTCGGGCGAGATGCCGTTCGCTTGAGCCCTGTCCGCAAACAGCGACGCCTCGGTTTGCGTCCAGAGCTTGTCCGTCCAGTTGCCCGTCTTTCCGGTGATGAGAAGGCTATCGTATCGCCCCTGACGGAAGAGTTCGCAGGCATGATCGCAGACCCGTAGATCGTATGACCCGCACACGACCAGAAGACCGTCCCTATGCCGATCGCCACAGGCCGTTAGGTAGTCCCAAAGAACGTAGGCGTTTCTCATCGTCGGGGTAATCGAGAAACCTCTGCTGCCGGGCGAAGCGCAATGGCAGCTTATCTGCAAACCGCCACTCAAAGCCGACCGACGGCGTTCCACCCAAAATCGTCGTTCCCTTGCTGAACCGCTCGATCCAGCAGTGTTCCAAATGGGTAGGTGTTCCTGATGGTCCGTCACAACGGGTCTAACGGGTTCTCATGAGACGGTTTCGTGCGTCTCTGCGCCTGTCGCGTCTGGGTTCGCTCAGAAGAAACAGACCAGTCTAACCGAACCTACGTTCGAAGGCCGCCCTGATCCAATCAGCAGAGCGAATTGACAGGTCCTGAGCCTATCTCCCTTTCGAAGTATGAAGCTTTAATCGTTTTTCGGCTAAATAATCGCGTGTCGGAGGGGTTTGATCGTGGTTTTCGGCAGTGTTTCGAAAGCGTCGCTGAAAGCGGAAGTGCTCCGCCTGAAAGCGATCGAGCAGCGAATGATCGTGCTCGATGAGCGGAGCGGAATTGGGCTCTGGGATTGCATCATCGTCAATGGTGATGCGACTCACCCCGGAAGCCAATGGTATTATTCTCCCGAATTGCGTCGAATGCTCGGCTATCAAACGGAAGCCGAATTTCCGAACGTCATGGAAACCTGGACCAGTCGTGTTCATCCCGACGACGTGGATTATGCCGGACGTGAGTTCGGAGGGTTTCTGGCAGACAAAGAGGGCAACAAGCGTCTGGATTTCACGGTCCGTATGCGACGCAAAGATGGTAGCTTCCAGTGGTGCCATTCGACGGGCGGTGCCGAGCGCGATGCTTCGGGAACAGTCCTTCGTATCAGTGGAGCTCTTCGTGATGTCCATGGTCAGAGAAGCCTGATGGAAGAGCTTGAAACCTCGCGCGCCGCGCAGGTTCAGGCCACGTCGTCCGCATCCGCAGCTATGGAAGAGATGGCGGCTAACATCTCGCAGAACGCTTCCAACGCCTCGCAGACCGAGACGGTGGCCGCGCATGCTTCCAAGAATGCAGAACTGACGCGCGCCTCTGTGACGGAAGCGATTGCTTCCATGCGCCTGATCGCAGAGAAGATCCGGGTCGTTCAGGAGATTGCGCGTCAAACCGACCTTTTGGCACTAAATGCAGCCATCGAAGCGGCTCGGGCCGGGCAACACGGCAAAGGCTTTGCTGTTGTCGCATCAGAAGTGCGCAAGCTGGCTGAGCGTTCACAGATCGCAGCAGGAGAGATTGGCAAGCTTTCGGTATCGACCGTTCGCCTGTCCGAAGAAGCTGGCGAGATGTTGAAGGAGTTGATGCCGGATATTCAGAAGACGGCCGAACTGGTGCGAGAGATTTCGTCGGCCTGCCGCGAGCAGGATGTGGG
>NZ_BBWS01000067.1:0-1161 GCF_001463925.1 Aureimonas sp. N4 | reverse complement strand
TACCAACGGGTGTTGGTTCTGACTCGTATGGGATTCCCAACGTCCTCTTGATCTGCATCATGATGGCAAACGGAGGTTTGCCATGGCGACGCCCATTCCGCTTCGCACCGACTTTGATGGTCCAGGCCTGCGCCGGCTGGCGCGGGAGACCAAGGACGCCAACCAAACCCGCCGACTTCTGGCGCTTGCAGCGATCTACGATGGTGGCTCGCGCATCGATGCGGCCCGGATCGGCAGCGTGACGCTTCAGATCGTGCGCGACTGGGTGCTGCGGTTCAACCATCGCGGTCCAGCCGGGCTCGTCAACGTCAAAGCGCCGGGCAGTCCCTCCAAACTCAACGAGGCGCAGCGCCTTGCGTTGGCGAAGATCGTCGAGAGCGGCCCCATCCCGGCGGTCCACGGCGTGGTGCGCTGGAGGCGCAAGGATCTCGTGCAGTGGATCTTCGAGGAGTTCGCCATCTCGCTGGACGAGACCACGGTCGGGCGCGAGTTGAAGGCGCTCGGCTTTGCCAAGCTGTCGGCCCGTCCGCGCCACTATGCGCAGAACGAGTTCGAAGTGGAGGCTTTCAAAAAAGCTTCCCGGCCGAGTTGGCGGCCATCCAGGCCAAGCTCCCGCCGTGCACCGAGATCGAACTCTGGTGGGCTGATGAAGCCCGTATAGGCCAGAAGAACAAGATGACCCGCCGTTGGGCCCGGCGCGGCACGAGACCGTCTGCCCCGCACGACCAGCGCACCATGTGGGCCTACATCTTCGGCGCGGTCTGTCCCAAGAAGGGCAAGGGTGCAGGCCTCGTCCTGCCCTACTGCGACACCGGCTCGATGAACCAGCATCTGGCGGAGATCTCGCTCGCCGTCGATCCCGGCGCCCATGCCGTGCTGATCCTGGACCGCGCCGGCTGGCACATGACGCAAAAGCTCGTCGTGCCTGCCAACATCACGCTGCTCTTCCTGCCGCCGCGTGCGCCCGAACTGAACCCGGTCGAGAACGTCTGGCAGTTCATGCGTGACAACTGGCTCTCCAACCGCGTCTTCATCGACTACGACGATATCGTCGCCCATTGCTGCGAGGCCTGGAACAAGCTCGTCAATCAGCCCTGGAAAATCATCTCCATCGGCATGCGCGACTGGGCACATCGGTTCTGATCAGTGCCCGTTGGTATT
>NZ_BBWS01000066.1:0-13668 GCF_001463925.1 Aureimonas sp. N4 | reverse complement strand
AAGGTGCTGGCCCCGGCCGAGGTCGTGTGGAACGATCCGATGCCGACGCTCGCGGCGTATGGCTTCTACATGCTCGACGTCTATTGGATCGCGGCCGAGCACGGCGCTTACCCGGCCTTGCCGCCGATGTATCAGGCCGGCGAGAACGGTGCGGAGAGATGACGACGGACTATTCCGTCGCTGGTCGCCCCACCGGATCGGGGACGGCGTCCGCGATCGGCGGGTCGTTTGGTCCCGCCATGTTCATCGGTAAGGGCTGGGCGGGGCAGGCCTGCCCGATCCTGTTCGCCGACAGCATTACGGATCAGACGTCGGTTTCCGCCAAGCTCGCCGCAGGGCGCGGCGATGCCGGGTATCTTCAGCAGGCTCTCGGGGACGTCGCCAGCGGTCCCATGAACTGGATGACCACTGCCCGCTATTCGTCCAACTTCTTCGCCACGATGCGAAATGGCGTCAGCACTGACTCAACGCCCACCGACGCCAAGAGCGTGATCGACTTCATGGCCGACGCCTGCGCGCTGGTGCAGCCTAAGCCCATGTTCGACGTCGCGATCTCCGCCCACGGCCGGAACAACCTTTCCACCAACCAGACCTTCGCCGCCATGCAGACCTTGGTGGAAGAATTTTCCGCCAAACTGCAATCGCGCTTTCCCGGCATACCTCTTGTGCAGCTTGCGACACCGCCAGCGGTCTCGGTTCCGGCCAATAGCTACATCACGCCAGGCGTCACGCAGACCCCCGCCGGCGCAGGGAACTCGGCAGGGGGGACCATCCAGCGCTGGCGGGACTGGATCGTCGGCAACGGTGGGGGAACGATCGAGAACACAAGCCGGGCCGCGCCGACCTTCATTGGCATCGATCCCTGGTCGGACAGCCGAGATCCATCCGACTTCGGGAAATGGGTCGTGGATTCTTGGCAGGCCACTCTGCTTGAGGCTGTGACAGCCAACAGCACGAACGTCGTCCAACTCTCTGACAAGCCGGACATTGGCGACACCTTGGCCTTCGAGTCGGGGACGTCGAATTTCGAAACGGGCACTCGCATGTTCACCGTCGCATCCGTCGTGCCGAGGCAGGGCGGAGGATGGACGGTGACGGGTGCCGGTGGCGCACGAAACTCGCAGGCCGATGCGACGGCCCCGAATGTCAACGGCAGGCTCGCCAAGGCCCACGATGTCGGCGCGATCGTCAACCGTGTCGCATCCGGTGACTCGCCCGGCGCAAACGTCGTCCACCCGGCCCACAAGTATCAGCAACTCGCGAAAGAGCGGATCATCCCGTTCAAGGCCGCCATCCGGGCGGCAGCTCGGGCCTTCATGCCGACGACGCGGACTGATCTCACAGCACCCCCCACCGGCACCGCCTTCGTCACCACCAAAGGCTCCGATCTCGTCACGTCCGGCGGCGAGCCTGTCTACGTAAAGGTATCCTGACCATGCCCGATCTCGATCTCCTTCTCGCCGATCGCAGTCTTGCCGGCGACCTTGCGTTGAAGGTGGCGCGCAACGCCATTCGCCAGTGCCGTTTCGCGACCTACTCGCATAGTTTCGAGGCGTTCGGGCAGAACCGCATCGCCTCGGGCGCGGGCTTCGTCAGCATCGCCGAGCCGCGCGGCTCGCATTTTTGGCTGCAAGCGTTCATGGGTCCGCGCTTCGTGGCCCCTCGCATGACGACGGGAAAGCACGGCGGCAAGTCTACGACGTTCATGGCCGATGACGCACAGCTTCTGCCCTTCGTGGCGGAGTGCAAGGCCAACAGGATCAACACCGTCCTGTTTTTCGGGGTCGTCAACGACAGCATTTCGACGCTGTCGGACACCGACCGGCTCATCGCCAACATCACCAAGATCAGCAAGGCCATTACGGACGCCGGCATCCTTTTCCTGATCACGGATGACCTTCCGGCTGGGCCGGGTAGCACGACAAGCTACACCCGCGATGCCTCCAAGCTGGCGGGGCTCAACCGCTATCAGCGATGGGCCATGTTCGAGCTGCCGAACCTCAATCCGCTGGTTCTGCCGATCCCGATCTACCATCGCTTCGTGAACCGCGCCGGTACGACCGGCGTCCCGGTCGATAACTCGATGTTTGACGGCGCGGACCTGATGCACCCCAACGTCAAGGGTCATGCGCGCTATGCCTTGCCGATCTACAACGTACTGAACGCCCTGTTCCCAGCGCGCCCGGAATTGGCGAACATCGACAATGCGAGCGGCTACAACGCGACCTTGAACAAGCGCGGATCGCTCATCGGCAATGGCATGATGGACGGCGACAACGGCTCTGGACGGTCGACCAATTGGGGCTCTGGCGGTCCCGCGAGCGGTCTCACGGCGGTCATGTCCAAGCTGGTGGACCCCGATGGCACGCCGGTCCAGCAGGTGGCCATTTCGGGCACCGCTACGGCGGTTGGCGACTTCCAGTTCACCCGCACGTCTGGCACCGGGAATTTTGAGCCCGGCGACACACATTTCGGCGAGGCCTACATCCTCATCAAGAAGAGCGATACGGCCACCGGCTATGTCAATCTGCGCGGCGTCCTCTTGCAGGCCGCGTGCTCGCACTCATCGCCATCCGCCAACTACAACGGTCAGGCTGGCAACGTGATCGCCAACGATCCATTCCCGACGGATCTCGACTGGTCGCAG
The DNA here is from genome assembly GCF_001463925.1 of Aureimonas sp. N4. Lineage (NCBI taxonomy): Bacteria > Pseudomonadati > Pseudomonadota > Alphaproteobacteria > Hyphomicrobiales > Aurantimonadaceae > Aureimonas > Aureimonas sp. N4. The sequence continues at coordinate 11,021 of NZ_BBWS01000066.1, read as the reverse complement.
TTCAATGGCGGCAAGGGTCTGTATTTCCGTACGCCGGAAGAGGTCATCGGTGCATCCTGGCCCGCGACCTCGCCGTTCTGCCAGCTCACCATCAAGCTGACGATCGACGCCGCAGCCGCGACTGACATCGTGATGCAGGTGCGGCAGGCGGACTGGCGCAAAGCCTCTGCGGCGAGCGGCTTCTAAGCGGCTCTCAGAACTCAGCCCGGCCAAGCAGCCGGGCTTTCGATCTTGCCGGACGTTCAGTGTGGCGAGGGCCGGCTTCGAACCGGCTACGGGGTCTTTCTTGGCAGTCGGCCCCCGCATGACGACAGCAGAGTTAACGTCACCTCGCCGCTGCTGCTGGACAGCCAGGCGCTTGTGACAGCGACTCGCAAAGAACCCTTTAAGGTGGAAAACATCCGTTGCGGACACTGCCGCGCTCTCCTGTTCAAAGCTGGACCAGGCGCCGTCGCGGCAGCTATCGAGATCAAGTGCCGTCGATGCGGCACTCTCAATCATTTGAGGCCGCAAGAGCCCGCCCCGGAAAGCCGAGAGCTTCATTCCAGGAACGACCCGTGTGGCTCTACGTGCCAAACCTGAAACCTGCGAGCCCCTCCGAGGGATCGCTCTCTGTGCCGGCGTTGGCGGACTGGAGCTCGGTCTCCACATCGCAGAACCCGGATACCGCACTGTCTGTTTCGTCGAGCGGGAAGCATTCCCTGCGGCCACCCTCGTGGCTCGGATGGCGGACAAAACCTTGGATCACGCTCCTATCTGGAACGATGTCCGATCCTTCGACGGCCGCCCTTTGCGTGGCAGAGTTCATCTCCTCGCTGGAGGATACCCATGTCAGCCGTTCTCGTTCGCTGGCAAACGTCTCGGCGCGGCTGACCCACGGCACCTTTGGCCAGACATCGTGCGGATCATCGGAGAGGTCCAGCCAGAATGGTGCTTCTTCGAGAACGTCGAAGGACATCTCACCTTGGGAGCCGCCGAAGTGTTCGAAGACCTTCGCGGCTTGGGCTACTCGGTCAAAGCAGGCATCTTTTCGGCGGCTGAAGTCGGTGCTTCCCACTTACGGCGTCGGCTCTTCATTGTGGCCCACGCCGACCAAGAGTCTCTACTGCTGCCGACCGGATTGGGAGTTGTCGGAGAAGGGGCTCCGCTTTCGAGAAGACCCGACGACAAAGGGGAAGCAGATGGGCATCGGCATGATTGCTCGTCAGTGGACGCTTCTCTGGATGTTCATGGAGAGTTGCGGAGCGAAACCGACGAAGAGTTCCAGCTTCCTCCATACCCGCCCGCTCCATCTGAGCTTGCGGCCTGGGCAGAGGTACTCGGCTGGCGACCTGACCTTCAACCCGAACTTTTCGGATTGGGTGATGGGTTGGCCCATCGGCTGGACCGATCCGATGCAGCCGGTAACGGGGTGGTCAGCCTGGCTGCGGCGCATGCGTGGCGAACTCTCAAAGCTGCCCACGCTGAAGGCTGATTAAACGGCCTTTGAAGGCATCAAGATCGGTTGGAAACTCTTGCCATCCGATCTTGCGCGCGAGGCCATCCGATTTTGCGCGCTACACAATTCAAGACCCTTCCGGGTCTCTGCATTCCTAAACGCATTACCTGTATGGTCAGCAAACGCCGCAGAGGCTACCCGCTTGCAGCGAACTGGCAAAGTGGGGAGGGAAGTGGGGAAGATATTAAGCTAAAGCCCATTTCAGTCGCCAAATCAGAGACTTGCCTGAACTAAATGGCGGAGAGGGAGGGATTCGCTTGGGTAGGGTGAGGATTCGGCGAAGCTATTGATTTCACGTAGAGATTATTGAGCTAATATGCCGGCTTGTAACCCGGAATGTACCCCGGAATGTAACACAAGACAAATCGTGAACATGTACCTATTGGACATGATCCGCGGTGTCTTGCAAGGGGGAAGATATGTAGATGTGGCAGGGGCCGGCATGAACCGGCTACGGGGCTTCAACTTTGGCCGGCTGATCCCCGCATGACGCACAGAAGAATGTCGCCACCCTGCCGCTGCTGATGGACAGCAAGGCGTTGTGGCCGATCGTTCGGACAAAAGCGACTCCAATGGAGCCCATACGCTGTGGATGCCGCGCCCTCCTGTTCAGGATGGAGCGCCACGCGCTGAAAGGCGCGCTCGAAATCAAGTGCCGTCGATGCGGACGCTTGAACCATCTGAGGCCGTCAGAGCCCTCCTTCGAAAGCCCCGAGCTTCCGATCGGAGAAACCCATGCAAACCAAAACGAACCCGGGCGAGGCCATGCCGCCGCCGCTGCCGCCGACCGCGCCCGGCCGGCCGGCGAAGGACCGATACCGTGAACAATACGGCATCGTCCTCGTCTGCCCCAATGAGGAAGACCAGGCCAAGCTCTACGAGGCCTTTGAAGCCCTGCGCTCCTGCAAGATCAAGGTGGTGGTCACGTGAGGGTCGAGGTTCGCCACCGCTGCGCCGACGCGACCAGCTACCGCGCCGCGCGCGTGAAATCGCTCTTCAACGTCGATGACGGCAGCGCCTTCGAACTGACCGCTGAACTCCCGATCGAAGGGGCCGACTGGAAGGTCGGCCTGATCGTCGGGCCGTCCGGCTCGGGCAAGACGTCCATGGGTCGGCTCATCTTCGGGGAGGACGCATTCTATCGCGCCGAGGGCTGGCCTAACGATCGGCCCATCATCGACGCGATCGGCGCTGCCGGATCGTTCGACGAGGCGACCGGCGCTCTCTCGGCCGTGGGACTCGGCAGCGTCCCGTCCTGGCTGCGTCCCTACGGCGTCTTGTCCAACGGCGAGCGGTTCCGCGCCGATCTCGCGCGGATCATCTGCGATCGGCCGGCCCGCGTCGTGGTGGACGAGTTCACCAGCGTGGTGGACCGGCAGATCGCGCGCATCGGCGCCGGGGCCTTCGCGAAGGCCTGGCGTCGGACGGGCGGGCAGGCGGTTCTCCTGTCCTGCCACTACGACATTGCCGACTGGCTGGAGCCCGACTGGATTTTCGACACAGCGACAGGTGAGTTCACCGGGAGGGGTCTTCGACGACGCCCCCGCTTCGATCTCGAAATCGTTGAAACGGACTGGCGATTTTGGCCGCTCTTTGAGCCTCATCACTATCTGAAGCTCCCAAGGATGATTGCGGCGAAATGCTATGTCGGCTTCGTCGAGGGCGAGCCGTTGGCGCATCTGGCCGTGTCCACGCGGCCGGGCCTTCGCGAGGCGCGGGCCTGCCGGCTGGTGATCATGCCGGAATGGCAGGGGGCCGGCGTCGGCATGCGCTTCCTGAACGCCGTCTGCTCGGAATGGCGGTGGGGTCGGAACCGCTACGGCATACCAATGCCGACGCTGTTCCACACCTCGCACCCAGGGCTCGCGGCCGCGTTGCGGCGTGATCCGAAATGGGCGCAGGTTTCGGCCGGCCTCGTAGGCGACAACAAGCTGCGCTGTGCCGCCTCGATCGCGAAATCGGCCGGCCGGAAACCCAGCGGCTCCGGGTATGGCGGCCACTTCCGCGCGGTGCAGGGCTTCCGCTACATGGGGGAGCCCGCATGCGCTTCGTGATCGTCGGGCAGAAGTGGTTCGCAGGAGCCGTTCTGGAGCTTGCCGTGTCACACGGCGAAGTTCTTGCCGTCCTGAGCACGGCCGGCTCCTGCCGGTTCGCGGAGAAGGCGGCCGAGCGTGGCATTCCCGTTGCGCGGGACATGAGCGACCTGGAGCGGATGATGCGCGGCCGCGTGGTGGACCTCCTCATCACCGCTCACGCCACGAAGTTCGTGCCCGCGTCGGTGCGGACCCTCGCCACAGCCGCCATCGGCTATCATCCGTCCCTTCTGCCGCGTCATCGAGGCGCGCGGGCCGTGCAGGCGACGATCGCGGCGGGCGACGCGATTGCGGGCGGCACGGTGTTTCATCTGACAGACGGTTGGGACGAGGGCCCGGTCGCGTTTCAGGATTGGTGCTTCGTGCCGCCAGACGCAACGGCCGCCGACCTCTGGCGCGACGAACTCGCACCGTTGGGGCTCGAGCTGCTGGCCAACGCGATCCGGTTTTACGGTCAGCGGCACGTTCTGCCCGCGCTCCGGCAGGATGAGCGGTTCGCGACGCCCTGTTGATCTACAAATAGGCCTGCCCGGTTCGCCCGGGCGGGCCTTTTCGTCATTTCGACGCTGGCTTCGGGAACGGACGGAAGATCCATTGTCCGCCGTCTCGCCCGCATTAAAATTGCGAGAGGCCTTGCGGGGAAGGAAACGTAATACGGCAGGTCTAGCCTTCCGGTCTCTCTTCCATGTCTGTGCCGCCGGGCTTGGGCTTCGAAAGTCTTAATAGGGCATCAAAGATGTTTTGCGCAGGTCGGTGCAGGCGGCCCATCCAGCCAGATAAGACCGCCGCCCAGATGGCGAGCAGGAGAAAGCGAAGTTCGCCGCTTGAATCAACGTCGTCGGTGAAGACGGTATTCAATGTGAGGACGCTGAGAAGTTTTTTGTTTCCAGCTCTATGCCTTCGGAAGACGTCCAATATCGGCTGGCTCATGGACGAGATGTTGTGTGCGTAGCTGTTCCGCAGAGTCGCTAGTGCGTGCACGAACTGCAGTTCGTCGGAAGTTATGACGTTCAATTTGTTCGCAATTTGAAGGCGACCGGGTCGACCCATCAGAGGGAGGCGGTCCAACTCACGGAAGGTAGGTTCCAGTTCAGGGCCTCGGTCACGCCCCCCGAGCCCGCCACTTGGTTGTAGGAAGCCAAATCGGATCAGGTCGTTGATGACGGGTTCGATGACGGCGATAAGTTTGATGAGGAACAAATTGTCCTCGTCTTCGACAATGCCTGCAATCGAGCCGGCTGGAACGCCGAGATGCCGCTCTACCTCTTCTGCCGTGTTGCCGATGAACAGCTTAAACGTCTCAAGCGGATCGCTCGGGAGCAAGCTCGTCGGCTCTTGGGAGCTATCTACCGAGCTCTGGTTCTTCGTCATGGGAAATTCTTCGGCGGCATGAGACGGTCTCGATGTTGGTTCACAAACCAACGCAAAGACCACGGCGGGCGTTTCTGGAATCGACTGTTCAGCCTCCGAACGTCCAAAATTCGGTCGATCCAGAATGAGGAAATGTACGGTTCGTCACGCTGCATGTAGGCCATGAAGCGAGCGTTTTGCATCGCATCTCCTGCACTAGACAGGGGGGCAAGGAAGTGAAACCGCCCGGTTTGGCCGGGTTTGATTTCTTCTTTGAACAGAAACCTTACAGTATCGCCGGAAAACTCGCATCCTCTCATCCCTAACTCTTGGGGTTCTAAGCCGTCGATATTGAAAGTTCCGCCGTATGGCTTGCCGGTGAAGTTTTCTTCTGGAACGCAGACGTCAATCCGATACACCGTCACCGGCACCTTTTGTCGATTGGTGATGGAGAGACCTAGCTCCTTTGCGAACTCTGTTTTTTCTCGATCAAGTGCTCGCCGGCCAAGGACAAGGCCGCTGATCCATGGTCGTGCCCCATACGCGGATAGCCAGGCGAGACGTCCGGCCAAAATTGCGGCACCGATCGTACCAACGGCGCTTCCCAGAGAGCCGGCCGCACTCGCGATAGTCCAGAAATCAGCCCCCAAAACTGCCCCCTCGCCGCATTGATCTTCAATGTAGCAAGGTGACCTTTCAACCCAAAGATGATTTCTGTCTATGAGGTATTATCTTCGCCAAACGCGCAACGGCCGCGATGACGTTGTACCGTGCGGCAACCTCGGCGACCGTAAAACGGTCCAACTGCAAGCGCACATAACGCATGCCGGCCGGGGCACTCGTGATCGGTTCGCCTTACAGTTTCATAGCGATCGGTAGCGCAGACCCGGTTGGTCTGGCTGCTTGCTTCGCGCGAATTTTCTCCACCATCTCCGGTGTCGTGATCCGGTCGATCTCCCGCCGCGCCTCAACTTCGATGTTGAGGCCGTGGACGTTGCAGGCGGCGGCCAATGTGACCATCACACCGCCGACTTCCTGCCCGGGATCCCCGGCAGGCCGGCCGAACACGTAGTGCACAAAGGCGTGGGCGCTATCAGCAGTGTAGCCGGTGCATTGCGCGAACTCGAACGCCTCTTCGATAAAGCGGTCGTTCCGCTCGACCTTATTGGACGAAATCTCCCGGCCGAAGCAATTCACCATCCATGCGGCAACGCGATTTTGAAACGGGGTAAGAGTACTCAACGGCTGGCCTCCATGCCGAACTCCTGCAGGTGGAGGTCCATGATGGCCTCCTGCCCCTGTCGCTCCTACGCGTCCTGTTTGCGAAGCGAGATGACCTTCCGAAGCACCTTCGTGTCGAAGCCGTTGCCGTTGGGCCGTTTCCCACAGGTCAACTGGTGATAGGGTGTCCTATCAAGCAAGCGCTGGATAGCCTAGCGATTGTCGCGTATCCAATCATTGATTGTAGGTTTGATTGGGGGCTCACTCCATGCGCGGCAGTATCGCCATCTGGCACGAAACGATTGCTGAAGAGGCAGAAGGTTACGCCCCAAGCGTCGAGGTTCATATCAATATCTGGCGGAACGGGGAGCGCAGCGAGCGCGACCATTTTGATCTGTTTGACATTGGTTTTCGCTTTAAAGAATTGCGCTCGCTGAGCTCTTTATCCATTGGTTTGCCCTTCATTCTTCTGAGGAAGGAACTTGTAAGCGACCTGTTTGAGAATATGCGGGATGAATCGACGCTCTCGGCTATTTTCAATGAAACCCTATCACCAGGTGAGTTACTTAACGACGGTCATATGTTTCAGGCTTCGAGCGAGAAACGTGTTCAATTCTTTGTCGTCAAGTGCCCTGAGGCTGAGCGCGAAATCCGCGAAATTGGCATAGGAGAAGACCGTGTATCGGTGATAACCTTGACCGATACCTTTTTCAATCGGCTACGTGGCAATGTAGGTGACCATTATTTCCGGCTTAGGGTCAAGGTCCCAGCAGATCAAAGCAATGGTTTTGTATCCACGATTCAGCCGAAAGATGCAGCGTTCTTGAGTACGATATCGACCAATGAAGTCGTTGAATTTCGTCTTAACGAGCGTCGAAACTTCTCTCCCGCAATTCGTGAAAAGATTCGTAAGAGTCGCTGCTCGCTAAGTAATATTTCTGCGATCCATTACTTTCTAATTCGCGATATGGGAGTCGAAATGACCCAGGCCCATACCAGCTTTAAAAAAATGAGACTTTTGGAGCCAGGCATGTGGGACGGCTACCTCGACGGTTGCCTTGGCTTCAGTCCAGATAAGATGATTATCTACCATTGGTCCGCAATGGGAGATAAGCCTGTTGAGAGTTTCACGGCGCTTGCAACCTTCCGGGCGTATTACACCGGAAATTTGTTATCCTACGCAGCTGTGATCATTCTGCTTGGTGCAATGGGCAGCGCGGTCCAGGGCTTTGGGGTCGCCCTCCTATCTATCATCAAGTTGGGGGTCTCTCGTTCTGAGAACCCCGGTGCATACGAGATATTGTGCTCCAATGCTGCGGTCTTCTTGTTGGCGGTGGCAGCAGTCTCTGCAGTGGTGCGCTCGCTGCAAAGGAAGCCGTGAATTACGCCAATATGCGCTATCGGAAATTTTGCTCGTCAGTCATATGTTGAGATGAGCGAATCAATGAGAGAACTTTCATGACGGTGGAGTATGGCATGGTTCCAAAGCACGCTCATTCCTCCATCATATATCCGCGCCTAGAGCCCTCTGCGATTTTTGAGGTAATGGTTGGGGCCGGTGTTGCGGGAATATACCCTGATTTTCAAAGGTGGTTTTTCAACAAGGTCGTTCCAGGTCTTCATACAGGTGAGCGCTGCATTTTCCCATGGAGCATCAATGGTCACTTGGCGGGGGTAGCAATCTGTAAGCGCACTCCTGTTGAGCAGAAGCTCTGTACGCTGTGGGTTTCTCCAAATCACCGTACCCGTGGTGTTGCAGCAATGCTGGCTCGCGATGCATTTGCTTGGTTGGGCAGTACCAGACCGCTTTTTACTGTCCCTGAAGAGCGTTTTGCTGACTTCGAGGGGCTGGTTGAAGGATGGAAATTCCCGAAGCCCATGGTTTACGATGGTTTATACCGAACAGGCCGCATTGAATACGTTTTTAACGGCCCCCTACTGGGTTGCGCGCACTAAATTGGGCGAGTTGCTGACCGAGGCTATTGGCGAACTCGTCCGGAGTTGGAGATAGCATCTCGATCAGTGGAATGCCTTGGCGCACTGCGATGCGTCTGCAGGCTGCCTTTTCCATCAGTGCCAACGCTGATAGCTCAGCAGGGGTCTCGTGTTTTCCTAAACGAGACCGCCGCTGATGGAGATTTCCAGGTCTTTCTTCGATATGTATCAATAGCGATGGTTTGATCTCTGTAAAAAATTCGTCCGGAACGATGAAAGGGCCTTGTTCTGTTTCAATGAGAGCATGTCCGTCAAGTATCTGATATGGTTTTATTAGCTGTAAAGATTTTAGCGCTGTCGTCGCTACAATTTGATTGAGCGCGGCGTCTAGTGTCGTACGTACCGGCAGGACGCCTCCCCTGGCTTTGAGTAACTTGCTTATACCGATGTGGTCGATATCTCCTCGTATCGTAGCAGCATAGCGAGAGTTCGTCGATTTCCCGGATTTCGACAGGCCGGCGACGAAGATTCTCATTCACCAAGACTCATAGCTGTAACCAGTTTTGGAGCAGCGTAGGCCCAAGACTGTGGAGCAGTAAACGAGAATTTTGATCTCAGCTCATCGAGTTTCATTGCTTCCGCAAGAGCGTAGCAATCTACGATTTCTATGCCGAACCCGATCGGCCTGCCATCGAAGTACTCAGTAAAATGGTTCTCATCAACGCATGAGGCCGCTCCATGGAGGCGCCACAGATCAGCCACGGGCAATTTGTGAATAATCCCAAGGCGAAGAACGGAGGTCAAGCTGCATGTTGGCGTTGATTCATATAGATAAGCAACTGCTCCAATGGGAAGCAGCGGAAAACGCCGGCGGAGTTCAATGGTCTTCTTTCCCGAGTGAATCAATCGAGACCATTTAGGTTTGACGCTGATGATCACCGGCTTCATTCTGACTCCAGCCACTCAATCTGCACCGTACATATCACACGACTCGGCTTCAAGCGCGGCGGGTTCTACTCAGACTCGAGCATTGAGATTAAGTCGTCCAAGTTCTACCGTTCAGACGGAAAACGTGCACCCCGTTATGGGGGTGCTGCCTAGGGTCTGTTAGCATCACGCACCGGCTCTATGCCGCTTGGGTTTCCGCATTCAGCCACGAAATCATAGGAGGAGGAGGGCGAGGCCGAAGCCGATGGGGATGCCGATGAGCGCGCCGCTGATGGAACAGGCGACGGCGGTCTGGAGGATAGGGCCGAGGCCGGGTCGGATGCGGACGCTCATTCGAACACATCCTCAGATTGGGCTGCGATCCAGCGCGCGGCGCGCAGAATGTCGCCGGGGCCGCGGAAAATACGCGTCATCAGCCAGTCTTCGCCGTTCGGGCCGAAGTCGGTGAAGAAGGCGTAGACGAGGGCACATAGTGCTTCCCACGCGGTCTCTTCGTCCCACTCTGGCTCGTAGTACCCGGCCACGCTGCCGACCATCATCGTGCCCTTGAGGGGCTGGCTGGGCGGGAGCATCGCGACCCGGTGGCCAGCGCGGGTCGTGTAGGCGATCGAGCCAGCGCGCCAGACGATCCGGCCGGCATCGGCCATGTACGACGGATGGCACCCTGATCGCTCCCAATGCCGGCGATCGAGGATGAAAACGCTGTGATAGTTCTCGCCCTTCACGGCGCGGAATTGCTCGCGGGTGTCGCCCAGGAGCGGCAGCAGGGGCGCGGCGAGGGCGGAGAGCTTTTTCAGGATGCGCGGGTTCACGGCGCCGCCCTCGCATCCTCGGTCGCGATTTCGAGGGCGATCTCAGCGGCGGCCAGCGCCGCCTGACCGAACGCCCGCGCTTCGGCCTGCAAGCGAAGGCGCGGCGCGGAGGCCTTGCCATCCACCGAGCTATTCGTCTCGATCGCGGAGCGGATGTCGGCCTGCTCGCGCGCAAGCCTTGCCTCGATCTTCTGTTCGGTCGCGGCCGCGCGGCGCGCCATGGCGGCGGAGACGCCGAGCGTCACCTGTTCGGCGAAGCTGGTCACGGCCGGCCCTCCGCGACATCCGTTCGGTGGTCTTCGGCCGGAGCCTCGCGCAGCGAAGCGGCGAGCTCGGAGGCGAAAGCGGGCCAGCCCAAGCGGTTCGGCACCTTCCAGGGCATGAGAAGGCCGATGAAGTCGGGCACCCCCTCCATCAGGAAGACGACTGCGCCGCCGGGCCCACCTGGCGTCCATGTCACCGTCGGCGGATCGAAGATGTCCATGGCTGGCACGAACATGGCGACGCGGGCCGGGTCGAGATCAGCCCGATATTCCGGGTTGGCCGGGCTTGCCAGCGCGCGCCTCGGGTCGAGAGGCGGGCGACCATGCCAGTAGTCGCGTCCGAGCGTCCGGCGCGCTTTGTCAGTTGCTCTTGCCGAGTAGAGAGAATGAGTATCCTCGGCGTCATCGACGTCGGCGGGGTGAGGCATCGCCGGCAGGACACTGGCGCCGTGCCTCCACAACAGGACGCGCGCCGGCTGCATCCACTCCGGCATGGCCCGATCCTCCTGCCAGCCCGGATAATGGGCTACGAGCGGCGCGGGCGGCGCGCAAGCATCGATGAATGCATCGGGCAGATGGAAGGAGCGCGGCTCGTCAATCTCGGCCTCGCGATCGAGCATCATCATAATGGCATAGCCATCCGTGGCGACGCAGAGCGCGCCGTCATCGTGCGGGTAGATGAACAGTGCGCCGTCCAAAAAGCGCAGGCCGCTCGCCGCCGATTTCAGGATCGGGCCGAAGGCGTGAACGATCCGGCTGTTGATGATGGTCAAGAAGAGGTCGGAGGGGTTGGCCTGCGGCATAGCAATTCTGCCTTATTCCGGGTTGGGACGGCTCAGTGCGCGAGCGGCGCTGAGGTGGCGGCCGGCACAGTGGGGCGCGGGCGCGCGTAGCTCGCGCC
>NZ_BBWS01000065.1:0-16642 GCF_001463925.1 Aureimonas sp. N4 | reverse complement strand
CCTAGAGCTGGTATCAACGGGCGAGGAAGTGAGAAGTAAGTCGGCACGGCTCCGTGCGCTGAAATCTGATCTTATTGCTCCTTCCCATGCCGCCTCAGCGGCAGTTATCGAAGAACGTCTTCGTCTCGAGTAGGATCTGATCCGCATCGGCGACACGAAGCGCCGGTTCGAGCACCAGCTTGATGCGTTGAACGAGCAGGCGGAGGCCTGGCGCGAAATGTTGGCCGAACGCGCCGAGCTCCCGGAAGCGAGGCTTAGCGGCGAGGATGTCGGCAAACTGTCGAAGTTGGAGGCATCGATCCGGTCTCAGCTAATTAAATATGGTTTCGGCACTTTCCCTGCAAAGGATCTCACTGTCTCACGCGACAGCTACCGGCCAGAGAAGGAAGGTTTCGAAATCGGATTCGAGCTTTCCGCCAGCGATAGCGTGCGATTGAAGTGGGCCTATCAGCTTGGGCTGCTGGACGTTTCCCATGGCAGCGAAACCAATCATCCAGGTCTGGTGGTTTTCGACGAGCCTCGGCAACAGGAAGCGGCAGAGGCGAGCGTCGCTGGGCTTCTATTGGAGGCGTCCAGGATAGCGAGCGGACGTTCTCAAATCCTGATCGCGACCAGCGAAGACCTGTCGAAGGTGAAGGGGTTCTTGAAGGGTATCGAATGCCAACTGCTGGTATTCGAAGGAAAGATGATTGCACCTATATCGGACGAAGCCAGTTTCTGACGGGTACTCGGCGTCCGTTCCAGAGCAGCCTACGAGCAGTCGGTCATTCACCGTGTGGCCACCGAATGACCAAACTCAGTGCGAGCGAACATTTCCGCCACCGCATCGGGATTGTAACTTTTGGTCGATGGCGGAATGGCGTCTTTCCCGCTTTTCTTGCCCGAAAGCTGTCGGTCCGATCTCAGTCCATCCGCGACGCTCTGCGTCCTCCGACTGAACGGAAATCATTTCCGAAACCGATCTCCCGGCTTCTTGCCTGCCCAGGGCGGCAGTTCCTCGTTCTCGACCCAAGGCAGGAGACGCACCGGACTGGCCTCAAGGTGCCCAGTGATGACCGGGTACTTCTCAAGCTGCTTCTTAATCAACGGAAGACCAGCGACATTCGTGTAACGCAGCGCCGTTTCGGACTCGCCGAGCCGTCCGGCGATGTCGCTGATGATGGCAGTGTCGACTCCCGCTTGCTTCATCGTGTCCGAAAATCCGTGCCGAAGGGCATGGATCGAACGTTTCCACAGCTCGGACGAGAAGTGCGGCGAGGCTTTCACGATCGGAATGAAGTCCTTGTAGAAGCGATCGCCTGGATCGTTCGTCGTCAGCAGCGGCGAGAACAGCTCAGGGAAGAGCTGCCGATAGCCCACCTTCCGGATCGTCTCGACGTAATCGAGGAAGCCGAGGCGCAGCAATTCTGGCGGCACCGGCAGGAGGCGGTCGGATTGAGCGTTCTTAATGTTGCGGTGAACGTTGGCGCGGATGTGAATGGCGGGACCGTGCAGCGTGTCGAGCACGTCGTTCGTTTCCAGGCCAGCAAACTCATTGCGACGGGCGCCGAGATAGGCGAACAGCATCGGTAGGTAGTAGACGCCGCCATGGAATACCGCATCTCCCGGAACATGGCGGCTTGAAGCGTCTCGGCATCCCGTGAAGATCGGAAGGTCGAAGATCGGCCGCACTTGATCGGGTGAAGGTTTTACCTGCGCCAGCCGCAGGGCGCCCGCCTTTGGTTTACGGGGCCGAAGGCTTTTCAGCGACCAATCCGCCACGGCGTAGCCGCTTGCCCTGACATGGTTGAGGAACGTGTCGAGATTGCCCAGGTGCTTGCGGATGGTTGACGCCGAAAGGCCGACCTTGGGCAGTGCGTCACCGCGCCGTTCGGCACGCGCGATCTCATCGGCCGCGAAGGCGCGAAGCGCTGCGGGCTTCATGATGCGCAGCCGCGAGCTCTGTCCGTAGCGCGTCGGAATGAGGTTCAGATGCTGGCGAAGAGCCGCCACGTGCTGCTGGCCGATCTGACCGGAATGCGAGACGCCGTTCTCCTCCAGGATGTCACGGAACATCCGCACGAGCATTCGCACGTCACTGGCGGTGGCAGTGGTCCAGTTGTCACGATTGTTGAGGGCGAGTGCCTCATACGACGCTTCGAACGCATCGAGATGCAGGACCCGGCCGGCAGGAGCAGCATCAGGCACGGGACGTTCAGCAGCGCGCGTCTCAATCGGATGCACTGTCGGCGGGACCGCCTCTGCCACTTCGTCGTCTGATGTCGGCTCAACGGGAAGGGCGATTTTTTCCGCATCCTCCGTAACGCTAAGCTCCGGTTCAGGCTGAACCCGCACGTTGGTATCTACCGACGAATCGCCAGATTCTGCTTTGGCAGCGCTGTCTGCCTCAAAGACTAGGCTGGCGCGCTCCTCCTCGGGCAGCGTCGTCGCGACGAGGGCATTCTGCTTGCGATCGATCATCGGCCAGCGTTCGGCGACGTTGAGGAGCGCGTCGGCTTTCGCGCGATACAGCTCCATCTTCGCCCGTTCGCGATTGGCCAGCGTGTCGGCGAGGCCGACGTCAGCCATCTGCTGACGGACCGCCCGGTCGAAGACCGGGCTTCGGGCTTCGGCCTGTTCAGCGCGGAACGTCTCAGCGATCGTTGCGACATGCGGCTCAGGAATACTGTGGCGCAGAAGCATGGACTTGCCCGAGCAGTCCGCCTCGAAGCTGAGGGCGCGCGTCGTGCCGAAGAGCTGGATCAGGCGATACGCCCAGCCCACCTCAATGTCGGCTTCCATCTCCCGAACGTCGTCAACGCCACCGCTTCGCCGAACTGCGAAGGCGATGTCGTCGAGGTGCGCGGTCATGCGCTCGATCTCGGCGCGGAAGAGTTGGTCGAGCTGATTCTTCGTTGTCATCGCGGCGGTCGGTCTCACGGTGAGGTCGGCGAGCAGTGTGTTCAGCCGCCGCGCCATGTAGGCCGCTTTGTGATGGTCGGACAACCGAAGTGAGAAGGAGAGCCGAGCTTGCGGAGGCACCTTCCGGAAGCGCGTCGGTACGCGAGCGCGCCAGTAGAAGGTGTGGCCGCGCCGTTCGAGATTGCTTGTGTCATGCCGAGTTGCCACCGACCGGATCCCTTGAGCCGCGAGCCCGAGGTGACGCCAATGGGCATCATCTGTGGGCTACAGGTTTGGGCACATCGCGTGGCAAAAGGGCCGAGAGGATTCGCATCCGCCGAAAAGAACAATGATTACAGTGACTTGAGATGAGATGGCTGGGGAGCCTGGATCCCAACCTCAAGACTGCGTTTGAGAATGCTGAGCTCGAATTGGCTATCTAGGTTCAGGACTCATTGATCAGAGCCAGAAGATGACGGCTGCTGCGATGCAGATTGCGGAGAAGAAGGTATCGGCGCATCGGTCGTAGCGGGTAGCGATGCGTCGCCAGTCTTTCAGCCTGCTGAACATGATCTCGATCTTGTGGCGCTGCTTGTAGAGGGTGGCGTCATGCGGGACCGGGCTCTTTCGCTTGGCTCGTGACGGAATGCAGGCCGCGATGCCGCGCTCGGCCAGTTCCTTGCGCAGCCAGTCAGCATCATAGCCCTTGTCCGCCAGCATCTCCCTGGCGGGCGGCAGGTGCGCCAGCATCAGGCGGGCACCTTTGTAGTCACTGGTCTGTCCCTCGGTGAGCGTCATGACGAGAAGGCGCCCTTGCCCGTCGCAGATGGCGTGCAGCTTGGAGTTCAGGCCGCCTTTGGTGCGTCCGATACGTCGGGGAACATCCCCCCTTTGAGGAGGCTTGCCGCCGTGCGGTGCGCCTTCAGGTGCGTGGCATCGATCATGATGCGCTCCGGCCTTGGCCCTTCGCCGACAAGGGCCGCGAAGATGCGGTTGAAGACACCCAGCCGAGACCAGCGGATGAAGCGGTTATAGAGTGTCTTGTGCGGCCCGTAGCCCCCGGGCGCGTCCTTCCACTGCAAGCCGTTGCGGATGACGTAGACGATGCCGCTCACCACGCGCCGATCGTCCACCCGGGGAACGCCGTGCGACAAGGGAAATGCGGCGCGATCCGCCCCATCTGGCGCTCGCTCAACAGAAACAGCTCGGCCATCGGAAACTCCTCCAATGCCAAACTGAATCACGCCTCAGTCTAAATTAATAGGTCCTGAGCCTAGAGCATGTCCGGCCTGCATTGAGTCAGAGCATTGCTTGTGATTCATGTTCTGCCTTGGGTGAAGGTGGACGATGGGACGGCCCTACAGCGACGATCTGCGTGAGCGTGTTCTGAAGGAAGCAGAGCGGTCGTCGGCTCGGCGCGCTGCGGTTCGGTTCGGGATCAGCGCAGCGACGGCGGTACGATGGGCGGCTCGTGCCCGACTGGGAGAGCGTTCGGCTTATCCTTGGGGCGGACGGCGGGGTTCGCGCCTGGACGCCCATGCCGAGTTCGTCGAGACGATGATCCAGGACCGCAAGGACATCACACTGAACGAGATGGTGGAGCGCCTGGCAGCCGAACGTGGCCTGCCTGTGGGCCGTTCGGCGCTGAGCGCCTGGCTCCGCCGGCAGGGCTGGACGTTCAAAAAAGACCGCACACGCACTGGAGCAGGACCGTCCGGACGTCTTGAGGCGTCGGCAGGCTTGGTTCGAGGGCCAGCTTGATCTCGACCCCGCCCGCCTAATGTTCATCGATGAGACGGGGCTCTCGACAAAGATGGCGAGGCTGCGCGGTCGGGCGCTTCGCGGCGAGCGCTGCCGATCCGGTGTGCCCCACGGTCACTGGAAGACCACCACCTTCGTCGGCGCCTTACGCCTCACCGGTACGACGGCACCGTTCGTCTATGACGGCGCCATGAATGGCACGGTGTTCCTGGCCTATGTCGCGCAGGTGCTCGTGCCCACTCTCTCGCACGGTGATGTCGTCGTCATGGACAATCTGCCGGCCCACAATGCCGAAGGCGTTCGGACGGCCATCGAAGCGGCTGGGGCAAGCCTGCGCTTCCTGCCGCCCTACTCACCCGACTTTAACCCGATCGAGAACGCCTTCGCCAAGCTCAAGGCCCAGCTCCGTGCACGTGCCGAGCGCACCGTCGATGCCCTGTGGCGAGCCGTCGGCGAGATCGTCCCGGTCTTCACACCAACGGAATGCGCCAACTGCTTCCAGGCCGCAGGATACGATGCAACGTGAACCGGATATGCTCTAGCCAGCCGGGCGACGCCCTCTCGTGCGCTTGCGCCTCGCCATTGCGTCAAAGTCCAACCCCGAAAACATCGTGAAATCAATCTCGGGGTTCAACGGCAGCAAGGCAAGCTGACGAGCACCCTTCTCGCTGATCGCCCGCTGACCGTAGCCTTCGTGCTCGTCCCCGCCTACCGTGTGTCCGACCTGAAGACGGCGGATACGCCCATCGACGTTGTCGTCTCGCATCTCATCGATGTTGTTGCCGCGAAGCGAGTGGAAGACCTCTCCCTTCCCCTTCTCGATGCCAGCCTTCTGGAAGAGCCGCTGCATGTACGAGGAGGCGCTCTTCGATGGATCGACCAGACGCATAATCTCCGGGAACAGGAAGCTGTCCCCTTGCTCCATTGCCCAGCCGATGAAGCCGATCTCTTTCAGAAGCGGGTGCAGGATGAAGTAGCCAGCACTGGCATCCGTTTTGATCGGCACGCGCATCCACTTGCCATCCCGCTTGGTGATGCCGGACGTATCGGCTACGAAAACGCCTCGGAACTTCTCGCGGACATCGCTTCCCTGAAGGTGAATCAGGAGGCCGAGGCGACGGCCTGTCAAATGGCCGAGAAGGGGCAGCATCGCTTCGTCGAGAAGGCCGCTGCCAACCCCGATCCGGAACACGCTGGAAATCTTTTCCGCCGACAACGGTGCCGACGGTCGCTTCGCGACCGCGGTTTCCGGATATCGGATGTTCGCTCCGCCAAAGGGATCGGAGTAGCCGTAGTCCTTCATTCGGTGGCGCATCATCGTGCCGATGACGCTGACGTAGCCCTCCTGGAAGGTCGAGCGCTTGAGCGGCTTGAGATGGAGATCGCGATTGTCCTCGATGATCTGGCGGGCGCTCCAGTCCTTTCTGCGATCGGCCTCGTCGGCGGGCCAGAAGCCGAGGAGATGGACGTAAGCCTGGAAATCGGAGGGGTTGTAGGTGTCGACGGGATGATCGCCGATCAGCTCGATGAACAGGTCGCGGCGGAACCGGGCCGTGCTGATGTCGCGCTGCTTGGACGGAGACGCATCCTCCCGATACTGGAGGTAGTCTTCCGAGACTTCGCTGAAGCGCGGCTTGAGCGACGGTGCGCGCGCAACGAAGCGACGATCCAGCTTATAGTCGGGGATCGGACGCCCCCTCTCGTCCAACGGCCGCGGCTGAGACGGCACTGGCGCCAAGCTCGCGGGGTGAACGCTTGGCGCAAATGGAACGGGCGCTGGCACCGCATCCAACGGACGGTTGGTCGAAGAGATCGCGCCGGATGGCGGCGTCAGAGCCGTCCCGGCGAACATGTCGACGTACTTGGCCTTCAGAAGATCGACGTTGTCGACAACGACGGGATTGCCGTCCGGGCCTTTCGCGACTTCGCGCGCGATGCCGACGAGACCACGAATCCCTGCCAGAGCGGCTGCTTGCTGAGCGCTGGGTTCTGGAGCCTCGCGATCGGCGATCTGCTTGAAGGCTTTCAGATAACCGCGGACCTCCGCCATCGCTTCCCGCGCATCCCCGCCCGAGAACATCGGCTCGCCCCCAGGCTCAGCGCCTGCATCCTTTTCGCCGCTCATGCCGCGCGCCTTGATGCGTACGAACTCGGTGCGGGCCGCGGCGGCGAGGAGATCGGCCATGCGCCGTGCGTCGTTGGCCGGACGCGCACCGAGCCCGATGCGGATCGGAGGCATAGCACGACCGCCGCCGAGCGCGATCGGCAGCCGAATCTGGAAGAGGTAGCTCGTGCCGCAGCGCACGAGGTGGGGACCGGGACCACGGGACGCGGCACGCTTGCGAGTGCCCTCCGTCCTCGCCTCCAACGATACACCGCACGATACACCACGCTGTACACCACCCGATCCACGCACGTTTCGGCCACCCTTGGCTGGGCGCCCCGATGAGCAGAATGCCGGAAGAACCGGGGTTTTGGAATTGGCGGAGTGTGAATCCTAAATGGCGGAGAGGGAGGGAGAGTCCCCCGTCTAAACGCACAACCCGTTGACGGCGCGGCGGAAAATCTCGCCTCGGCGACGAGCGCCTGGGTACACCAATGGGTACGGGGGATGGTTCATGTTGTCAACAATTAGCGCTTTAACGAACTACGCCGATCGTCGGTGCCGAGAACCACGCAGACCGCGTCAACTCACGATAGGTGGTCAATCGGATATGATCGCGCAGCCTGCTCCAGGTCATATCGCTTCCGCCTCAAGCAGATGGCGCTGAGGCTGAGTCCGAAGCGGCGGGCGATCTGCTTGTCGGTGAGGCCGCGGTCGAACTGCCGAACCATCTCCTCCTCGCCCGACGGGGTTAGCTTCTTGCTGTAACCTGCCCCCTTGAACCAGGCGGGGTCGGGTCCTGCGAACTCCCTGCCGCCCTCCTGCATGTCCGCGTCCAGGGCGTCGAGCCTGCGCTCCTAGGCTTCCAGTCGGGAGGGGGCCTCCTCGAGCATCGCGGCCAGCGAGGGCCGTTCGAACTCCTCAACCACTTCCGCCAGCCTACGGGCGAAGGCTGGCTTTTCCCGAAGCACTCTCGCCACGTCCAGTAGCACATCCCGGGCCTCGCCGGGCACTTTGACCGTCACGCTTTCGAACGGTGGCATGGGTGTTTCCTTCGTCATGTCCGACACATCGAACGGAGTGGAGCGTGCCGTGCATCGAAATTTGCTGGGATCATCGATACATCGACGGTTCTAATAAAATTCTAAGCAGAAATTTTCCCGGACTTAAACTATAGTTTTGACTGCGAGCGGCTTTTACTGCGTTATTTAAAATTCTATTGGAAAATATCGGAAGTTATTTTTCTCTATTTGCTAGAAACGAGGCACAGGCAACGAGGGTCTGCCTGAAGCAACGGGGAAATAAAAATGGTCACGATCAATACATCCGCTCGCTACGCTCTCCAGAACATCCGTTCGATCAGCGACGAGTTGACAACAACCCAGAATCGGATCTCCAGCGGCCTGCGCGTCGCAAGCGCCAAGGACGATGCGACCGTCTGGGTTGCCGCAGAGGGCATCCGTACCGACCTCAAGACGCATGCGGCGATCGACAAGTCCCTTTCCACAGCCAAGGCCACCGTTGACGCGGGAACGTCCGCCACCACTGGCATCGCTTCGGCTCTCTCGAACCTGAACGCGAAGCTCGCCGCGTACTCCGCCGCCTCCGACAAGAACACCGCTTGGTTGGCCGTTACTGCCGCTCAGGCCCAGATCACCGCGGCGACCAACTTCAGCGGCGCCAAGAACCTCATCAACAACGGCACGACGGCATACAGCTACGCGTCGAGTGTCGGCGCCGCGGGAGCGGTGGTGTCGAGCACCATCACGCCGGTCGACGTCGTGGCCGCTTCGACCACGGCCGTCATCACCGGAACGAACACGTTCACGACGACGCTGACCACGTTCACGCAAGCGGAACTCGACAATAGCAGCAAGGCCGCCGACATCTCGTCATCCCTTACCTCGACCATCACGACCGTCACCAACTACGCGGCAGCATTGGGTGCCGCCTCTGATCGGATCGCCACGCAGCAGTCGATGAACAAGGCTCTTTCGAGCTCCAAGGAAACCACGCTTTCCAACCTGGTCGATGCCAATCTCGAAGAGGAAAGTGCCCGCTTGCAGGCCCTTCAGACGAAGCAGCAACTGGCGTATCAGGCGCTGAACATCGCCAACCAGGGCGCGCAGAACATCCTCCGCCTCTTCCAGTAAGGAACCGCGGAACCGGACCCTAGCAAGCCGTCGGACCCATGATGCGGTCCCCGTCGCGAACATGAAGTTCCCGGCTTGCGCCAGCCCTCCGTTGCCCAGCATCGGGGGGCTGTTCTCATTGGAAACGGCCGCCATGCCGGGGTCGGCACGGGACGGAAGTACGTGCAACATCGACGAGAGGAATGCCCATGATCGGCGCTGCCGCCTCCTATGCGATCTATGCCCGAGACCTCACGGCTTCGCTTCAGAAGATCGCCAACCAGAAGTCCGTGCAGGCGGCCACCAAGGCTTTCGAGCGGGACCTGTCGAAGGTCAAGACCATCGACGACTTCATGTCCACGAAATCGGTCTATGTTTACGCCCTGAAGGCCTATGGCCTGGAAGACGACATGGGTTCGAAAGGGCTGATCCGGAAGGTCTTGGCAGGCGGGACGGCCAGCGGATCGTTGGCCTCGAAGCTAACGAACGGCGGGTTCAAGAGTCTCGCATCGGCGTTCACCTTCGATTCGTCGGGAAACGCGACGTTCAACGCTTCGGTCGCGGCTGCGGTCGAAACCGCCTACTACAGGCAGGGCATGGAGAACGCGGCCGGTGAGATGAACGGCGGGGCGCAACTCGCCCTTTATTTCCAGAGGACCGCAGCCTCCGTTAGCGGTGTCTACGGCCTCCTCGGGGACGGCAACTTGCTGAAGGTGGTGCAGGGCGCGCTCGGGCTGCCTGCTTCGATGTCGAACCTGTCGATCGACGCGCAAGCCAAACTCATCGAGTCGAAGCTCGACGTCTCCGACCTTCAGGACCCGGCAAAGGTGTCCAAGCTGGCGGCCAAATACGCTGCGAGGACCGATGCGCAATCGACCAAGCCCAGTTCGAACCCTCTTTCGGATCTCCTTGCGAGCCTGCGTTCGACCGACTCGCGTTCCTATGGTGGTGCGGGGACTGCATCGATCCTCAACATCGTCAGCGGCCAGCAATGACCTCAACCTCCTGTGGTTGAGCTTCAGCGGGCGCTAGACGCCCGCCAGACTCCGCTTGCCCTTGCCCCGCAAGGCGAACTTTCCGGCGAGGCTTCCGCTCGCTCCGGGTTCCGCGGATACCGCGGCGAGGAGGCGGCGGCCGCGGGCGCGCCAGTCCGTCAGGCAGCGGCCGGGGGCTCGGTCGACGTCGAGGAACAGGCGCCGCCATGCGCTGGGGTCGCCGTCCTCGATCGTCGCGAACATCGCTTGGAGGGAGTCGTCGGCCGCGATGGTGAGATCGCGACCGAGGGTGCTGCACCACGGCTCGGACGGCTGGCGGACCCGGCGCCAGTCCCGTCCGCTGGTAGTGGCGGCAGCTTCACTGGCCGCGACCACCCATGCCCGGAGGCGGTCGTCGTAGGTGACCCACTCCGGGGCGGCCCGACCGGCGGCGCGCTCGCGCACGTACCGCCGGAGCGCGACCGCCTCGCGGCGGGATTCGAGAACGGTGGCGGAGGAGGTCACGGGGCGTAGCGGCCTGCCACGTCGCCCTCCTCGTAGTCTCGCACCTCGTTGTCCATCTCGTCGTCGCCAAGGTCGTACTCCATGCGGTCCTCCGCCAACGCCTGCGCGTAGGACTCGAGGGCATCGGCAGCCTCCGCGACGGTCAGGCCGGAGAGGTCCTCCGCATGGTCCCACGCGGAGGCCATGGCGAGGTCGGGCTCGCCATATCCGCCCTCAGCAATCGAGGCCCGGAGGCGGTCGCGGGCGGCCTCGTCGCCCGACCGCGCCGCTGCGTAGTCGGTCACGGGCGCGGTATCGTGCGCAATGAGGGTGCGGCCCCGCTCGCGCCAGTCGGGCAGCCGGGCGATGATGTCGGCCATGTCCGCGTCCGCGAGGCGGTCCAAGTCGGCGGCGGACACGTCGCCGACGAACCGCCGGAGCGCGGGGTCCGCCGAGAGAGCGGGTGCGCCGGGGATGTCGCCCGCGCGGCTGTAGGGATAGCGGATGTCGCCTCGCGCGAGCGCCTGAAGGTCGCGCACGATCGCGCGACCTCGATACGTGGGGACGGCTGAGAAGTCGTCGGCGGCGGCCATGGCAGGGTCTCCTCAGTCGATCGGATTCAAGCGTCGCCCGAACGCGGGCGCGGCATCACGCGCCGGCGCATCGGCGGGCTTCGCCGGAGCATCGAAAATGCTGGGGACCCCGGCGATGCGCTTCGCCTTCTGGCGATCGAGTTCGGCCGCGCCAAGCCGCCGGAACTCCGCGAGGGCCTGAACGATGTCCTCGCGGTCGGCGCGCGCGAGGTCGCGGCGCTGATCGTCGTCCAGATGGCCCGACACGAAGGCCCGGAGCGCGGGTTCGAGGCGCTTGAGGCTCGCGACGTCGCCCGCCGCCGCGCCGAGTAGGAGGTCGGCTTCGGCCGTCTCCGACCTGACGGCGCGGAGTTTCGTCGCGGTGTCGGCCGCGGAACCGGATTCGGCCGCCCAGGCTGCAGCGACGGTGGGCGGTGGCTGGTATCCGGCCAGTTCGACGCCTTACCGCTGGCACTCAGGCCAGAGGCGAGCCTGCGCCTCGGCCGGCCACGGGCCGTCCAACTCCAACGTGCCGCCCCAATCCTCGGCGGCCTTGGACGCGAGGGCGCGCAGCGCGGCGTCGCTGACCGGCCCCACGAGGTCCACGTGATCGCCGGAGTCCACGAGACGGCTGCGCCCGTCGAGGCCGACGCGGACCCCGGCCGGGGATTCTGACACGTCGGCGAAACCGCGACGGCGCCAGCGATCGGCGAGCGAGATCGCCTCCTCCTCGGGCATACCGCCCTTGCGGCGGCCCTTGCCCGGCTTCCCCGCCGCTGCGGTGCGCTCGATCCTGTCGACGCCGTAGACGGTGGAGACGCTGATGGCCTCGGCGAGAGTGGCGGCGGACGCGCTGTGCGGTCCCCACAGGGACACGGTGCCGGACTCGTCGTCGGCCTCGACCCAAGCGCCGTCGCGGAGCAACGCGCGGGTGCGGCGCGGGTCGCGGACATCGACCATGTAGAGCGCGTTGCCGGTCTTGGGCGGGAGGATCGCGTCGGGGAAGCGGTCGCGAAGCAAGCTCGCCTTGTAGTCCTGCTGGTGCGCGGGGCGGTCCTTCCGGGCGGGAGCGCGGGCGAATCCTTTGACTCGTAGGGCCATCTCTTTCTCCATTCGGGTGAGTTCGTTGTCGAGGCGCCGGACCTCGCGGATGCCCGCGACGACGGCGGTTCGGCGGTCGTGTCGACGCCGCTTTCGGACCGCAGCCATGCGGCGCTCGCTCATGGGCGGCTCCGGCATCCGGGGATCGCCCCGGGCCTCGTAGGAGCGGTGGTCGGCGCGCCGCTTCGAGCCGGCGGCGCGAAGGTGTTCGTTGATGATCCCAGCGATGCGCTCTCGCTCGCGTGTCAGGGCATCACCGCGAGCGCCGCCGCCGTGGCTTCCGCCGCTCGTCAGGAGGGCGTTGACGGCCTCGTTGCGTTTCGCCGCGAATCCGGTTGGGGACGCGGGGTCGAGCTTGCGGACCGTGAGAAGCATGTGGACGTGCGGCTGCTCGCCGCGATCGGCTGCGCGAGGTTCGTGGAGGGCCACGTCCGCGACGGCACCGGCATCGAGGTACGGCGCGGCCACGTCAGCGATGAACGCGCCCCACGAACTGCGCGGAAGGTCCCGGGGGATGGCGACTTGGAGTTCGCGGGCGGTCTGGGCATCGCGGCGGCGCTCGGCGAGTTCGACGCGCGACCAGAGCGACTCGCGATCGTAGACCCAGGCAGGCGCCCCGGCCGGGGCCATAACGTAGGAATCCGTTACGGCCTTCTTCCGCGAGTAGTCCCAGACCTGCCCCGTCCTCTCGTCCACGAGGCGAGCGGCGGCCCGGTACGCCGCGGCGGCCACGGAGGATTTTCCGCGCGACCGCTGGATGACCGACGCGCGGACGTGGCACAGCGCCTCGTGGTCGGGAAGCGAGGTCACGGCGATGTCTCGCGAAGGTCGAGCGTGCGGAGCAGCCCCTCACCGGCCTGCGAGGCCGGGGTGAGCCACAGGCCGGCCGTCCCGACCTTCAGTGCGATCCGGTTGCCCTGCGACGACGCGCGAACCCCGAACGGGGAGAGCGCCTCGTCCATCGACCGGACCATGTACGCCTGTCCGAGGCGCCAGTTGTACGTCAGGAGGTAGACGGCGCTGGGTTTCGGATCGTTGCACATGGACGCGATGCGGTTGCCGACGAGCGAAGGCAGCCCCGCCGCCATGAGCTCGGAGTAGGTCGGCCCGGTCAGTACGTCGCGCCGGGGCGCAGGGCGAGCATCCCCTCGGCCGTCCATTCCGGCGCCGCGGGTGCGGGCGGCCTGGGCGCGGACATAGCCTCGATCGGCACCGCCTTGCTCCGGAAGACGTAGTCGGCGGCACTCGCGGCCGGCGCGGTCGAGAGGACCGCGCCGGCAAGGAGGAGTACGGCCCTCATCGATCGACCCCCGGCTCGCCGAACGGGTCGGCACTGTAGTCCGACGAGGGGAATGGAGAATATGCCCGGTCGTCGTTGCGGCGCGCGCATTGCTCGGCCCTGAGCCAACGATCGCGTTGCTCGTCGGCATAGTCGGCCAAGGCGTCGAGGTCGTCGCGCCACGCGCCTTCGACCCGCGCAGCGAGGAGCAGCGTCGTGGCATGCTCCCAGGCGGCCCGCGCTGCGCTCGCGATCTGTCGATGTGCGGTCGGCATGTCGTTTCCCTCCTCGTCGGCGACGGGGAGGCCAGCCCCGCGGGGCGCGAAAGTTGAACGAAGTTCAACTTATAATCGCGTCCTTCGGGAACCCGGGTTTCCCCTTCCCGAGGGTTGGGCGCCGATTTGCACCGCGCAAGGCGACGCCGAACCATGGATGTCAGGTGCTCCGCGTGGGGCGCCCGCAGGCCGCATAAAATCTACGAAAACTGGCGGGCGGTCTGCTCGCGGATCGGAAAACTCTTCCGCTCCGCGAACGGGATTCCGCCGGCGGATAGGCCGACCGGCGCGACGGGAGGACACCGGATGGCACTCGACCTCAACCGCCTCGCGCAGCGACGCGCGGCTCTGGAAAGCAAGCTTGCCATGCCACCGCCGCCCTGCGGGACGCTGAGCGGCGCGACGACATAAGGCGGAAGGTCGTCGCCGGCGCGGCGCTTCTGTCGGCCCTGCGCGACGGCACCGCGCCCGACTGGATTCTCCCCGCGCTCGTCGCCCGGATGTCTGAGCGGGACCGGGCGCTTTTCGCCGACGTGGCCCCGATCTCGGTGCCCGAATCCGAGGGCGCGGGCCAGTGAGCTTCAACCCCCGCGACATCCTTGCGCGCCTGCCCGCCGACGACTGGTCCAGCCGGGTCCTGGAAACGCTCCTGCCGACCGATGGGACAACGACGGCGTTCTCGACGGTCCTCTACGTCGCGGCGGCGGGTCTCGTGTTCATCGGCAGCCTGTGGCTCGGGTACATGCTGCTGGCGGAGGTCGTACGCGCGGCGCGCGAGGGACGCGCGCTCGGCGACGGCACGTCGGGCGCCTGGGCGATCCTGCGGCCGGTCGTAGGCATGGGCGTACTCATCCCCATCGCCGGCCTCGGCGGGCTCGCCGTCGTCCACGTTCTGCTCAAGGAGGTCGCGACGGCCAGCGCGAACCTCGGCAACGCGGCCGCGGTCGCGTCCGTCGAACTCGCCGCGGTCCAAGGCAAGTCGCCGTTGCCCGTCTCCGGAGGCGGCCGCGCGCTGGTGTCCGCCATCCTCGAGTCGGAGGTCTGCGCGCTGACGCATGCCGCCGCCGCGGAGCGATCGATGGCGAACGGATCGGCAGCCCGGCAGGCTGCGCCGGCAGGCGTCCCAATCCGCTCCGAGGAGGAGCGGTCGTGGTGGTCGGGCGAGGTCACTGCGCCCGCGCGCACGACGGGGTGGAGCTGGGACTACGGCCCCGCCTGCGGCGCGTTCACGATCTCGAACCCAGAGGGCTTCGCGTCCTTCGACGAGACGCGCCGGGCCGCCGTGGAAGGCGTCGTCGAAACGGTGCGCGGGTTCAAGGTCGCCGACGCGCTCGCGCAGCACTTCGGGGAGGTCGTGAACCTCCCCGCCAGCTTCGACTCTGCGACGGTGGGACAGGAACTCGTCGCGCACTGGAAGGCGCGCGGCGTCGTGGTCGCCGACGTTGTGCAGCGCATCCATGCGGCGGGCGATGCCTTCGATCGGGCGCTGGTCGAGGCGACCGAGTCCGAGGTGCGCACCGACGATGCCGCGCTGCGGCGACAGCTTGTCGAGCGGGTCACGGCGTGCGGCTGACCCTGCGTCGGGGAACAGTACTGCATCCTCAGGCGGATCAACGCGGCGGCGCAGGATGCCGCCTCGGAGCGGATCGCGCGGACGCGGCCCGACGAGTCCGCGTGGGGGACGCTGGCGCAGCCTGTGCGGTCGGCGCTGGCGCTCCTCCGGAGCCAGTTGCTCGTTGAGACGACGCTGGTCTCCCTCACGTCGTCGGACCTCGCTACGGAGGCCGAGAAGGACGCCGAGTCGACGTTCGCGAAGCTCTCGCGCGCGGCGACCGAGCCGATGCACCAGTACCTGTCCGGGTACGACGGATACCGCCCCGACCCGGTGTCGGACCTCATGGGCGTCGGCAACCGCCTGCTCGTCGGGGCGCAAGCCGGGTTCGGCATCGGCGCCGCGGCGACGGGCCTCTCGAACTTCTTCTCGTCGGCTGCGGGCAAGACGTTGGACTACTTCATGCAGGCCGGGTTCCCGCTGATCGTGGCGGCATGGGCGGCGGGTGCCCTGCTAGTGTACGTCCTTCCACTGGTGCCGTGGGTGTTCGTCACCTACGCCTTTGCGGCTTGGTGCGTGGAGGTTCTGGTCGCGAGCGTGGCCTTCCTCGTGTGGGCGTTCGGGCACCTGCGTCTCGATGGCGGATCGTTCGCCGACCGGGCGCAGAGCTTCGGCTACGGGTCCCTGCTCGTGTCGGTGCTCTTGCGGCCGATCGCGACAGTGGCGGCCTACGTGGCGGCCTCGTCCCTGACCGCCGTGCTCCTGAACTTCGTGTCGTACTCGTTCGCCTTCGCGTCGACCGGCGCGGTGGTCGGCTTCGGGATGGGGATCACCGGCGTGGTGGTCTACGCGCTGCTCTCGGTGTTCGTGGCGTTCAGCGTGTTCCTGCTCGTCTTCAAGGCGACGTTGAGCATTCCGGAGCGGCTGGGCCAGTGGCTCGGAGTGCAGGTTTCGAGCTGGGGCGAAGGCGAAGCGGGGAACACCGTCGTCATGGGCGCGGCCGGCGGCGGGCGCCGCGCCGAGGCGCTGGCCGGGGGCATGAAGCCGTCTGCGGGCAAGTCCGCGGGCGGCGGGGACGGAATCGGCGGCGACGTCGGGGCGAAGGCCGGGCAAGGGCTGCGGGCGCGTCCCGGCAGCTCCCGGGAAGCCTGAAACGTTGAAGGGGCGCCCGCGAGGAGCGCCCCTTTCGCTTGGTGCCGATCGCGGCGGGTCAGCCGCCCAGCGCCTCGTTGACGAGGAAGAAGGCCAGCGGCACCATCAACCACCAGATGACGGGCGCGCAGTAGAGGAGGATGGCGACAGCGGCGCGGGCCCAGCGGTTCTCGATCTGCAATATTCCCGATCTCCTCTCGCATTCCTGGCCGCTCTGGCGGCCGTTCCGGCCTCGTCCAGCGGCATCCGTGCCGCGGGTAGCTGCCTCGCCGACGTGTCGGCGACGCTCGCGCTTGGGCATCGGCGCCCGCGGTCAGGATGACGTAGAGGCGTTACGGAACGGCGTCGGCGGTGGC
>NZ_BBWS01000064.1:0-6717 GCF_001463925.1 Aureimonas sp. N4 | reverse complement strand
GCCCGTACATTTCGCGTGATCGTAGAAGCTCCATTATCACGAGCTCGACGGGTGATATGCGAGGCAAGTCGGTCACGGGCCAGTTCCTATGGGGTGGTCTAAGAAATGTAGGACTGAGTCTTACAAAATGCAAGAGCACTGCATCGCGAGCTGATAAAGCGGCATGCACATTCGTGATGATTGACTTTGGCGGCTAACGCCTTGATAGGCGGCTCACCGCGCGATGGGTATCTCAGCCAATCGAGTTGTCCAAGCCGGGCTCTTCATCGCCCGCTTCGTGTCGAACGATCGTGCGCCGATCCCCGCCGTCCCGAGCGCCAGCGTCTCGCGTCCATAGCGGGAGTTCACCGCGTCCATGACCGACATCAGGTCCGCGCCTCGGCTGTCAGTTGCGGCGAAGAGGTCCGTCTGCTCCCGGCCGATGTCGCACAGGTCTTCCAACATTACACCGCACTTCGTGTAGACGCCGCCCTCCTGCCACATGCTCTCCACCATGCGGGACGCCCAGCGCACGATGACGCGCGTGTCGTTGGTTGGCGGCGAGAGGCGGCAGGAACGCTGCGCGGAGGGCGCGTTCGCCTTGCGGCCGTTTCCATGCGCAAAGCCGATCAGCCGGCCGGCCACCGACCCCTGCTCGCGAATCTTCTCGGCCGCGCGCGCCGCGCGCCGCGCCATCGCCTCGCGCAAATCCTCGATCGTCGTGACCGGCTCGCCGAACATGCGCGTGACGGCTGTCGCTTGGCGCTTCTCGGGCTCGATGACCAACTGATCGTCGCCGACGCCATTCAGTTCGCGCACGAGCCGCTCCAGCACCACCGTGCCGACGCTGCGCGCTTGATGCGGGTCCATGGCCGCGAGATCGGCCGTGGTGCGAATGCCGAGCGGCGCGAGGCGCTCCGACAGCGCGCGGCCGATGCCCCAGACCTCGGACACGGGCCAATTGCGAAACAGATGCCGGCGCAGGTCGACGTCGTGCAGATCAATGACGCCGCCGAACACCTTCTCGCCCGCCTTGGCGAGGCCGTTGGCGACCTTGGACAGGGTGCGCGTGGGGCCGAGCCCGATGCGCGTCGGCAGGCCGGTGTCGCGCTTGACCTTGGCGATGACTGCGAGGGCGGTCGCGGTGTCACCCAGCCCGTCCGCGCGCACAGGCAGACGGAACCAGCTTTCGTCGATGGAATAGATTTCGATCTGGTCGGAGAACTCGGAGAGGACCGCGTTGAAGCGGCGGTTCATGTCCGAATAAAGCTCATAGTTCGAAGAGCGCAGGGCAAAGCCGTGCCGCTTGATCAGTTCGCGCATCTTGAAGACAGGTGCGCCCATCTTCACGCCGAAGGCCTTCGCCTCGGCCGAGCGTGCGATGGCGCAATGGTCGCCGTTGGATAGGACGAGGACCGGCACGCCGCGCAGGGTCGGATCGAAGACGCGCTCGCTCGACACATAGAAGTTCTCGACGTCCACCAGCGCCCAGGTCATCGCTGATAGTCCCGCACCCCGGCGCGCACGACGCCCCAGATTTCCACGGTCTCGTCGCAGATGCAGAGGGGATAGCTCATGCGCGCGTTGCGCGGTTCGAGATAGCCGACGCCCTGGCGGATCACGAGCTGGCGGCAGACGAAGCCGCCCTCGACGATGGCGATCACGATCGAGCCGTTGCGCGCCTTCGCGTCTCGATCGACGACGACAATGTCCTGATCGTTGATCCCGGCGTCCGTCATGCTGGAGCCGGAGATGCGGAAGACGAAGGCGGCCGCGCGGTCGAGGCGCAGAAGCTCGATCAGGGATAGCGCATCGTCTTGCCAATCCTGCGCGGGCGAAGGGAAGCCGGCGCCGGCCGATGCCACGATCCGCAGCCGGAAGCCGGGCGGGACGGCGGTGAGGGGAACAGGATGGTTGGTGTTGGGGAGCATGCGTGATCCTGCCGGCGATTCGGTTCGTAAACCGAACATAACGGGAACAGCTTGCTTGGGAATAGATACCTTATGCCGCTGTGGATTGTGGGAGGCAAGTGTTGCTTGGTCGCAGCCGAAAAGCGCGAATCGCCTGTGAACTAGGAAAGAAAGCCGACGATCTGCTTTGATTATCGCAAAGGGCTGCCCCATAATGTGCGGGCATTACCCGACGGGCCGGCTCCAGTGCCGAGGAGCAAGGCCAGCATGCCTGACAAGACCCCCGCCGAATTCACCCCCGGCCACACGCAGACCGTTGATGCCTGGACCGATGGCCGAAACCACCGGATCGCTTGTGGCTCGTTCGCCAAGCTCCCGTTTGCGGGCTACCGCGAGCGCGCCCGGCAGCCCGTGCAGTTCCGCAATCTCGGCGTCGATATTCGCATGGCCGAGGTGGACAATCCGGCCTTCACGAAAGCCGCGCGCGAGAGCGCGGACAATCCGCGCACCGTCACGGCCGCGCGCAACTCCAACGAAAGCCCGCTGGTGCGGCTGGAGCACATGGGATCGATCGACGCGCGACAGGCGCGCGCCGGGCACATGTTCCGCCAGCTTTACGAGCGCATGATGGGCGGGCAGCGCTCACCCTCCTTCCTGCAAATCCGCGTCGATGGCGGATCGGCACCCGATACGTTCACGGAAAGCCGGGGCCGGGCGTCGAGCCAGTTGCGGGCGATCTCGGAGGAGATGACGCCCGACGATTATGCCGTGGTGCGGTTCGTCTGCGGGGAAGGCCGCTCGCTTCGAGAACTCGACAAGACGCTCGGCGTGCGCAAGGGCGGCGGCAAGCTGCGCCTCGTGGCCGCGCTAGACAAGCTGTCGGACGTGTTGGGGCTTGGGAAGCCGAAGGCGAAGGATGGCTAAGTCGCTCACCCCCGCTGGCGTGTCGCCCGAAATGCTCCACGAGATGGCCCGGCGCGTAGAGCGCCTGACGGTCTCCCGCCGCGATCCGGAGGCCTTTTTCGTGGAGCGGTCCGAGATCGCCGACGCCTTGCGCAAAGAGGCGTGGAAAGCGGAGCGTGAGGCGCGCGAAACCCCAAGAGCATAAGTGAAGCGACCCGTCTCCCAACACGCCACAAGAAGCGTCCTCAGGCAGCGAAAGGCTCAGTCAAGCGCCTCAACCTAAGATAGATAATAATCCAACAGGAGCGTGTGTAATGACGAGCATCGGAAATCTGCTACAAAATCGCTCATCGAGCACCGAGAAGGTTAGAGTATTTGCAGATCGCGCCAAAATGATAACCTCCATCGCCGAAATCTATTCGCGAGGAGGTTATAGGATGAAGCCGACAACCCATGCGATCTTCACCACCGGTAAAGCTCTGAAGCCGGAGACCCAGGAGGAAAGGTCGAAGCTCAACGGAACGCTCTCGCTCGCCGACTTGAATGAATATCGGGCCAACAGCGGGCTCAAAACGACCTTGTCCCAAATCGACTTCGACACGCTGCTCAAGCGAACCGAAGGTCACTTCGAAAATTTCACGGCCGATGCGACGATGAACTATCGACGCAACCTATACCTCAGGGACATGAGCGAGGATTTCACCCCAAACGGTCGCTCATAAGGGCACTGCTTCGATAGATGCCATGCAACTTTGCAACCAAAAGCCCGTTCCCAAACGCAGTATGGTTTAGCGCTTGACAGGCGGGGTCGCTAAGAGCATAAAAGACCCATGGTCGGAAGAAGCGCGCAAAACGCCTCTCCGGCCTTTTTCATGTCCAATTGACGGTTTGTGGCGCGCCGGAAGCGCCCGATCAGCTTGCCGGCCGGGATGGTCCCGTCGGCGAGACGCCCGGCCTGGCGGTTGATGCGCCGGGGAGACGGACCCGGCACGGTCCTGTCTCCCCCTACGCACCCACCCGGCATTGAAGCGGCAATGTGCGACATGGCTTTCGGTTCCCACAGTCGGGACGGACCCGGCTTGCCCCACGCACCTTCCCGGCTTCCTGCGTGTTCGGCGAATTAAGCAAGCCGGCGCGCACGCCGCGCCCATAGGCGGGTAGAAGCGCGACAGTTCGCCCGAACGGGCAGCAGGATCAGGACGGCGAGTGTGGTGGCGAGCACCTCTCGCTGATGAGGGCCTAGCGGGGTTCAATCGCGACAGCCCGAGGCGAGGAGTTACGGCTGGGATCGTATCCCACCGTCCTGAGCGATATGCGGCCGTGAGGTTACCCGTCTACGCCGGACATCCGCGCGTCCCACGGGTCCAAGCGGTGATAGACAGCGGAGCAGGCGAGCGCGATGGAACGCGGTATCTCAACCGGACGCCCGTCCTCGCGCCTTTGGCCGCGCTCGTAGTTCTCGACTGTCGGCTTCGAAATGCCGAGTTCTTCGGCGGCTTTGGCCTGGCTGTATCCCATCATGGTGCGCCATGCCTTGAAGTCGTCGGAGGTCATGATAATCTTCCTTGCAGAAGGGGGTGAGGAAGCTTTCCCTTCGGTTGGGGCCGGCATTCGCGCCGGCCCCTCTCGGCTTAGCTCCAGGTCAGTGTCAGGCGCCAACCAAACAGACTGATCCGAAGCGTTACCTTCCGAAGTTTCACATTCCTCACCCCCTTTCACCTTGCGGGGCCTTATCGCCCCGCCTGATCTTTGTATCGTACTGTGTACGACATTGCAATCGAATTTTTCGTACTAAGTACGACTTTGTGTTGCCCTGATGGAATGTCCAGAGGGCGCATAGGTGAAAGCGGGCATCCGT
Source organism: Aureimonas sp. N4 (assembly GCF_001463925.1). Classification (NCBI taxonomy): domain Bacteria; kingdom Pseudomonadati; phylum Pseudomonadota; class Alphaproteobacteria; order Hyphomicrobiales; family Aurantimonadaceae; genus Aureimonas; species Aureimonas sp. N4. Next base: position 2,067 of record NZ_BBWS01000064.1, on the reverse strand, counting down.
CATCTGGAGGCGTTTCCTAGATGGCGTGACTGACACCCTTCCGGTTTCGCGGCGAGTGACGCTACTCGGATCGCGCGGGACGGCTCGCTCTCACCTATTCAGCCCTCATAAAGATAGAGAGAATGCCCTTTGAACGGGTATGGGGAGATCCATTGCACAATTGCGCGGAGCTGATCGATCCGGCCGTGCTCCGAAAGAGATTGGCCTAGAACGTGCAGCGCTGCCGAATTCGGATCGTGGGCGAACGTTGTGCATCGAGGCGCCAAGTCAAACAGGCCGTCATCCCATACGATAGGGATGACGTAGAAGCGGGTTTCCGAGACGAGGTCCATAGGATTTCCTATCCAAGTTGATTCGACTTTCGGAAGGTGGCCCCTGACCGATTGTTCTATCTCGGCGAAACGCAGCCCGTCCGCTTCGGCAGCCAAGGTCTTCTCGTTTGGAGGTGGCGTGGACTATCGTGAAAACGAGATCGCGGTGCTGTCGGCCAGCATCGTTGCCTTCCTGAGCAAGGAAGGCGCGGACATCGAGATCAAGCTGGCGGCCCTGAAGGCGGCTACGTCTACGATCGACGCGGCTATCAGCGCGAAGGCGCAGCTGGTCGCACTTCAAAGCATCCTCGCCGGTCCTCGGCGCTAAACGTCCCGAACTGGAGGCAGCATGACGCGTCAACCGAAGACGGCGCAAATGCGCGCTCGCCTTCGCGCGATGGTGCGCCGGGCTGCGATCCGCATGGCGATGCGCTGGTCTGTGCGGTCGGCGCGCATTGAAGACGGAGCGCTGGTCGTGTTGGCGTTGCCGGCTCGACTGTCCTTCGCCGAGCGGTGCGAGATCGGCACTGCATTCGGGCGCGCAGTCGGTGCGCTGCCTGCGCGGAATGTCTCCATTCTGATGCTTCCCGAAGGCGCATCGACACATGTAGCCCCGAGCGCGAGGGGGTGAGATGGCCAAGGTTCGAATGCTTCGCCCTTCCATCCCCACGATGGACGCGCGGATCGCCAAGCCTCCGCCGAAGGAGGCAGACCCGCACTACCAGACGCCCGAACATCGCGAATGGCGGCTTGCGGTGATGCGGCGCGCCAAGTGGCGCTGCCAGCATCCGGGCTGCTCGGTCAGCTATCCCGACCGCCTCTTCGCGGACCACATCGTGGAGCTTCGCGACGGTGGCACGCCCTTCGATCCCGAGAACGGGCAGGCGCTCTGCGGGGCGCACCACAGCAAGAAGACGGCTCAAGCGAGGGCGGAAAGGGCGAAGCGATGAACGAGACTGTCAGGCTGATCCTCGAGGCGACGCTCGAAGAACTCAAGGCGGCGAAGCGGAACGGGGAACATAAAGCGGCCAGTCTGCATCGCGACGCCGCAAGGATTGATGCTGAGGTGGCCGAAGTTCAGAAGCGGATCGACGACATCTGCGCCACCCTCGCTTCCGAGCCCGCCGCATGAAACGAACCCGCTTCGGGAAGCTGCCTGCGCATCCAAGCCGCGCTGACCTGAGGCAGGACATCCGCATGATGCGGACGACTGGCTTGGTCTCAGCCCATAACGGCTGGCGAGCCCGACGCTGGGGACTTCGGTCACAGCTTGCTTCGATGCGGTCTCGGACTGCATTCGCCGGGTTCGCATTTTCCAAGACCCTCCCATTCCCACGCTTGGCTTGCCGGCTTCGGTATTATTGCTGGCGGCCGCACGAGCGTGCGTACCTTCGGAGCCTTGCTGGTCTCGCATAGCAGGGGGTGGGGGGTTCGAAAGTCTGCGGTCGGGTAGGGGGCTCAACCGCATGGGTCCCCATTCGCAGAATTAATCCCCCCATGCAAAAACAGGGTGCGTACCAGTACGCAGGGTGACGCGTGCGAACGCTTAGAGCCACAACGGATTGGAGTGCGATTGAAGCCGCCTATCGGACCGGTACGCAGTCGGTGCGCGACATTGCGGACCAGCACGGCATAACCGAGGGCGCGATCCGCAAAAAAGCCAAGGCATCCGGCTGGTCTCGCCCCGCGGCCGCGCCCAAGCGGCCGAAGAAGAAGGCGGTGATCGCAATGACGATCATCCCGCCCCGCCCGCCCG
>NZ_BBWS01000063.1:0-10269 GCF_001463925.1 Aureimonas sp. N4 | reverse complement strand
CCCGCCCCGCCCGCCCGCCCCGAAGCGCGTAAGCGATCCGTCCGACGCCGTGCAGAGGGGCCGGGATCTGGCCGACCGCATGCTGGACGAACTAGACAGCGTGACGTCCCGCCAGGGTGAGCTCGAAGACATGATCGACGAGGCGACGGCCGGTGACGAGAGTCCGCGTCGCCGCGACGCGATGATGCGAGCGGTGTCGCTGCCGATGCGAGCGAACACGCTGAAGACGATCGCGCAGGCGCTGAAGACGCTGGCGGAAACGAACGCGCCGGAAGGCAAGAAGGCGCAAAGGCAGGCGGAGGCCGAGGAAGTGGGCGGCCTGTTCGCCGCGCCTCCGCCCCCAGGTAAAGGGTTCGCGGTGAACTGATGGAATGGTCGACAGCCTGCCCCGATTGGGAGAAGCGGATTGTCGCCCGCCAGTCGCTCATCGCGTCCCCTCCGCTTTTTCAAGACCAGGCCGATGCCGCGCTGCACATCTTCAAGCAGTTGCGCATTGTCGATGCACCGGGATCGCCGACCTTTGGCGAGGCCTGCGGGCAGTGGGTGTTCGATTTCGTCGCCGCGATCTTCGGGGCGTACGATAAGGACGAGGGCGAGCGCCTGATCCGCGAGTACTTTTTGCTCATCTCCAAGAAGAACTCGAAATCGACGATAGCTGCCGGCATTATGCTGACGGCGCTCCTTCGCAACTGGCGCCCGTCGAATGAACTTCTGATCCTCGCGCCGACGATCGAGGTCGCACAGAACTCGTTCAAGCCCGCTGCCGACATGGTGCGAGCAAACCCAGAACTGACCAAGCTATGCCATGTGCAGGATCACCTGCGCATGATCACGCACCGGCGGACCAAGGCGAACCTGAAGGTGGTCGCCGCCGACAACAACACGGTGTCGGGCAAGAAGGGCGCTTTCGTGCTGATCGACGAGCTATGGCTCTTCGGGAAGCGCCCGCATGCCGACGCGATGCTGCGCGAGGCGACCGGCGGTCTCGTGTCGAGGCCGGAGGGCTTTATCATCTCGCTCTCGACGCAGAGCGACGCCCCGCCGGCCGGTGTGTTCAAGGCGAAGCTGGACTATTTCCGGGACGTCCGGGACGGGAAGATCGACGACCCTCGAAGCCTCGGGGTCATCTACGAGTTCCCGAAGGCGATGCTGGACCGGGACGAGCACCTCAACCCGAAGAACTTCTACATCACCAACCCGAACATGGGCCGGTCGGTGCGCGAAGACTGGCTCGAGGACGAACTGCGCAAGGAACTGGCGAAGACACCGGAAACCCGGAACACCTTCCTCGCCAAGCACCTGAACAAAGAGATCGGCATGAACCTGCGGTCGGACCGCTGGCCCGGCGCCGATTTCTGGGATGCCCGCGAAGACGAGGCCTTGGCCTTGGCGACGATCATGGACCGCTGCGAGGCGATCGTGGTCGGCATCGACGGTGGCGGCCTAGACGATCTGTTCGGGCTGGCGGTGATCGGCCGCGAGATCGGAACGCAGAACTGGCTCTGCTGGGCACACGCCTGGTGCCACGAGGGCGTATTGGAGCGGCGCAAGAGCATCGCTTCGCAACTCCGGGACTTCGAAAGGCTCAAGGAACTGACCATCGTCAGCGACAAGCTCGACGACGTGTCGGAGATCATCGAGATTGTCGAGACCATCAAGACGCGCCGGCTTCTGGCGGCCGTGGCGGTCGATCCGGCCGGCCTTGGCGAACTGGCCGATGCGCTCTCGACGATCGGAGTGACAGCCGACGAAGGGCTGCTGATCGGCGCGCCCCAGGGCTACGGCATGATGAACGCGATCAAGACGGCCGAGCGCAAGCTCGCCAGCGGAACGCTGCTCCACGCCAAGAGCAGCCTGATGTCGTGGTGCGTGTCGAACCTGAAGATCGAGCCGACGGCCACCGCGATCCGCGCGACGAAACAGAATGCGGGCGATGCCAAGATCGACCCGGTGATGGCCTTCTTCGATGCCATCGTCGTCATGAGCAAGAACCCGCAGGTGGCGGCATCGTCTCCCTATGAGAGGCGTGGAATTCGGATGGTGTGATGGGCTTCTTTCAACGCTTATTCGGTGGGGCGGCGCCCGAGCCGGCGCGCTCCTCGCCGAGAGCGGAAGGGAGCGGCGTCGTCTTCCAGGACATCAATGATCCTGCATTCCTTGAATTCTTGCGGGGCGGGGCGGGGCTCTACGGTGATGGCCCGATCAACTTGGCCCAGGGCCTCCGAAACCCGGCCGTCTTCCGATGCGTGACGCTGATCTCGTCGGCCATCGGCATGCTGCCGCTGCATCTGATCGACGACGCGACCAAGGAAACGGCCGGCAATCATCCGCTGGATCGGCTCCTGCATCGCCAGCCGAACAGCTGGCAGTCGGCCTTCGACTTTCGGAGCCTCATGCAGCTGCGGGCCTTGGCGAAGGGGGACGCCTATGCCTTGGTGGTTCGCGCCCGCGATATCGCGACCGGCCGAGAGAAGATCGTCCGTCTGGTACCGCTCGATCCCGACCGGATGACGCCGAAGTTCAACGAAGCGACCTGGGAGGTCTCCTACGAGTACCGACCGAAGGCCGGTGGGACTCGGGTCTTTTCGGCCCGGGACATCTTTCATCTGCGTGGCCAGTCGCTCGACGGGGTGCGGGGCATTTCCCTTGTGCAACAGGCGGCAGATTCGATCCGGCTCGCCCTCGACGCCGAATTGGCGATGCGGAACGTCTTCAAGAACGGCAGCTTCATCGGCGGCACTTTGGAGACGCCGAACGAACTGTCGTCAGAAGCCTATGACCGGCTGACCACATCCTGGCAGGCGCGCCATACCGGCGTCGCGACAGCCGGCTCTACGCCGCTCCTCGAGGGTGGCACGAAATACAATGCGGCCGGTCCTTCGGTGAAGGATTCGGAGGCGAACGCACTCCGGGGACGGCAGGTCGAGGAAATCGCCCGCGTCTTCGGCGTTCCTCGCCCGCTCCTGATGGTGGACGAGACGAGCTGGGGCTCGGGCATCGACGTGCTCGGCCAGTTCTTCGTCCGTTTCGCGCTCAATCCCTGGTTCGAGGCGTGGCAGCAGGCGATTGAGCGGACGCTTCTCGAAGACGACGAGAAGGACCTCTTCTCGGCCAAGTTCAATTATGGCGCCCTGATCCGCGGTTCGATGAAGGATCAGGGCGAGTTCTTCGCCAAGGCGCTCGGCGCCGGTGGCCATCAGGCCTTCATGACGCCGAACGAGGTGCGCGACCTCTTGGATATGCCGCGCCATGCCGACGGCGACGATCTTTCCAATCCGATGATGGGCCACAACGGTGGCCCGCAGCTCGACCCTTAAAGGAACCCGACATGCGCAAGCGCATCATGCCCCGCGTCATGGCACAGGCCCGACCGGGCGCGATGCCCCTGCCGATCCGACAGGACGTCCACGCTTTCACCAAGCCGGAGGTGTTCGACCGCTGGGGGCAGAACGCGGCCGGCATCCGCGCCGTCGCCTACGACGACAATGTCATCACCATGTTCGACAGCATCGGTGAGGACTACTGGTCGGGTGGCGGGATCACGGCCAAGAAGGTGACCTCGCAGCTGCGTGGGATCGGGGACCGTCCGGTCGAGGTGCATATCAATTCGCCGGGCGGCGACATGTTCGAAGGTATCGGGATCTTCAACGTGCTGCGCGAGCATCCCCAGCCGATCACCGTCAAGGTGATGGGCATGGCGGCGTCCGCTGCGTCCGTCATCGCCATGGCCGGCGACACGATCGAGATCGGCGCGTCGTCCTTCTTCATGATCCACAATTGCTGGGTCTAGGCGTCAGTGGGTCGGCCGAAAATCGGATAAAAATGATATAAAACAATGGGATAGGCCCGGTTCGGATTTCCGAAGCCGGGCCGTTTCATGTTCCGGGCTGATACAGGATGTACCAGCAAAAACAGTGACATAGCATGTCGCCGCGCCGCACGACCGCGCGACCGTGACGCAAGAGATGACGCAAGAGGAGTAGGGCGTGACGCACCAAGAAGCTGAAAACGAAGCGGACTTGATCCATGGTGTTAGGGCCATCGGCGTCTTCCTTGGGCTGACCAAGAGGAAGGCCCAACATTGGCTCGACACCACCGACATGCCGGTAATCCGAACTGGGCGCTCTGTGAGCGCGAGGCGTTCCGCTCTGCGCGACTGGCTCGCACAAAGGGAGGCGAGAGGGGGAGCCAAGTCGTCGGAAGAATGCCTTGCCGCGCGATCGAATACCGGGGCGCGGTGATGAGCTATCGAATGGTGCATGTGAGCCCCTGCCTTCGCATGAAGGTCTCGCGCCACTTCCAGGGGGCCGAAGCTCGCATCCATGTTGCGCTGGACGGCCGGCCAAACGGGAACGAGATGTTCACGCCTGCACAGTCCCTCAACGTCGAGCGCCGGCATCTACCTTTGCTGATCGCCGCGCTTCAGGCGGTCTATGACGACACCCGCACCGACAAGCGCCCGCGCCGGCCGGTCCGCGAGAACGAAGACGGCACGCCGAAGGGGGACGCTTGGTGAGCGAGAACCGGAAGCTTCTCGAGACCGTCCCCAAGTACGGCAGGCGCGAAAATCGGATCACGTTCCATACGCAGTGCGGCGATCCTGAAATTCGCATCGATGACGCGCCGACCGGCGACAGTCCCGGCCCGGTGCATTTCATCGCCTTCCACTTCAAGCTTGCGCGGGAAGTCGCTTATGCGCTTCTTTACACAGCCTACAAGCTCGACGCTGCCCGCAAGCGTCAGACACCCGAGGGACGGCCGTCGCGCTGAGCGGCCATCCTGGGCCATCTGTGGCCCCTCCGAATGCCACCCGAGAGCATATGGTGCCCGAGCCTGAATTCGGCCGGCGCAACACTTCCTGACCTCCGCCGCCGATCGGCGCGCGTCGAACGCTTTGGATCGAACCCATGAACACGATGAACCCGCTCGCTCGGGGCGATGGCGCACGCCCGCCCGCCGCCCGCCGCCGCCGATGCGATCCCGCCCGCGCCGTCATCGGCCGGCCGGCGCACGAAGGGCAAACCCGATGAGCCGGCGCACGCTTCGCGTTCTGGTCGGGGACGCGGCGGAGCCCGTCAACATCGTCGGCCGTGACGCCTGGGCGCTCGAAGCCCTCCTATCGGCCGGCATGATCGGTCTGACGCCCATCGATCGGCCGGCCCCGCGCTGGTCGCACTACATCTTCAAGCTTCGGGGGAAGGGCATTCGCGTCGAAACGATCGAGGAAGCGAACCGGGGCGAATTCAAGGGAACGCACGCCCGGTACGTCCTTCGCTCGCCAGTGACGATCCTTGAGGACGTGAAGGGCTGATGCGTGTCAACGCCGACATGGTGCGCAGGCTGGCCGCCCTGGGTCTGTCTGCCGACCAGCTTGCCGGCGTGGTCTCCGTGATCGAGGAAGAGGCCGAAACCCGGCTGGCCGCGAAGCGCGAGGGAAACCGGGTTCGGCAGGCCAGAAGCCGCGCGTCACGCTCTGTCACGCGTGACAGTGATGGTGTCACGCGTGACCCCCCTTCCCCCCTGCAAAAAGAAAGTTTCCCCCCTTCACCCCCCTTCAAAGAAAAACACCCCCCATCCCCGCCATCACCTGACGGTGATGGAGACGGTACAGCGCGGGCGAAGCGCGGAACGCGGGTGGACGGGTTCGAGCCCGATATCGCCCTCGCGGTCGAGATGGGCCTCGCGCCGGATCGTGCTCGAAGCCAAGCTGCGCGATTTCTAGACTTCTGGCGCGGCAAGCCCGGCAAGGATGGCGTGAAGCTCGATTGGGCTGCGACCTGGCGCAACTGGGTCCGCTCCGAGATCGAGCGCCGGGGCCGATCCCCTCCGGCCGGTCGCCAGCCGCCAACCATCGACCATTCCCCCAACGAGAGAGGCCACGGCCATGGGTCCGCTGATCCCGACGCCATCGACGCCGGCAGCATGTTCGCAGAGGAAGCCGAGCGCCGCCGCCGGCAATTCGCTGAGCGCCGCAATCGAAGCACGCACCATCCGCCTTGATGCAGGCGCTTACGCCTATCCGGCCGGCCGGGGCCTCACGCAGGCGGAGCGCCGCACCATCGCCCACACCATGGCCGACATTGCCGGCCGGCTGGCGCAACCCGTTCCCGAGGACGGCGGGCAGATTGTCGCGTGGGTGGCGGGGCAGGTTCACACCTCGTTCAAGGCGCGGGACGTGAGCGCGACCAAGCAACAGACCTATGACGGGTTCCTCATCGCGCTTCCCGGCCGATCCGAGCCGGCCGTTCGGGAAGCCGTGCGCCGGCTGTTGCGAGACGAGGCACCGCCCGAGCTATCGCGCACCTTCGCGCCGACGCCGGCCGAAGTGTCAAAACTGACCCGTTCGATCGAGGGCGAATGGCGGCTTGAGCATGATCGGCTCGCCTGGCTCGTGGGCCTGCCCGAGGTGGAGTTGCCCGAGCCCGAGCCGCAGCCGACGCCCGAGGAAATGGAGCGAGTGAGAGAGCGTGTCCGCCGCCTGACGGCCGGCGCTGCCTCACGCCGTGGACTGCCGCCGATCGAAAGCACGGGCGCGCACGCTCGCGTTGCCGAGGCGACGGAGGCGAGGAAGAAGGCGCGGGCAGCAAGCGAGACCAGCGCTCATGAATGACGCGCCCGGTGCATCACGCTTCTACGCCTACCGGATGCCGCGCTCGAAGATCCTCGAAATGAACATCACGAAGGAGAAGGCGCGCCGCCTCGTCGCCTGTGGGGTGTTCCCGGCCCGCAGCATCTGGATACCCGGATGCGTGGGCGAGGGGGAGCGCCCCGACATTGGCGACCTCTTCGACGCTGACGAGACGTGGCAGCCGGCGCGCCGCATCCTGTCGAAAGCTGAGAAGCTGGCGCGCGAGCAAGGCGCGATCGAGCGCGACCAACTCAACCGCTTCGAGCCAGAGCGCCGGGCCATTTGGGAAATGTAGGCACGGGGCTCTGCATCCAACGAGGTCTAATCAGAACGCGCCGTTCGGCTGCCCCACCACGCATTCACTAATGGGAGTAGGTGCCGTTGGACTTTTCCATGGATAGTAAACTGGGTCGAGTAAGCACATGAGAGAGAATATGGGGGAAGCTAAAATCCATATAAATGCGAGCCGCGAGGGTTTTTCGAACATAGGCGCGATAAGATACCTGATGGTGAGGTCGATAAATAATACTTCTGTACTGTAAAAAAGTGCCATAAAGAGAAACGCCCGATCATCGTTCACAATGACGGAAAGGAGCGAGACCCCTATGAATGCGCCAAAAAGCGCTGCCAAAGCGTCTTCAGCCCATTCGCCAATCTTGGCGAGAAAGCGTCTACCTGCCTTGGTCCAAGCAAGGAAAAACGCAGAGATGCACCAGTTAGCAATAAGGAGACGTGCGAAGGTGAAATCCACAAACGCCGCATAGTTTTTTGAAAATGCGCGACAGTCGAATAGCGCTGGTGTTGCCCACAGTTCGAACAGATATGAGATGCTGATCGTGATGAACGCGAAAGCACCGAACGACACCCAAATGGTGAAGAGCTTCCCATATCGCGTCTCCAACGTTTCGGTAACGACTGAAAGAAGCAGTTTCACACCTTCCACCTATGATGCTCATACTAGGTCCTTGCTCGAGATGGATTGTGAAGCGGTAACGTTTCGATCTGGCTATGCCTCTTGTCGGTTTAATTCCGGGGCAGCGTGACGCGTAGCCAGCCCGCGGCCCATCAGTTGCGCCCCCAATTCAAGCACGGCCGCTTCCCTGGCATCGCATGACTGGTGCGATAGTAGGATTGAAGGCGCTGGCGCGGCGGGCAGTCAGAGATCCGCTCCATAGGGGAGGAGGGGGCATCCAAAGTATCCAGCCCGAAGGGGGGCTGAACCGCAGGGGATCCCATTCGCAGAATTAATCCCCCTGCACGAAAACAGGGTGCGTACTTTCGATTTGCGTACCTGCGATACGGCCCGAAACCTCTGCTCAATAAGGCTTTGCCTTGGTGCGCATATCGGTACGCACCTTTTCCCCTGCGTACCTCCCAGACCACGCGTAGCCCGTAGGCCCTGAGAAACAGGGCGGTACGCACTCATTGGGGTGCGCACCTGCTGCGCGCCTTCCGCTTACTCAAACAACGAAAGGGGACCGGCTATGGCCGAACGTGAACCCGAAAACACATCGCAGGATTGGGCGCAGGAAACAGCGCTGGCATTCCTCGAGCGTACGACGAACGCGTGGTTGGCGCAGGGGCTCCCCCGGAGCGTCATCGCGAGATCGATGGTCGCTTGCGGGGCGGCGCTGATCGAGCTGGAAGACGGGCCCGGCTCCGCCGCTGAAACCCTGCAGTTCGTCGCCTCCGAGATGACCCAGGCGCGGGGCAACTGACCCCATTTGCCTCGGGAGCCGCTAAGCGGCATAATCAAGCAAGTTGGAATTCATGGGTACGCCGGGCGCTGCCGGTGAATTCCAAAGCATGAGGGTACGCCAGGCGCTGCCCTGAGACGCCGTTTCGCGATGCTCGCTATCGCCGGTCTGTCTCCCCTCGCACGCCAAAAGCGCGCGGACCTTCTTCAATTTCCGAATCCAAGGAGGGCTTATGCGCCCGGAAATTTCCACGCGCGGCTTGGCTGCGCTTTCTGCCCATCTCCACTCGCGCCCGGCTGCCGTTTGCATCCCGCCTCGTGCCGCTCCTGACCCGGTGAAAATGTCGGTCGAGCTTTTGGAAGCCTTCGAGGCGTTCAAGGGAACCGTCGATAAGCGGTTCGGCAACTTTCAAGCTTCCCTTGACGGCATGACCGAAAGAGCGGCAGCGTTCCATTTGGGTGGCGGCATCATGCCGGATACTGGCGCGCTCGGCCCCGCGCCTGACCCGGCATATACACAGTCGTTCATCGCCTATGCGCGATCCGGCATGGATCAGATGCAGTTGCAGGTGGCGAACCGCGAAGGCGAACGCCAGCGTATCAACGCTGCCATGTCGGCCGGTGTGAACGAGGCTGGCGGGTATCTCGCACCTTCGGAATGGGACCGGCAGGTGCGGAAGGCGCAGCGCGCGGCCAGCCCGTTCCGTCAGATCGCGAACGTGGTGGAAACCTCCGTCCGCGCCTACTCAACGATCTGGAATTCGGGCGCGTGGGGCTCGGGCTGGGTCGGGGAAACCGCCCCCCGCCCCGAAACGGCCACGGCGGCACTCAAGCCCATTACCTTCCCCCATGGCGAAATCTATGCGTTCCCGATGGTGTCGCAGCAGCTGGTGGACGACGCCGACTTCAAACTCGAAGAGTGGTTCACGGCCGAACTTGGTTCCGAATTCGAGCGTCAGGAAGGTATCGCCTTCATTGCCGGCGACGGCTCGAACAAACCGCGCGGGTTCCTGACCTACGTTGCCGGCGGCGTCTCCGAAAACGAGCATCCGGGCGGCCCGATCGCCACAACGCCGAGCGGCAACGCCAGTGCCGTCACGCCCGATGCCTTGATCAAGATGGTCTATGCTCTGCGCTCCCCTTACCGGCAGGGCGCGACCTGGCTCATGAACTCCAACAGCGCGTCGGCCATCTCGCAGTTCAAGGATGCGGGCGGAAACTACCTCTGGCGTCCCAGCATCATCGAAGGCCAGCCCCCTACGTTGCTGGGTTACCCGGTTACGATCGATGAGAACATGCCGAGTATCGCAGCGAACACGCTGCCGATCGCCTTCGGCAACTTCCGGCTGGGCTACGTCATCAACGATCGGACGGGTATCCGCATCCTCCGCGATCCATTCACGGTCAAGCCGTACGTCGGCTTCTACACGACGAAGCGCGTCGGCGGCGGCGTGATGGACCCGAACGCGATCCTCGTCATGAAGGTGTCTGCCTCCTGATGTGAAGCCGCCCCGGTGCCCTGCCATCGGGGCGGCTTTTCCATTTTCCAGCGTCGAGCCGACGCGCGGCCGGTGTCACTTCACAAGGGGCACGATCGAACGACAAACCTTATCGAGGTCGCCTCCCAAAAGATCGACCAGTGTCCCAGGCTTCGAGAAATGCCACCCACCTGATCATCAAAACGCTGCCCATTGAGCAGAAGGCGGCAGCGCATACTAAGTAATTGCGCAGGGCCCGGTGCTATATGTTCGAGCAACTCAAGAACAAGAGGGGGCTGCACCCATCAGGCTAGATCATGAACGAGCGGATGGTTGCCGATTGATTGAATTAACAGATGTGTGAACGAAATTATATCGCCGTGCTAAGCGCCGCATTCAATTCGATATAGAGAATATTATACTTGTTTAAAATGAAATCTTCAAATCGATTTACGCATCTAAGTCTG
>NZ_BBWS01000062.1:0-17518 GCF_001463925.1 Aureimonas sp. N4 | reverse complement strand
GCGGCACTCCATCAAATCATTCGTTCGGCTCACATGAGCCAACAGGGATTCGCCTTCGCCGAAGCGTCAGGCGAACTTCTTCTGGATCTCTTCCGCGACCTGGTTCGGAACCTGCTCGTAGTGATCGAACTGCATCGAGTACTGGGCGCGGCCCTGAGACATCGAACGCAGAGTGTTCACATAACCGAACATGTTCGCGAGGGGAACCATCGCGTTGACAACAGTCGCGATTCCCCGCGACTCCGTGCCCTGGATCTGGCCGCGGCGGCTGTTCAAGTCGCCGATCACATCACCGACATAGTCTTCCGGCGTCACGACTTCGACCTTCATGATCGGCTCGAGGAGCTTCGGACCAGCCTTCTGGATGGCTTCGCGGAAGCCAGCGCGCGAGGCGATTTCGAAAGCCAGAACCGACGAGTCGACGTCGTGGTAGGCACCGTCGATGAGCTCGGCCTTGATGTCGACCATCGGGAAGCCGGCAAGCGGGCCCGAGGTCATCACCGAAGCGATGCCCTTCTGAACGCCCGGCACGTATTCCTTCGGAACCGCACCGCCGATGATCTTCGATTCGAAGACATAGCCAGTGGTCGGCTCACCTGGCTCGATGTGCAACTTCACGCGAGCGAACTGGCCGGTACCACCGGTCTGCTTCTTGTGCGTGTAGTCGACATCCGCCGCGCGGGTGATCGTCTCGCGATAGGCGACCTGCGGGGCGCCGATATTCGCCTCGACCTTGAACTCGCGCTTCATGCGATCGACGAGAATGTCGAGGTGAAGCTCGCCCATGCCGGCGATGATCGTCTGGCCGGACTCTTCGTCAGTCTTGACGCGGAACGAGGGATCTTCGGCGGCCAAGCGGTTGAGCGCGAGACCCATCTTTTCCTGATCGCCCTTGGTCTTCGGCTCGATCGCGATCTCGATGACCGGATCGGGGAATTCCATGCGCTCCAGAATGACCGGCTTCAGAGGATCGCAAAGCGTGTCGCCCGTGGTGACTTCCTTGAGGCCGGCGAGAGCGACGATGTCGCCCGCGAACGCCTCTTCGATGTCTTCACGGGAGTTCGAGTGCATCTGCAGCATACGGCCGATGCGTTCGCGCTTCTCCTTCACCGTGTTCTGAACGCCGGTGCCCTTGGTGAGCTTGCCGGAATAGATGCGGCAGAAGGTGAGCGAACCGACGAACGGGTCGTTCATGATCTTGAAGGCGAGCATCGAGAGAGGCTCGTCATCAGACGAAACGCGCGTCGTCTCGGTCTCGTTCTTCGGGTCGATGCCCTTGATCGCGGGCACGTCGACCGGCGACGGCAGGAAGTCCACGACGCCGTCGAGCAGGGGCTGAACGCCCTTGTTCTTGAACGCCGAGCCGCAGAAGATTGGCGTGAACGTGACTTCGCAGGTGCCCTTGCGGATCAGCGCGCGGAGCTTGTCGTTATCCGGCATGTTGCCTTCGAGATAGGCTTCCATGGCGACTTCGTCGACTTCCACCGCGGTCTCGATCATGAGCTCGCGATATTCTTGCGCCTGATCGGCGAGGTCGGCCGGAATTTCAACGACGTCCCACTGAGCGCCTAGAGACTCGTCGCGCCAGACCAGGGCCTTCATCTCGATCAGATCGACGACGCCCTTGAACTCGTTCTCGGCACCGATCGGCAGCTGGACGACGATCGGACGCGCGCCGAGGCGAGTCTTGATCATGTCCACGCAGCGGAAGAAGTCCGCGCCCGTCTTGTCCATCTTGTTGACGAACATCATACGGGGAACGTGATACTTGTCGGCCTGACGCCAAACCGTTTCGGTCTGCGGCTCGACACCGGCGTTCGCGTCCAGGAGAGCGATCGCCCCATCGAGAACGCGGAGCGAGCGCTCGACTTCGATCGTGAAGTCGACGTGTCCCGGCGTGTCAATGATGTTGAAGCGACGCATCTTCTCGTCGCGACCCTTCCAGAAGGTCGTGGTCGCGGCGGACGTGATCGTAATGCCGCGTTCCTGCTCCTGCTCCATCCAGTCCATGGTCGCGGCGCCGTCATGGACTTCGCCGATCTTGTGGGACTTACCGGTGTAGTAGAGGATCCGCTCGGTCGTGGTCGTCTTGCCGGCATCGATGTGGGCCATGATGCCAAAATTGCGGTAGTCTTCGATCTTATATTCGCGGGCCATCGGGCGTCGCCTTTCGGATTGAAGCCGGACTTACCAGCGGTAGTGCGAGAACGCGCGATTCGCTTCTGCCATACGGTGCGTGTCTTCGCGCTTCTTCACGGCGCTGCCGCGATTGTTCGCCGCATCCATCAGCTCGCCCGACAGACGATCCACCATCGTGGTCTCGTTACGGTTGCGAGCGGCAGTGATCAACCAACGAATGGCTAGAGCCTGACGACGCTCGGGACGAACATCGACCGGGACCTGATAGGTCGCACCACCGACGCGGCGCGAACGGACTTCCACATGGGGAGCGACGTTCTCGAGCGCCTGATGGAAGATGCCGATGGCATCCTGGCGGGTCTTTTCGCCCATGACATCAAACGCGCCGTAGACGATGCGCTCCGCCACCGACTTCTTGCCATCATACATGACGGCGTTCATGAACTTCGTAACAACCAGATCACCAAACTTCGGATCCGGATTGATCTCGCGCTTTTCTGCAGAGTGACGACGGGACATCGAATGCTCTCTCTAAATCGTTCGGTCGGGCTTACTTCGGACGCTTCGCGCCGTACTTCGAACGACGCTGACGACGATCCTTGACGCCCTGGGTATCGAGCACGCCACGAATAATGTGGTAGCGCACACCCGGAAGATCCTTCACGCGGCCGCCGCGGATCATGACCACGGAGTGCTCCTGAAGGTTATGCCCCTCGCCGGGGATGTAGCCGATGACCTCGAAGCCATTGACCAGACGCACCTTGGCGACCTTACGGAGAGCCGAGTTCGGCTTCTTCGGGGTCGTGGTGTAAACGCGAGTGCAAACGCCGCGCTTCTGGGGATTGGCCTGGAGAGCCGGAACCGTATTGCGCTCGCTCGGGCGGACGCGGGGCTTCCGGATCAGCTGGTTGATGGTCGGCATTCCAACCTTCCTTCTTCTCAAATCTCGGTTCGAAACGATCGGCACTTGCCGCGATTCGGTCCGCATAGTTCATACGCGAAACCGGGCGTCGACCTCACATAATAAGAGGTCTGCCCGGGAATGATGCAGAGGATCGCAGGCAAAACCGCGATCATGCGACCAGCAATGGTGCGTCTCGTTGAACGAAGCCTTGTTTAAGGAGCCATTCCCGAGCGCGTCGCTCCGGGGAATATCGTGCCTTACATCGGCTCTGTTGGCGGGTGTTTAACGATTCCGCGACGGCGCGTCAAGCCCCGTTCCACCACGTGCCCTTGACAACCTGAACTCAGGCACCAAGCCGTCGGCATAAAGAAAAGGGCGCCGAGCGGCGCCCTCCCCTGTCTCGGGTCACGACCAGTTTACTCGGCCGCGTTGGTCATGTTCGTCAGCAGGCGGTCCGCGCTCGGCGACGCCGAAGCCTTGCGGCGATCGTCGATGATGAGATCGTCACGCGACGAGGCGATGCGACGAACCTGGGTCATCATGCCGCCCGTACCGGCCGGGATGAGACGGCCGACGATAACGTTTTCCTTGAGCCCCTGCAGCGTATCCATCTTGCCCGCGACCGCCGCTTCCGTAAGGACGCGTGTGGTCTCTTGGAAGGACGCCGCCGAGATGAAGCTCGGCGTCTGCAGCGAGGCCTTGGTTATGCCGAGGAGGACCGGGTTGCCGGAGGCCGGCTTCTTGCCCTCTTCCACCAGACGCTCGTTGACTTCGGCCAGCTCGATCCGATCGACATTGTCGCCCGGAATGTAGCCGGAGTCACCGGACTCCACGATCTCGACCTTCTGCAGCATCTGGCGAACGATCACCTCGATGTGCTTGTCGTTGATCAACACGCCCTGCAGTCGGTAGACTTCCTGGATTTCGTTGACGAGGTAGCTCGCCAGCGCCTCGACACCACGAATGGCCAGGATGTCATGCGGCGCCGGGTTGCCATCGAGAATGTGGTCGCCCTTCTCGATCATGTCGCCTTCCTGAAGATGGAAGGGCTTGCCCTTCGGGATCAGGTATTCGACAGGCTCGATGCCATCCGCATGCGGTTCGATGATGATGCGGCGCTTGTTCTTGTAGTCGCGGCCGAACCGGATCGTGCCGTCGATCTCCGCGATGATGGCGTTGTCTTTCGGACGACGCGCTTCGAAGAGTTCGGCGACGCGCGGCAGACCGCCCGTGATGTCCTTGGTCTTCGCGCTTTCCATCGGAATGCGCGAAAGAACGTCACCGGCACGCACCTTAGAGCCCGGCTCGACGGAAAGGATCGCGTCCACCGAAAGGAGGTAGCGCGCGTCCGTGCCACGCTGGAGCTTGGCGATCGTCCCGTCTTCCTTCCGGATGACGAGCGCAGGCTTCAAGTCCGACCCGCGCGGGTTCGCCCGCCAGTCGATAACCTGACGCTTGGTGATACCGGTCGACTCGTCGGCCTGTTCCGAAACCGAGAGACCTTCCACGAGGTCCTCGAACTCCACGACACCGTCCATTTCGGTCAGAACCGGGCGGGTATAGGGATCCCACTCGGCGATACGCTGGCCGCGACGCACCTGATCACCATCGTCCACGAAGATCCGCGAACCGTAGGTGACGCGGTGCGAAGCGCGTTCCTTGCCCGACGGGTCGAGGATCAGGATCGCCATGTTGCGACCCATGGCCACGAGTCGGCCTTCGGAATCGCGCACCACGTTGCGGTTGCGGATCTGGACGCTGCCCTCATAGGAAGCTTCCAGGAACGATTGATCGACCACCTGCGCCGTGCCGCCCATGTGGAACGTGCGCATGGTAAGCTGCGTGCCCGGCTCGCCGATCGACTGAGCCGCGATGACGCCGACGGCCTCGCCCATGTTAACGGGCGTGCCGCGCGCCAGATCGCGACCGTAGCAGACGGCGCAAATGCCGGTGCGCACTTCGCAGGTCAGCGCCGAGCGAATCTTCACCGACTGAACGCCAGCCTTCTCGATGATGTCGACATCCCGCTCCTCGACCGTGACGCCGCCCTTCACGAGGATGTCGCCGGTCACCGGATGGAGGATGTCCTCCAGCGCGGTGCGGCCGAGAATGCGCTGGCCGAGCGTCGCCACGACCTGACCGGCATCGACGATCGGCTGCATCGTCAGACCGTTCGGCGTGCCGCAATCGGTCTGCGTGATGATGCAGTCCTGCGCCACGTCGACCAGACGACGGGTGAGGTAACCCGAGTTCGCCGTCTTCAACGCCGTATCCGCGAGACCTTTACGGGCACCGTGGGTGGAGTTGAAGTATTCGAGAACCGTCAGACCTTCCTTGAAGTTCGAGATGATCGGCGTTTCGATGATCTCGCCCGACGGCTTGGTCATCAGGCCGCGCATCGCGCCGAGCTGACGCATCTGCGTGGGCGAACCGCGCGCACCGGAGTGCGACATCATGTAAATCGAGTTCATTGGCTTCTGCCGACCCGTGTCCGGGTTGAATTCGACCGCACGAATGCGGCTCATCATCTCGTCGGCGATCTTGTCCGTGCACTTGGCCCAGGCGTCGACGACCTTGTTGTACTTTTCGCCCTGCGTGATCAGGCCGTCATTGTACTGCTGCTCATATTCCTTCGCGAGCGTCTGTGTCTCACCGATCAGCTTCGGCTTGGTATCCGGGATGACCATGTCGTCCTTGCCGAACGAAATGCCGGCGAGGCAGGCATGCTTGAAGCCGAGCTGCATGATGCGATCACAGAAGATCACCGTGTCCTTCTGACCGCAGTGGCGGTAGACGGTGTCGATCATCTTCGAGATGTTCTTCTTCGTCATCAAGTCGTTGGCGATGTCGAAGGTGATCTTGTGCGTCTTCGGCAAGAGCTGGCCGATGAGCATACGACCCGGCGTCGTCTCGTAGATCTTGGACGTCTCGTTGCCGTCCTTGTCGATCGAACGGATGCGGCCACGAATCTTCGTGTGCAGCGTCACGACCTTCGAGGCGATCGCGTGCTCGAGTTCACCGATGTCGGAGAAGGCCATGCCCTGCCCCGGCTCGTTCTCGTTCATGATCGAAAGATAGTAGAGACCGAGAACCATGTCCTGCGACGGCACGATGATCGGCAGACCATTGGCCGGATGCAGGATGTTGTTGGTCGACATCATGAGGACGCGCGCTTCCAACTGCGCCTCGATCGACAGCGGCACGTGAACCGCCATCTGGTCGCCGTCGAAGTCCGCGTTAAAGGCCGTGCAGACCAGCGGATGCAGCTGGATCGCCTTGCCTTCGATCAGGACCGGCTCGAAGGCCTGGATGCCCAGGCGGTGCAGCGTCGGCGCGCGGTTCAGAAGAACCGGATGCTCGCGGATGACCTCGTCGAGAATATCCCAGACCTCCGGGCGCTCCTTCTCGACCAGTTTCTTGGCCTGCTTCACCGTCGAGGAGAAGCCCTTGGCGTCGAGACGCGCGTAGATGAAGGGCTTGAACAGCTCAAGCGCCATCTTCTTCGGCAGGCCGCACTGGTGCAGCTTGAGGCTCGGGCCGGTCACGATGACCGAGCGGCCGGAATAATCGACGCGCTTGCCGAGCAGGTTCTGGCGGAAGCGGCCCTGCTTGCCCTTCAGCATGTCGGACAGCGACTTCAGCGGGCGCTTGTTGGCGCCCGTGATGACGCGGCCGCGACGACCGTTGTCGAACAGCGCGTCCACCGCTTCTTGAAGCATGCGCTTCTCGTTGCGGATGATGATGCCCGGCGCGCGCAGTTCGATCAGCCGCTTCAGGCGGTTGTTGCGGTTGATGACGCGACGATACAGATCGTTCAGATCGGACGTAGCGAAACGGCCACCGTCGAGCGGCACGAGCGGACGCAGATCCGGCGGGATCACCGGGATCACGCTCATGATCATCCACTCGGGACGGTTGCCCGACTCCAAGAAGTTCTCGACGATCTTCAGCCGCTTCATCAGCTTCTTGGTCTTGAGCTCGGACGTTGTCGTCGCAAGCTCCTCGCGCAGATCGCCGGCGATCCGCTCGAGATCCATCGAAGCCAGAAGTTCTTGGATCGCCTCCGCGCCGATCAACGCGGTGAACGAATCCTCGCCATATTCGTCAACGGCGATCAGGTACTCTTCTTCCGAGAGGAGCTGATGCTCCTTCAGGGCAGTAAGACCAGGCTCGGTGACGATGTAGTTCTCGAAATACAGGACGCGTTCGATATCCTTCAGCGTCATGTCGAGCAGCGTGCCGATGCGGCTCGGAAGCGACTTCAGGAACCAGATGTGCGCAACCGGAGCGGCCAGCTCGATATGGCCCATGCGCTCGCGCCGCACGCGCGAGAGGGTGACCTCGACGCCGCACTTTTCGCAAATGATGCCCTTGTACTTCATGCGCTTGTACTTGCCGCACAAGCACTCGTAGTCCTTGATCGGGCCGAAGATACGCGCGCAGAACAGGCCGTCACGCTCGGGCTTGAACGTGCGGTAGTTGATCGTTTCCGGCTTCTTGATCTCGCCGAACGACCAGGACAGGATCTTTTCCGGGCTCGCGATCGAGATCCGGATCGAGTCGAACGTTTGCGCCTGCACCTGAGGATTGAAGAGATTCATAACCTCTTGGTTCATGGTGCTGTCTCCTTATGAGGCCCGGGGCCTCTCCATGCACCGGGCGGAGCCGGCGCCAAGAACGATTCCGCAAAGACCGATCGGCCCCCAGACGTTGGGCGCCGATCCTGACCGCACAAGGCGGCGTTTGCGAGGCGGCCTATTCGGCCGCGTCGGGCAGCCCTTCCACAGGGGACCCGGAGTAAGGCAGTTCAGCCACCGTGTTCGACAGATCGACGTCGAGGCCGAGCGAGCGCATTTCCTTGACGAGAACGTTGAAGCTCTCGGGAATGCCGGACTCGAACGCGTCATCGCCACGCACGATCGACTCGTAGACCTTGGTGCGACCCGCCACGTCGTCCGACTTCACGGTCAGCATTTCCTGCAGCGTGTAGGCGGCACCATAGGCTTCGAGCGCCCAGACCTCCATTTCGCCGAAGCGCTGGCCGCCGAACTGCGCCTTACCGCCCAACGGCTGCTGGGTGACGAGCGAGTACGGGCCGATCGAACGGGCGTGGATCTTGTCGTCCACGAGGTGGTGCAGCTTCAGCATGTAGATGTAGCCGACCGTGACCTGACGATCGAAGGGCTCGCCCGTACGACCGTCATGCAAGGTGACCTGACCGGAGCCATTCAGACCGGCCTTTTCGAGCATCTCCACGATGTCGCGCTCGTTCGCACCGTCGAACACCGGCGTTGCGATCGACACACCCTTGCGCAGCTGCTTGGCCAGCGTGACGACGGATTCCTCGTCATACTGCGCCACGCGCTCGTTGCGTTCGCTCTCGCCCATCAGTTCGGCGATCTCGTTGCGCAGCGGGGCTACATCATGCGTCTGCTGGTAAGCCTCGAGCAGATCACCGATCTGGCGTCCCATGCCGGCGCAAGCCCAGCCGAGATGCGTCTCGAGAATCTGACCGACATTCATGCGCGACGGCACGCCCAGCGGGTTCAGAACGATGTCGACATGCGTGCCATCGGCGGTGAACGGCATGTCCTCCACCGGCACGATGCGCGAGACGACGCCCTTGTTGCCGTGACGGCCAGCCATCTTGTCGCCCGGCTGGATCTTGCGCTTGACCGCGACGAAGACCTTCACCTGCTTCATGACGCCCGGAGGCAGTTCGTCGCCGCGCTGGACCTTCTCGACCTTGTCCATGAAGCGCTGTTCGAGCGTCTTCTTGGACTCGTCGTAGACGGACCGCAGCCCTTCGAGTTCGCCCTGCATCCGCTCGTCTTCGACGGCGAACATCCACCACTGCGAGCGGGGATACTCGTTCATCACGTCGGGCGAGATCTGCGTCCCCTTACGGAAGCCACGCGGACCGGCGACACCCGCCTGCCCGTTCAGCATCTCGACCAGGCGGCCATAGACGTTACGGTCGAGAATGGCCTGCTCGTCGTCTCGGTCCTTCGCGAGACGCTCGATCTCCTCGCGCTCGATCGCCATCGCGCGCTCGTCTTTTTCCACGCCGTGGCGGTTGAAGACGCGCACTTCCACGACCGTACCGTAGGTGCCGGGAGGCATACGGTTCGAGGTATCGCGGACGTCGGACGCCTTTTCACCGAAGATGGCGCGCAGAAGCTTCTCTTCCGGCGTCATCGGGCTTTCGCCCTTCGGCGTGATCTTCCCGACCAGGATGTCGCCCGGCTGCACTTCCGCGCCGATATAGACGATGCCCGCTTCGTCGAGATTCTTCAGCGCTTCTTCCGACACGTTCGGAATGTCGCGCGTGATTTCCTCAGGGCCGAGCTTGGTGTCGCGCGCCATGACCTCGAATTCCTCGATATGAATCGAGGTGAAGACGTCGTCGGCGACGATGCGCTCGGACAGGAGGATCGAATCCTCGTAGTTGTAGCCGTTCCACGGCATGAACGCGACGAGCACGTTCCGGCCGAGGGCGAGATCGCCGAGATCGGTCGACGGACCGTCCGCGATGATGTCCCCGCGGCGCACCCGGTCGCCCATCTTCACCAGCGGGCGCTGGTTGATGCAGGTCGACTGGTTGGAACGCTGGAACTTCATCAGGCGATAGATGTCGACGCCCGAACGACCGCCTTCGAGGTCTTCCGTCGCGCGGACAACGATACGCGTCGCATCCACCTGATCGACCACACCGCCACGACGAGCGGCGATGGCAGCGCCCGAGTCGCGCGCCACGACGGCTTCCATGCCGGTGCCGACGAACGGCGCTTCGGCGCGCACCAGCGGCACGGCCTGACGCTGCATGTTCGAGCCCATGAGAGCGCGGTTCGCGTCGTCGTTCTCGAGGAACGGAATGAGCGCAGCCGCGACCGACACGAGCTGCTTCGGCGACACGTCCATCAGATCGACGTTCTCGCGCGGCGTCATCATCACGTCGCCGGAATGACGGCAGATGACCGAGTCTTCGGCAAAGCGCATGTCATCCGTCAGGATGGCGTTCGCCTGAGCCACGTAGTGCTTCGACTCTTCCATCGCGGACAGATAGACGACGTCGCCCGTCACCTTCCCGTCCACAACGCGGCGATACGGGCTTTCGATGAAGCCGTACTTGTTGACGCGTGCGAAAGTGGCCAGCGAGTTGATCAGACCGATATTCGGGCCTTCCGGCGTTTCGATCGGGCAGATACGGCCGTAATGCGTCGGGTGCACGTCGCGCACTTCGAAGCCGGCGCGCTCGCGGGTCAGACCACCGGGGCCGAGCGCCGAGAGACGACGCTTGTGCGTGATCTCGGAAAGCGGGTTGGTCTGATCCATGAACTGCGACAGCTGCGACGAGCCGAAGAACTCGCGCACGGCGGCGGCCGCCGGCTTCGCGTTGATCAGGTCCTGCGGCATGACGGTGTCGATCTCGACCGACGACATGCGCTCCTTGATCGCGCGCTCCATGCGGAGCAGACCGACGCGGTACTGGTTCTCCATGAGCTCGCCGACCGAACGCACGCGGCGGTTGCCGAGATTGTCGATGTCGTCAATCTCGCCCTTGCCGTCGCGCAGGTCCACGAGCAGGCGAACCACCGCCAGAATGTCTTCCTTGCGCAGGACGCGAACCGTATCCTCGGCGTTGACGTCGAGACGCATGTTCATCTTGACGCGACCGACCGCCGACAGGTCGTAGCGCTCGGCATCGAAGAACAGCGACTGGAACATGGCCTCCGCCGTTTCCATCGTCGGCGGCTCGCCGGGGCGCATGACGCGGTAGATGTCGAACAGCGCGTCCTGGCGATTCTCGTTCTTGTCGGCCGCCAGCGTATTGCGAATATAGGCGCCGACCGTCACGTGATCGATGTCGAGAACGGGTACGTCCTCGTAGCCCGCGTCGAGCAGAACCTTGAGGGTCTTCTCGTCGATCTCGTCGCCCGCTTCGAGATAGATTTCGCCCGTCGCGAAATTCACGACGTCCTCGGCGAGATAGTTGCCGAACAGGTCCTCGTCAGTGGCGCGCAGAGCCACGACGCCGCGCTCCTTCATCTGGCGCGCCTGACGAGCGGTGACCTTCTTGCCGGCTTCGACCAGCACTTCGCCGGAATCGGCGTCGATCAGGTCGGTGATCGCCTTCTGGCCGCGCACGCGCTCGACCGAGAACGGAATCCGCCAGCCGTCCTTGCCCTTCTCGAACTTCACCACATTGTAGAAGGTGGAGAGGATCTCTTCGCCATCCATGCCCAGCGCCATGAGGAGCGAGGTCACGGGAATCTTGCGGCGCCGGTCGATGCGCGCAAACACGATGTCCTTGGCGTCGAACTCGATATCGAGCCAGGAGCCGCGATAGGGGATGACGCGCGCGGCAAAGAGCAGCTTGCCGGACGAGTGCGACTTGCCCTTGTCGTGATCGAAGAAGACGCCCGGCGAACGGTGCATCTGCGAGACGATGACGCGCTCCGTGCCGTTGACGATGAAGGTGCCGTTCATCGTCATGAGCGGCATGTCGCCCATGTAGACGTCCTGCTCCTTGATGTCCTTGATGGACTTGGAGCCCGTATCCTCGTCGACATCGAACACGATGAGGCGCAGCGTCACCTTGAGCGGCGCCGCGTAGGTCAGATCACGCTGGCGGCACTCATCGACGTCGAATTTCGGCTGCTCGAACTCGTACTTGACGAATTCCAGCATCGAATGGCCGGCGAAGTCGGAAATCGGGAAAACGGAGCGGAAAACGGACTGCAGCCCCTCGTCGGGACGCCCGCCCTCGGGCTCGTCCACCATGAGGAACTGATCATAGGACGCCTTCTGAACCTCAATGAGATTGGGCATCTCGGCGACTTCGGGGATGGACCCGAAGAACTTGCGTACGCGCCTGCGACCGCTAAACGTCGTCGTCTGAGACATCGTCGCTCCTTGCTCTCGTCAGCGCCCTTGACCGAAGGGCTGAACTATACTGTCCTCCCCGCCGGGGAGAAACGCCTGTCGCGGTGGGCCCGCCGCTCGGCGTCAGACTGTGGGGACCAGAGGCCGGTCCGTGTCTCCCGAAAGCCGAAGCCCGGCCCTCGGGAGACACGCACGCTCGAAACGAAGGTTCCGCCCCGAGCACGGAAGGCGGAACGGCAAACTGCCGTCCCGCCCGCCATTTTCATGCGCAAGACGCCAAGAAGGCGGTCTTACTTGACGTCGACCTTCGCGCCAGCCTTCTCGAGCTGGTCCTTGATCTTGGCAGCTTCGTCCTTCGAGACGGCTTCCTTGACCGGCTTCGGAGCGCCGTCGACGAGGTCCTTGGCTTCCTTGAGGCCGAGGCCCGTGATCGCGCGGACTTCCTTGATGACGTTGATCTTGTTCGCGCCGGCTTCGGCGAGGATCACGTCGAACTCGGTCTTCTCTTCGACTTCAGCCACCGGGCCAGCGCCGCCAGCGGCGGCAACGGCGACGGGAGCTGCAGCGGAGACGCCCCACTTCTCTTCGAGCATCTTCGAGAGCTCAGCGGCCTCGAGGACGGTCAGGCTCGACAGGTCTTCAACGATCTTGGCGAGATCAGCCATAGTAGTCTTCCTTTACAGTTCGAATGTTCTGAATGCAGCGAGGAACAAGCCTCACGCCGCTTCGTCCTTCTTGGCATAGGCCGAGAACACGCGCGCGAGCTGAGCCGCGGGTGCCGCAACGACGGCTGCGATACGGGTCGCCGGGGTCTGGATCATGCCCAGCAGCTTTCCGCGCAGTTCGTCGAGCGACGGAAGGGCGGCCAAAGCCTTGACCCCTTCCGCATCGAGGGCCGTGGTGCCCATCGCTCCACCGAGGATGACGAGCTTGTCGTTCCCCTTGGCGAAGTCGTTGGCCACCTTCGGAGCCGCAATCGGATCGGCGGAATAGGCGATCAGGGTCTGGCCCTGAAACAATCCGTCGATCTTTTCGGCGTCCGTGCCTTGAAGAGCAATTTGGGCGAGGCGGTTCTTCGCGACTTTGACGGTTCCACCCTGCGCACGCATCTTCGTACGAAGATCGTTCATCTGCGCGACGGTGAGACCGGCATAACGAGCCACCACGATCGAACCGGACGCCTTGAAGGCTCCGTTCAGCTCGGTGACGAACTCGCGCTTTTCCGCTCTGTCCACTGCCACTCTCCAGTTGGAACTTACCCTTGCGAGCAAGCTCCGGTTGCCGTTTGCCGTTCGGCGAACCGAACGACGCTCGAGGATCCTGTCCCCTTGGCTTCCCTGGGTCCGCATGGGAACCGTAGACAACACAAGGCATTCAGAGGTTCGAACCGAAGGTCTTGGCCATAGGCCAACGAATTCGGATCTTTCCCCGTCTCATGCAGGCTGGTGGATTAAGACCCCTCGGATCATCCGAATGGTCGCCCGCAATCTTGGACAGGAAGCGAGGCTTCGCGAGAAGCCTCACCTATCCGAGCCGCTCTCGCGACTCGAGATGATGTTGGAAGGACGGGATATGCCCCCTGTCCTTCCGAATTGCAATCAGGCGACCGGACGAACCGTCGCGGGGTCGACCTTGATGCCGGGGCCCATGGTCGAGGAAACCGCGATGCGCTGGACATAATTGCCCTTGGCGCCCGACGGCTTCGCCTTGGTGACGGCGTCCGCGAAAGCGCGGATGTTCTCGAGTAGCGCGTCCGCGCCGAACGAGGCCTTGCCGACGCCAGCGTGAATGATGCCGGCCTTCTCGACGCGGAACTCGACCGCACCGCCCTTCGACGCCTTGACGGCCGCAGCGACGTCCATGGTCACCGTGCCAACGCGCGGGTTCGGCATCAGGCCGCGCGGGCCGAGCACCTTACCGAGACGACCGACGAGGCCCATCATGTCCGGGGTCGCGATGGCGCGGTCGAAGTCGATCTGACCGCCCTGAACCTGCTCGACCAGCTCTTCCGCTCCGACGATGTCGGCGCCGGCAGCGCGAGCTTCGTCGGCCTTGGCGCCGCGCGCGAAGACCGCGACGCGGACCGTACGGCCAGTGCCGTTCGGAAGATTGACGACGCCACGAACCATCTGGTCCGCATGACGAGGATCGACGCCGAGATTCATCGCGATTTCGATCGTCTCGTCGAACTTGGCCGTGGAACGCTCCTTCAGAAGAGCGATCGCGTCGGCGAGGTCGTAGAGCTTCTCGCGGTCGATACCCTCGCGGGCCTTCGCAATGCGCTTTGCAATCTTAGCCATCGTCTCAGCCCACCACTTCCAGGCCCATCGAACGAGCCGAGCCCATGACCATGGTCATGGCGGCATCGACGTCATTCGCGTTCAGATCCTTCATCTTCTTCTCGGCGATCTCGCGGACCTGAGCCTGCGTGACCTTGCCGGCAACGACCTTGCCGGGCTCCTTGGAGCCGCTGGTGAGGCCAGCCGCCTTCTTGAGGAAGAAGCTCACGGGAGCCGTCTTCATCACGAAGGTGAAGGACTTATCGACGTAGTAGGTGATCACGACCGGAACGGGCGATCCCTTCTCCATCTCCTGGGTCTGCGCGTTGAACGCCTTGCAGAACTCCATGATGTTGATGCCGCGCTGACCGAGGGCGGGACCGATCGGGGGCGACGGAGTCGCCGAACCGGCCTTGACCTGCAGCTTAAGCTGGCCTGCTACTTTCTTAGCCATAAGCTTCTGCCTTTTCGTTGTGCCGGCAATCCGGCCTTTGGGCTCGAAAGCCCCATGCAGATGTGCGGTTCGGATCTTGGAGAGCCGGCTCAGCCCGCCTCACCTTCCGCACGGTCGAGAGCCGCAAGGCCCTCTCGATCAGATCTTCTCGACCTGACCGAATTCAAGATCGACGGGCGTTGCACGGCCGAAGATCGAAACTTCCACTTTCAGGCGCGCCCGCTCATGGTCGACTTCCTGAACCACACCATTGAACGATGCGAAAGGCCCATCCGATACGCGGATCTGCTCACCCACATCAAAAGAGATCGAGGCCTTGGGACGCTCGACACCTTCCTGAACCTGACTCAGGATGTGCGTGGCTTCCGCCTCGGAAATCGGAACGGGCCTGTTGTCGGGACCCAGGAACCCGGTGACCTTCGGCGTGTTCTTGATGAGCGAGAACACCTGATCGGTCAGATCCGCCTTCACCAGCACGTAGCCCGGAAAGAACTTGCGCTCCGAGTCCACCTTACGGCCGCGACGAACTTCCGTCACCTTTTCGGTCGGAACGAGGATCTTCTCGAATTTGTCCGAAAGACCCTTCTGGCGCGCCTGCTCCTCGATGGATTCGGCAACCTTCTTTTCGAAGTTCGAATAGGCGTGGACGATGTACCAGCGAGCGGCCATGAAATTCCTGCGTATAAACGTCTTTTATCGACCAGCGCTCATGATGGCGCCGACCCCATAGCCGATCGCCTGATCCGCCACGAAAAGGAAAGTCGCCGCAAAGGCGACCATGATGAAAACCATAATGGTCGAAATCACCGTCTCGCGACGAGTGGGCCAGGTCACCTTCGCGACTTCGGTCCGCACCTGCTGCAGAAACGTAAAAGGATTTGTCTTGGAGGCCATGCACCGCTCACGGCAGAAGGCGCGTAAAGCTGTGTGACCAGCTCCGCGCGCCACGCGTCTGTTAAAAACTACATAAACCGACCCGAACCGATTCACAAGGGGGTCGAAATCATTTTGACTGGGAGGAAACTGGCAGGGGCAGTAGGGCTCGAACCTACGACCTGCGGTTTTGGAGACCGCCGCTCTACCAACTGAGCTATACCCCTGCGGGGGTCGTCGTGGAGTTGGAGATATCCAGATCGACACGCTTTTGCAAGCCCTATTGCTGGGCTTGGCGCTCAGCAAGCTTGGCCTTTCGTGTTTTAGGCTTGAGACGGCGTAAAAGCGCGTCAAAGCGACGTTGGGGTCGCGTCAGTTTCAGAAGATCGTCGATCGCCAGATTCGCCCCTTCCAGCCGCTCCGTCAGCACCTCGGCCGCGACGCTCGACACGTCGCCCGACGAGAACTCGGGGAATCGTCGCGACACCGCGCCGAACAGATCGGGCGCGACGCTGCCCGTCATGTGCAGACGCCCGGAGCGCAGGAGAAGGCGCAGGACGATCTGCTCGAAGGTCCAGTCATGATCGGCGAAGAGCTTCCATTTCTGGCTGCGCCTGGCCGTAAAACCCGCGAGGACGACCTTCGACTCGGGCGCGACTTCGATCAGAAATAGCGCAAGGGCGAAACCGCTCGTCGCCAGATGCGTCTCGGGGTAGAAGCCGGAGAGATCGGCGGACAAATCGAGATGCCCGACGGGCTCGGGAATGGCGAAATCGTCGCTCGGGCTGAATTGCTCCGCCGCGCCGGCCCGTAGATTGCAGATGCCACGGAAGCGCGGCGAGCGAACGAGTTTCGTCACCTCCCCCACTTCGCGGCGATAGACGATGTTGGCGCCCGCCGGGCCGGAGCGCGCCACGAGAAGGCACGGACCGTCGAAGGGCCGATCCAGAACCTTGTAGACCTTGTTGAAGAAAACGAAGAGAGCGTCCTCGCCATAGCGCGCGCGCAGATCGTCGATCCGAACCGCGTCGCTATTGGCGATCAGAAGGATGGTCGAAAATCCGCGAAAGAACGCAGTCCAGCGATTGAGCGCGTCTGATTCGCCAGCCTGCGGAAAGCCCTCCGGTTTCGTCATTCGGTCAGGCCTTCAGCGCGCGCTGCGTCACATGCAACATGCGCTCGCGCATGGCGAACCATTCCTCGGCATAGTCGTCATTGCGATACTCGTCGAAGTAAGGGCCGCCATCGGTGAAATGGACGTTCTTCGCGCTCGCATCGTGTTCGTATTCATTGACGAGCCAGTTCCACGCGGCCGGCAGTTCGCCGATCTCATTGTCGCTCTCCAGCCATTTGAACTGGTGAAGCGCCAGGCCCGTCGCGCTGTTCACGAAGTCCGGCGTCAGAGCGCGGCAGCGCGCATTGTTGAAGAGCATGACGCTCGACCAGTTCTTCTTCTCGTACTTGGTCTGCACCTGGCCCAGAAACTTGGTTTCGACCTTCGGCTGGTAGTCGTGCTTCACGCACATGACCGCCGCGCTGTCGTCCCTGAGCGCCCAAAGCTCGGCAATGTCGGCGCGCATCAGCATGTCGCAGTCCATGAACAGGCTCCAGCCCTCGAAGCCGCTGAGATAGGGCACGAGGAAGCGCGAGAACGAGAATTCCGTGGACTGGAGCGCATTGCGCTCGCGTGTGAAGGTCTCGTGCAGATGCGGCAGCACGATGGGCGAGAACAGGACGGGCATCGTCGCGTGCTCGATGATGCTCTGGGCCAGCACATGGTAGGCGACCACTTCCTTGGAATCGAAGCCAATGAAGACGCGGGCGATTTCGGCAGACATGACGGCATCCTTCCTGTTTCCTGACAGGCTCTAGTCCCCCCGGACCCGGCCAAGCAAGCAAGAACGCTTCCAATCTCCCGGGATGGCAAGATAGCCCCCAAACGAAAACGGGCCCCGAAGGGCCCGCTCGTGCGTTCGAATGAAC
>NZ_BBWS01000061.1:0-3872 GCF_001463925.1 Aureimonas sp. N4 | reverse complement strand
CGAAGCTCACCAAGGCGCAGCGCAAGGACCATGCTGAGGCCGAGGCCATCCTGACCAAAGATCGGCTCACCGACGACGAGCGTGAGTTCGTCCTGCGCAACTGGCACGAAGGTGCAAACTTCATAAACGGCGCAGCCGGGGCCTTCTTCACGCCCTACGATCTGGCCTCGGACTTCGCCATCGATGCTGGCACGGGACGCGTCATCGACCTTTGCGCCGGCATCGGCGGACTCGCCTACCATGTCGTGCAGCGCGGTACCTGGAATGCTCAGGGCACGAGCGAGCTAACATGCGTCGAGATCAACCCGCGATATGTCGAGGTCGGTCGCAAGCTCGTTCCCGAAGCCCGCTGGATCAATGCCGACGTGTTCGATTGGCACGCGCTTGAGCTGGGCCACTTCGATGTGGCGATTGGCAATCCCCCCTTTGGCCGCGTCCGTCGATCCGGCAACGCCCCGCGCTACCGTGGCCCGGAGTTCGAGTTTCACATCATCGACATTGCGGCCGAGCTGGCCGACCGGGGCGCGTTCCTGATCCCACAGGGGTCCGCCAGCTTCCGCTATTCCGGCGCCCCCTACTTCGACCGGCTCAAGACCGGCAAGGGCTATGACTTCCAGAGCCTGACTGGATGGGAAATGGATGGGGGCGTTGGCATCGACACGTCCCTCTTTCGCGACCAGTGGAAGGATACCGCGATCACCTGCGAGGTCGCCTGCTTCGACTTCACGGAAGCACGAGAGCGCCAACGCGAGGCGGCAGAGCGCAGGAGCGCGCGTCTGATCGAAGCCGCCAGCGCTGCGCAGCCTACCCATCAACTTGCCTTTCTGTGAGGGTCAGCCATGGGAACGCCCTCCCCTGAAGCCCTGTGGCGCACCAAGCAGCGAAAGACAGCGGCCGAGCGCCGCCATGCCGGAAGCCAACCCGACCTTTTCGCAGGCGCGACTGTCCACCGCCAGCACCGCGCTCGTCATCCCCCGAAGCCCACCATCCTCACCCGCAATAGCGATGATCCGCACGCATGGTGCCGCAGTGTGCGCGCCAAGCTCGACCCGGAGACCCAAGCGGCCTTGCTGGCAAGCGCGGCGAACTGGCTGCGCGTCGGCCAGCGCGTCCAGATCGTCACCACCGCAAGGACCATCGACGGAACCGATGAAAAGCGCTTTGGCCGCGTGGGCGTTATCTGGCGCATCGCCTCGTCCGTCTTCCCCGAATGGACCTACGTCAATCTCGATCTGATCGGCGCGGAGCGCACGGAGAAGGTCGAATTTCTCGAAATCCGAGACCTGGAACCCATCGAGTGACCGCGCCCGCGACCCATAAACGGCTCGGTTCAACCACGGGAGACCCCTGCCCCATGTTATCTCCTCGCTGCGTCACCGTTTACGACACCCCATCCGGTATGGGCGGCAGCTTTACCGTCTCGATAGAGCGGGAAATCGATCCAGAAACCGTCGAAGTTCGCGTCTGGTATGGCCGCGCGACCCCGCAGGGCTGGGAGCGGTGGCGGGATTGGGACGGCTATGTGTTCATCACCCGCCGTGATGCGCTCACCAAGGAGCGCCGGCTATCGCTCTACAGGGAAGGATGATCCATGAAGGTTAATTCCGCGTCCGATACCAAAGGACTATGAGCAGCACATCCCCTACACCGCCAACCGAAGTCCCGCTGAGTGGCGAACAAAAGCTGACGGCTAAGCGGTTCAACGAGCGCGTCAAACTCGTGGTCGCAATCCTGCACAGCGTCGCCCTGGCCATCTTTGGTCTGGGCGGCCTGCGACTAGCCTTTGATCCTACCGTGCAACCCCCCGCGATGGCCGCGATTATCCTAGCGATCGTCATTCCCATGGTGCTTGAGGGCATCGCGTTCTATATCTTAGGCAAGCTGAAGGCGGAGAACTGAGGATGAGCAACGTCGATCCGCTGATTTGGATATCTCTTTTTGGTCTGGCCGTCGGCATCGCTGGCTTGGTTGGGGTAGAAATCTCCAGTCGCCGTTTTGACCGGGCCTATGGTCGCCGCAAAAGCTGAGGCGCGCAGAACGGTAGATATCGAGAGGCCGAAAGGCCCCTTCTGTGTCTTCCAACGGCGCAGCGGAGGGGCCTCAGAAGTGAACTCCAGCCGCTCCGATTCAACGGGCGATCGCACCAGCGCCGGTGGCAAACGGCCTTCCTAGGCGCCGCTGAGCCATGGACCGCCCTGCTTTCATTCGGGCGGTGATCGGAAGGGTTACGTTTATCGAGGGAGTCGGGGGACAAGGCGCCGCGCATCGAGCGCGCCGCCTTGTCATGAGGGGGCCCTGCCCCCGCCCCTCATACTCCCCACCCACCCTAAGGGACCTCCTCCCCGACTGGCCTAAGCGTTGGGAGGCCTAGGAGGCGAGCCGCGCAGCGGAAGGCAGCGGAAGGTAAGCGGAACTTTGAACCGCAGACTCCCGTCAGGCCCACGATTCTACGTCATAATCGCTCACGAAAGCGAGCAACCCCGTCTCTATCGTTTTCCAAATCACGCGGAGATCGCGAAGGTCCTCCAGCGTGAAGGCACGCGCATGATGCGATGCTGCGCGAAGCCGACCTGCGTCATGCAACAGCGCCGCCAACGCGTCGGGATCGTCGAACCCAGCCTCAAACACCACCTCGAAATGTTCTGGGTGGCTCATGATCCGTGCGTAGTGTGCATAATCGGCAAGGTCCAGGACATCGCCACCGCGCTTCTGCCACCTGCCGAGCAAGTCTTTGCAGTCGCACAGCGGGAGCCGTGTCTCGGGCCATTCCTCTCCGTAGGCGTTAGCCATCGCTTGGTCGAGGATCTCGCGCAACGTGAGCTCGTAGCGGTGGACCATCGATTTGGCGCGCTTCACATGAGGCGGCTCTGTCTTTTCCTTCAACCGCTCTTTAAAGCGACGACGCTTTTCGGCTGCCGATAGAAGCCTGAAACGAGGCCAGCGTGGTAGCTGTAGGCCCGCAGCATCGAGAAAGTGGCGGTAGTCGATCAAACTGTCGAACGATGGAATAGCTTCGAGCGTAAACGCTCGTGCAGCGTCCCGAAGTTCGCGGCCGACCCGCAGACTGTCAGTCAGAACGTCCGACAGAGCCGAAGTGCGATTGAAGGCATCCATATAGGCTGGCTGCGTCCAAAGCTCGACACTGTGCAGGTTGAGCAACTTATCCCTGAGGTCGGGAACGGGCGTTCGGAACTGCTCCATAGCGGATGGAAGCGACAAGTGATGGCTGAACTCTGCCGCTAGCTGCGCTTGTTCTACGACCAGCGGCGAGAGCATCTCCCGCCATTGGAGATCCCTCTCCGTCTGCGCTCGCAGGAGGTCGCTAGCGCCAGCAATCCGCCCAACATCGAACTGAGGTTGCAGGGCGCGTTGCAACGAGGCATCGGGGCGCACATGATCTAAGGCCGAGCGTAAGGACGTGCGCTCAAAAAGCATCATTCGGTCATAGAAACCATTCGGCGGTTCGATGGCTTGGCGCGCAAGACGAGCGGCTTCAAAGACGCTGGACGAAGTGGGATCGAAGGGTGAACGCACGAGGTCGACTCCTACTATGGCGACGCGATGTCCTCTCCACGGCCGCTGAGAACGTATCATAAACATTCAAGGTCGTTTCGACCACCTCTTGCCTATCGAGCGCTTTGGGCGCTGACCTGGACTTATCCAGTCTGAAAGACCGGTCCACGCAGTGGAGCGCAGGCTAGACCGAACGCGCTTCTCATAGCGCTGTAGAGAGGTCGAGCCTGTGGGTAAGTCCCGATGCCGCCGCAACATGAACTCGGACGGCTTCAAGCGTTCTAATGAGGGCAGGAAAGTTCCACCGGTGGAACTTTTGCGGACGCGCTAGGGCGCGGCGTTTGCAAGGACGACGAGCC
>NZ_BBWS01000060.1:0-73977 GCF_001463925.1 Aureimonas sp. N4 | reverse complement strand
ACCCGTAAGAGCACGAAACCTGCTTCGGACATCACGCGGATCGACGTCTACCAGCGTGTCACCGACAAGATCGTGGCCCAACTTGAGCAAGGCGTGCGTCCTTGGATGCAGCCTTGGGGAGCGAATGGAAACGTGGCGCAGCGCCCACTCCGCGCCAATGGCGAGCCATATCGCGGCATGAACACGATCCTTCTGTGGATGGAAGCGCAGGCGAATGGTTATTGCTCCTCGCATTGGATGACATACCGTCAAGCCGCTGCTTTAGGCGGGCAGGTCCGCAAGGGGGAGAAAGCCGCCCTCGTGGTCTATGCCAACGCGATCGCCCGCACCGAGACTGACGACAACGGCAATGAGAGCGAACGCCGTATCCCGTTTATGAAGGGCTATAGCGTCTTCAACTGCGATCAGATCGACAATCTTCCGGAGCAATTCCGCCCTGCCCCGACGAAGTGTTTGGACATCCCGCCGAAAGAGCGGATCGAAGCGGCCGACGCATTTTTTTCCGCTACCGGCGCCATTATTCGACACGGCGGAAGCCGCGCGTTCTATAGTCCGGCCGCCGACTGCATTCAGATGCCGCCCTTCGATGAGTTTTTCACCGCTGAAGGATATGCCGCCACGCTGGCGCACGAAATGGTGCATTGGACGAAACACGAAACCCGCCTTGCTCGTGATCTGGGCCGCAAGACGTGGGGCGATGAAGGGTACGCGCGCGAGGAGCTGGTTGCGGAAATCGGCTCGGCCTACCTAGCAGCTGATCTCGACATCAGCATCGAACCCCCAGAGGATCACGCGAGCTATCTTGAGTCGTGGTTGCGGGTCCTGAAAAACGACAAGCGTGCGATCTTTCAGGCCGCATCCATGGCTGAGAAGGCGGCATCGTTCCTTCACAGCTTGCAACCGGGATATGTCGCGCCCAGCGAAACAGATAGAGGGGGCGAGACGAGCAGTCTGGCAGCATGAGGTAGGCTGGGGCAATCGCACACGCGGTCGCCCCCGCCACGGCCGCCCGCTCCCGCCGGCATCGAGCCGCCGGGAGCGGAGATCCTTTCGGACCAACTCGTGCCCGACCGCGCTGCGCTTGCCGACAATGACGCGCGCCAGGCGCGCGGCACTTGATGCCCCACATTAGCGGGGCTCTCGGTCGCTTACGGATCTTGTCCGATTATCATGCTGGGGAAGATCCGTTTGATCGTCAGGCGGGCTCGCTCAGGACCACCTGCCGTAAACGCAAGCGGAGACCAGGGTTGATGAGCCAAAGGCCCCGATGAGGATCACTCCCCCTTTTGGCATCCACGTCGCTCATCCACAGGTCAGAATGGCCCTTGGGCGCGTCGCCGCAACGTCTAGCGTGGGGGATTTTCCCCGCCCGCCAAAGCGGGCTCCTCGCGACCGCGGCTGACGCCGCTTCAAAATTCCCCACGCCAGACGTCTTCCGCTGCGCTTCAGTCCTGACGGATGCAACTCCTCTCAACGCCAAGGGCACCTTTGACCTGCGAACGACGCAGACACCCAAAGGAGCTACTCGTGAAAACCACCCTTCGCTTTTTCTCCCGCACTGGCCGCCGCCTCCGCTCCTATGTCGACAGGCTGATCAAGCCCCTCTTGAAATGCGGGCGCTTAACTATCAAGCTGACGCTGTCCGTTCCTCTTCTCGCCACGGTCGAGATCGGTGCCGAGTGGAGTAGCAGGGAGTCCCGCTAAGGCGGGCCAAAGGAGCCGATCCTGTCTTCTGGTTTGGTGATGCGATGAACGACTTAACCGGGACGGTGATCGATCTCCTCGACACCTTCAGGCGTGATGCGCATCCATTGCATCCGATCTTCACCGATCGGCCATCCTAGAGAGAGATGCCGCCAAAGGCTATGTGACGCGAAATTGCCTCACCTACTCCGAGGCGATTTGCCAAATTGGCGCCTGACCTCGGGCCATCTTCAATCCAAAGCGATTTTGCATCATAACGGAACGCCAACCCGATATTGAGGAGTTCGGGTCCATTATTAAGGTCATCGATCTTTCCATGCAAAGTCGTCCCGAAAATGGAGCGTTCTTCCATCATCTTCCCTCAAATATACCGGATTGGTCTTATAATTCGCCACTGTAATAAAATCGTACGGTTTGGTCTTAAAAGTCGCAATAAATCGGATGTATTCGATCCATCCTTAATTGGGTTCTGACGTCCCCTTCGGGCCGAGCTCTAGTCGCTTCGCTCCCCAAGTCCCGAGTTCCGGGTCTTGGCCCATTCGGGTGACGATCCCTGACGCGCGCAGCTTCATATTAGGACTGAATGGAAAGTTCCACCGGTGGAACTCTTGCGGCCGCGCTATGGCGCGGCGTTTGCAGGGACGACGAGCTTGGGGCTCGTCGACATCCCCTCCCCTCCTGATCGCCCAAGCGCCCGCGCCCGTGACGGTCAAGGGGCCAGCGCGCTGACGCGCGTCGGATCGGCTTCGCCTCATCGAACATAATCGGCTTTCACGGCCAGGGCCGCGAACCTTCCGATTTTGCCCGCTGCCGACCCCTTTGACAGTCCCGGCCCCGGCCACTCTGGGGTCTTCGCCCCCCTCCCTTCGCTCCGGTGAATGTCAGGGCAGACATTCACCGGCACGAACGCCGGAGACCTCGCCCACTGGCGAAAGAGAATAACAATGGCGAAGGCACAATGCTCGATTTGGGTATGGACATGCCGGTCAACGTCACCGAACGAGAAGGTGCCGAGCGATGTTCGCTTGGTTGAAGCGCTTGGTGCCCATTCTTGAGTGGAAGTTCGCCACAGACGATGCCATCCGACGACGGATGCAAGCGGTTCGGGGTCTCCGAAGCCAGGTCCATTTTGCGCAAGGATCAGAAGCTATGAACAAGATTACGATCGCAGGGCGCGTCGGCCAAGACGTGGAAATTCGATCGACCGCCAACGGCCGAGTTGCCATCCTCTCGGTGGCGACGGACGAAGGCTACAAAGACCGTGAGACCGGAGATTGGGTGGAGCGGACACAATGGCATCGCGTCGTTTCGTATCAGAACGGCCTGATCGATATGTTGGAAAGGCATGGCCGGAAAGGGCGATCCGTCGCCGTATCGGGCACGATGATCTACCGAGAGTGGACGCGCGAAGGCGAGTCCAGTCCTCGGATTTCTCCTGAAATTCAGGTCGATCTCAAAGGTGAAATCGAATTCCTAAGTTCGCTGCCTAGGGAATGAGCGAAGCCACTCGCACTGGCTTGGTCGTGATTCCTCGGACGACAGAGGCGTAATATGTTCCGACCATTGGGGATCGTAGCAGCCGGCGGCCTTGCTTGGCTAATCGGTCTTCACGCTCTCGCGGCGCTTCTGCTCGGCATTGTGGCACTCATCGGTATTGCGGCTTTCGGGGGAAATGCTGTGACTGGATGCCGCGACCGGACGGGTCGCGAACTGTACCGCCGCAACATGCGCACCATTGATGATTGAAGCCGAGCGGAAGCCCGTCGCGATCTCGCTCTCACTCAGATACATACCCACTATGAACAGCTTGCGGGCCACATCGCCGGGAAGGGATAAACCGTGAAAACCGTTGTCGTGAACAACCAAAAGGGAGGCGTTGGCAAAACTACTCTCGCCGCTCACATCGGTTGGTATCTCGCGGAAATCCAAGGTGCGCGTGTCCTCCTCGTCGACATGGACCCGCAGCAGAACCTCACGTCCGTCTTTCCTGACGCTCATAGAGGCCCCACATCCGGCGATCTGTTCTTCGAAACAATCGAACCTGCCCCGGGGCCTGAGGGGCTGACACTCTTTGCCGCAGACGAACGGCTGCATGAAGTCCCAACGAATGCGAACACCGTCGTGGGCCGGTTCATCAAGAACATGCAGGCTCTCCGTGATAGCTACGATTATTGTGTGATCGACACAGCGCCCACCTGGGGTGCTTCCACCTTCGCCGCGCTCGCGTCGGCTTCGGGCATGTTGAGCCCCATGGACCTTGGAAAATTCTCGTTGGACGGTGCCCGGACGCTGCTCCAGCAACTTCAAACAATCAACCAGCAGGTCCGCTCTGGCAAGCCGGTGGAACTGTTCGGCCTTCTGGTCTCACGCTTCAATTCTGGTTCGCCGGAGCAGCGCAAAACCCTCGCTCAGGTAGCCGAGACTTATACCAACTCGGTCTTGTTCCCCGGCGTCATCACCCAGCGCCAGAGCTACGAGCAAGCCGTATCGCGGGACGAGAACAATCCTCAATGCCGTCCTGTCTGGGCGATGAAGGGGAACACCGCCGCTCAGACCGCGGGCAAGGAAATTCGAGACATCCTGGACCATTTGAAGGAGCGGCTTGACCAAGCCGGTGACGCGCTATGAACACCGCATCTGGGGTTACCAAGAGCTTCATCGCAGGGCTCGACATCGACATTATGCCGAAGAAGGCGGCGACGCACGCACCAATCGACAAAGTGCAGCCTGACCCCAATCAACCCCGCAAGGTCTTTGATGAGGCTGAATTGCGGGAGCTGGCGGACTCCATCAAGGCAAACGGAGTCCTGTCTCCGATCGGCGTCCTGGCTGCCGTGGACGGTATGCACACGATCGTGTTCGGCGAGCGCAGGTGGAGAGCCTCCAAGATGGCGGGTCTCTCGGACATTCCCATCGGGATCGTTGACCCCGTGAAGGTGAATGTTCGAGCGGTGCAACTTGTCGAAAACATCCAGAGGGCGCGCCTGTCGCCAAACGAGATCGCCATCGCTATCGACGACCTTGCCAAAGGTGGGATGAAGTATGCCGAGATCGCGACCCAGCTTGGAATGTCGAAGGCTCGCGTGAGCGAGTACAAGGCCGTGGTCGAGATGCCCGAGGCCATTCGTGTTCACGTCGACCAGATCGGCAGTGCCACGGCTTACCAGCTCTTCGGGCTCTGGAAGAAGGACAAGGAAGCCGTCGAAGCATTCTTATCCTCAACGGCGCCCGAGGCGATCAACAGACCGGCCATCACTCGGCTGGGGGACGCGATGAGCGGGAAGGGGGAGGGGCAGCTTCCAGAAGCAGGTGTCGCGCCCCAGACGAACGAGAGCGGATCGACCGCTCCCGTTCCGTCGTCCCCGCCAAAGGGCGGCTCCCGCTCTGCGCCATCTGCTACTTCCTCGACGACCAAGGACCAGCGCGAAAGCAGTTCGGAAGGGAAGGGGGGTGGCGTCGTTCCAGTTAGCCCCATTGGTCAATCAGAGGTTAGCCATCCCCAGTTCATTGTTCAACTTGGCGAGGAATTCGGTCGTCTGCTGATTGATCGTACGGGACCAGACCCAAAGACGGCGCTTGTAGCGTTCGACCAGGGGAGGGACATTCGTCCGGTGCCCTTGTCTGATCTGGTCATCTTTGAAATCGTCGCACCTTAAACCTGTGTATCCGGGTCGCCGTGAGTAACTGGCGGCCCGGACAGAAGGGAGGAGCCATGCACACTGATCCGTTGCGACTGGTGCTCTATCCGATCCGACTTTTCGTTCACCTCGCACGATATGCCGTCTTCTTCATCCTCCTCCACGGCCGGGGAGGAGTTCGTTTTCTTCTCGGCTTCTTCGCAGTCGGTGGGGTCGCCGCTTCTGCGATGAACTGGTTCGCCGACTATGCTGGCACCGGTTTCGATTACGGTCTCGGACACAACGCAGCGTTTCTCTACCTGACGCTTGCATTCAGCTGTGTCGTGCTGCGCTACAAATATGACGACCTCTTGTTTCGCATCGAGCCAGAGGGCCGGCGGCTTTTCCTCTCCCTCTGATCGGGACTAAGAGGGCGTACACATCAGCCTTCCATTTTGCGCGACTTGTCGCGTCTTAACCCGGCTTGGAATCAAGCCGGATTTTCGCGTTTGGGCGATCCGTAATGGATCGCCCTTAGATCCTCGTTTCGCGAAAGGGGGTAGGAGGCTTTGATCCTACTCAAGGGTGGAGAGTTGCACGAGTGCCCGGTATCGGTGCGCTTGCTGGCGAGGTGGGCGCTTCGATCGCAGCAAGTTCCACCGGTGGAACAAATTTTGGAGAATAGAGACAATGGCAGGATAGGCTTGCCGCCAGTGTTTTTAAAACCTATGGTTCGGTATGGCTTTCTTTGGCTTCCAACTTTCCGATGCAGATGCCCGCAAGTTCGACGAACTGGCGGCACAGCATGGCGGGCGATCAGCGTTGCTCCGAACGTTGGTGAGGCGGGTCACGGAGGGCGGGGAGGGGGGCGGCGACACCCCGGGGAATGGCTTGCGCTCCAGGGCCCAGGCCAAGGAAAAAATCATGATCCGTCTCCCGCCGGAGGTCATGGATCATGTGGATGTGGAGGCGAAGGCCGCGAACATGCGGCGGACACGATGGGTAACCAATCTGATCCGCAGCCGTTTCGAAGCACGCCCGGCGGCCACGCGCGTGATGCTATCCAATGATGTGCGAAGCGAAGTTCAGTCGATAGAGAAGGCGCTCCAGCGCATCGGGACGAACGTCAATCAGATGGCAAGGGCGATGAACCGCGCCGTGCTGCCTGGGACGACCCTTGATCGCCAGGTGGTCACCGTGGCCCAGCACGCCGAGGAAATCCGAACGCTCAGCAAGCGACTGCAACGCGCTCTCACAAGCAACGACGGCTATTGGAACGCGGATGGCTGACTTCAAAACCCAGCGTGGCTTTGAGGACAACTGGCGACCGCCCGCAAAGGTGCGCAAGGTCATTACACCGTTGTCGCTTCCGCTGGCCACTGGCGGCGGTAGTCTTGCGGGCGTTAAAGCCCGCATGGCTCGGATCGCGAGCCGAGCTCCCGAAGTGATGGTCAAAATCACTGGCCGGACCTACAGCGCCGACCATGTGAAGGCGCATCTCGACTACATCTCTCGCAACGGGAAGCTTGAGTTGGAATGCGACGGTGGCGACCGGATGATCGGTCGCCGCGACGTTCACGACCTTGCGGACAGTTGGGGCGTTGAGAGTGCTATCGGCACGGGACGGAAAAACAGCTCCACCAGCATTTCCGTTGTCTTCTCAATGCCGCCCGGAACTGATCCGGATAAGCTACGGGACGCCGTTCGGTCGCTGGCTCGAACCATGTTCGAGGGTAAGCACGACTACGCTATGGCCCTTCATACGGATGGCAAGCATCCGCACGTTCATCTGACGCTTCGGTCGACGGGTCATGATGGGCAGCGTCTCAATCCGCGCAAGGCGGATTTGGCGCAATGGCGTCAAGTGTTTGCGGAGCGTCTGCGAGAACGGGGCATCGAAGCCGAGGCGACTCCGCGCCGAGCACGTGGCGTTGTTCGGAAAGCGGAACGGATGCCTGTTCGGAAGGCGCGAGAGCGTTTCCAGGCGGGGCGCGGCAAGGAGCCCAGCGTCACGGCCTCAGCTCGCCACCAGGTCACGCGCGATGTTCTGCGGCCATCCGAAGCACCGCCGCGTCCATGGGAGGATAAGATCGCAGCCCGGCAAACGGCGATCCGAAAGAACTATATCGAAGGAGCGAAGGCCCTTGCGCGTTCGCAGAACCCTTCCGACGTCCAGCTCGCGCGTGACATCCATCGATTTGTTTCAACCATGCCACCCCCAGTGCTGCAGCGGCATATCCTGGGGCAACAAGTCGTGACAGCCTATCGAGAGCGTGGAGCATTCAAAACTCCTGAACGTGCTCAAGACGCGCAGGCTGTTGATCGGCTGCCGTCAATTAAGCCTGACAGAGACCGAAGCCGTTAGCTTCGGCGTAGCGATCGTGTCAGGTATTCCGACGCGCTGACCGGCGGATCATCGGCGAAGGCTGGATCCGTCCCTCGTCGGACATGGACGGCAACCTCCGAAGCCCGATATCCTGGGCTCATGAGCTTGCAGACCGCCCAGCCCGCCGCCGTCACGCCGCCGAAGCGCCACCACTTCGTCCCGAAGTTCCTAATCGAGCAATTCGCGGGGGACGCAGGCACGGTCAGGGCTTGGTTCAAGGCCCAGGAGACCGTTCGCGACGTCCTACCCAAGGATCTCTTCGTCGTCGGACAGTTCCACTCCTTATACCGGCAGGACGGGAGCCGGGATCCAACCCTTGAGGTGCAGTTGGCTCGACTCGAGGGGATGGTCTCGCCCGTGATCGATGAGATCCTCGTCGGCGTGCGCGGGAATCAGGTGGTCGACATCACCGTCGAGCAGAAGACGGTCGTCGACCTGTTCATCTACCTGCAGTTTCGCCGAACTCCCGAGCGGTTCGAACGCTACCGTGCCGACATCGGCTTCGACGAGCTCCTCCGGAGCAGTATCGCGGCCTGGCGACGGGAACACCCGGAACAGGAGCACGAGCTTGAGGGACTCCCGGACGCGGAGATCGAGAAGCGCGTCTTCCATAACTCGCGCATCAAGGCGATCCGGCACTTCAAGGGGCCGGTCCTGGATGCGTTCCGGCGACGT
This sequence comes from Aureimonas sp. N4, assembly GCF_001463925.1. Taxonomy (NCBI): domain Bacteria; kingdom Pseudomonadati; phylum Pseudomonadota; class Alphaproteobacteria; order Hyphomicrobiales; family Aurantimonadaceae; genus Aureimonas; species Aureimonas sp. N4. The sequence continues at coordinate 65,595 of NZ_BBWS01000060.1, read as the reverse complement.
TACCTAGACATCGTCCATATTGATCCGCGGATTCGGCGGCAGTTCGTCCTGGGGAGCACGCCGGTCATGCCGTTCGAGGGGCTGATCCATCCAGGGGAGACCCAGCTGTGGCTTCCCATCGCCCCGGACATCGCGATCGGTCCAGGACCGCTGGGCAACGGCTTCCGGCAGATCATGATCCGGGACCCGGAGGTCATTCGCCGCTTCAACATGGCGATCTGCGCTCAGAGCTCCATCGTGGCAGCAGCGTCGGACCGGCTGCTCCAGTCGCTCCGTCGGCCACGGTGAAAGATAGATCGCATTGGAGGGATCGAGGTAGGTGGCCGGCAAGCGGCCGTCGTTAGAGTAACGCGATCTAGAAGGAGATTCCGTGAAGCCTCTCGCCATCCTTGCCCTCGTCCTGTTCGCTGCGAGCACCTCTTCGGCCCACGCCGACCTCACGCTCGGGGCGATCTACGATGCTACCTGCGACGGCGAAGCCTGCACCATCGGCGTAGAAAGGCCGTCTACGTTCTTTGGTCGTTCGGTCCGCTTCAAGAAGGGTCCCTGCGAGTTCACTGGCAAGGTCGACGAGACCGATGGCATCTACGAGGGAACCGTCGTGCCCGGCGCGGGCTCGGTTCCTGTCGGATTGGACCCGAGCATCGAGGTGGGACAAGCCGAGAACGGAGACATTACGCTGACTACCGGCTACGAGGGCTGTGACGAGCGAGGGCTCGATCACGCTTATCGGAAGGGTGGCACGTTCGTTCTTCGTCCTGGCACACCGCCTACGGAGTAGCATCCGACGTTCCAGAGGCTGCTCGGGTCACGACTTGTCGCTTTCGTCAGGAACTCGAAGCATTGTCAGCATTTCCGGGCTCGACAACTGAAAGCGTCTAGAAGGTTTAGGGCTGGGGGTCACGGCAGCTTTGAGCTCTCCAACGCCTGTAAGCAGACCGACCGCTGACCAACCCGTCCGGTTGCAAGCAGCCAGTCATACGGGTGCCCGGAAGCGCCCCAATTCTTTCTAGCCTACGGTCAACGCAGGAAAGGGGCTGCTGGCATACTTATCGCGAGCGCTCTCGTTCAGGACCGCGTTTCTCCTGCACCATGCGCTTTTGAATATCCTTGGTCGTATCACCGACCATTTGGGCCTCGCGCTGGGCCTCCGTTTTTTTCTTTTCTCCGCCCCGCTCGGGATCATGCTGCTTCTGCCGATCGACAACAGGCTTCTCGACGGAACGCTCGTCGCGTTGGACGAAATGGACCTTGGCTTCTGCGAAGCTCGCCCCTTCCGAAAGGCCTTTTGCGATTTCTCGCCGCGCTCCTTCGATAAGGCGGTCGCGCATCCCCGGGTCCAACGTCTTCGATTTCACAAACCCCTCAATGACACACATTTGGCTGTCTGCTGCCCGTATCTTAGGGTCCGCTTGACGGGCTTCATTGCCAGCGTTCAGGAATTTTTCGGCGGTCACGGTCCACATGCCGCGATCGACAGCCTTATCCTCGTAGATCGCTTTGCCGGTCTCCTTATCCTGCACCGGTTTGCCTGTGTCCCTATCGCGAACCAGAACGGTCTTGATGACTTGCTCGAACCCGTCCCGCTTCACCGTGACGGTATCGCCCGTTTCGACCCCTGCACGCTGGACGGCATCGGGTAGCCCCGCGCCCCAAAGCGTTTTCGTCTGCCCCCCTTCCAGTTCTAGCTTCACGAATGGAGAGGGCTCGGCGTCTTTTCGGCCTTGGTAGGGTGCTTCGCCCACTTCAATGAGTTTTCCCGTTACCCCCGTCTCGGTCGGTTGGCGTTCGCGTTCGGATTTGGACGCCGCCGGATCCGGCTCGCGCTGACGAACCTCACCTCCGGTTTCGAGCATTCGACCTTGCTGCCGCCGCTCAAGCTCTTGAAGATCACGTTCAGTCGGCTTGTAGCCAACAACCTCGAGACCTCGCTCTTGAGCTTGCAGCCAGACCTCGCGGCGGAACTCAGCCGTCCCGGCGACCTCCAGTTTTTCCCATCCTCGATGGGCTGCCACCTTAAGCATATCGGACACGATGTTGGGATCGGTTCGCTCGGCCGAGAGCTTGTTCCCAGCGTCGATGAAGGCGGCATCCTTAGTTTGCGCATCGGGATAGAAGCCCTGACCGCTTCCACTTTTTTGAGAAAAGTATCGCTCAGCAATCTCCACCGGTACGTCCCCAATTTCGAGAGACGCCTTCCCCTTCTTCGCTTTGGGGTCGAGGGGAGGGGATGCTGCCGCGTCTCGTCCGTCCTCGTCAGAACTCGCACGTGCCGCCTCACGATCCGGTTCCGGCTGCTTTGCCTCCCCCTGACGATCGCGCTCAAAGGCAGGGGTGATGGTATTATTGGGTTGGGTTTGATCTGACGGGATGGGCGTCTTGCCCGTTGTCACGTCATCCGAACCCAGCGTACGTCCGTTCCCGTCTGCCATCGCTCCGTCTCCTGCTAGGCCGCGCGCGAGGCGTCGGATTTACCTTTGGTCTTCACTTTTGGGCTGTTGAGGTGCGCTTTGATCGCAGCGCTAATCTCATGTTCGAGATTTTCGTTCTGCGCTGATTTCTCAAAACTGGACACGTCCATGTGGGCAAACTGGAAGTTCGGAGTGAGGGACTCAAAATCCAAAGGCACCTCCCCAGCGCGCTCCGCGTCGGTCATGTTTCGTTCCATGATGCCCGGCGCTGCAGGGACCTCATCGTCATCCGGTCCCATCACTTTCACGATGTGTCCGGCCTGCGATGCCTCTGTCAGAGTTTCGGTTGGGCTTGGCCGCTTCGCCGCAACTCGAGATGCGTCCAGCTCATCTGCCATCTGCTCAAGCTGTGCACGAAGCCTTGCATTCTCGGCTGTCTGCGCACGGAGCTTCTGGTCACGAGGATCTTCAAGTTGGGCGATCGGTCCGAGAGCAGGACTTGCCGGAGGCGGGAAAAGCCGGCTCTTGAAGCCCCGATGTGTGTAGTATGTTATTTTCCGCCCTCTAACGGGAGGGACGCCGCCCCGCATGACCAAGAGCTCATGTCGAGGCATTTGCAGAAGCTCTTGAGGCATCATCAGAGCGCGGCGCTGCTCGCCTTCAGTCTGGGTCCGACGTCCTGCTGAAAACAAAGTCGGACGGCTGACGCTCCGGGTCTCAATCCCGGCATAGCCTATGCGCTCAGAGATGTTCTGAGCGATCTTCAACTCCTTTGGCGTGAAGATGATCTCGACCCCGCAATTCGTCATAATTTCATCGGCCACGTCGGAGCCGTAACAGGCGCTAAGCTGGGACGGAGACTGGAGGATCGGCAGCAGGCGAATGCCATAGCTTGCCACATAGGAGAAGGCTGAGGCGAGAACACTGGCCTGTCCCAGGCGTGCGAACTCATCCAGAACCAGCAGAACCTTGTACTGATGCGCCTCCTGCCGTGTGTTCAGATCGATCATCTGTTGGAAGAAGAGAGCGTATAGCGGACGAACGCGCTCCATATTGTCCGGGCTGACGCCCAGGTAGACGGTTATCCTTCGCTCCCGCAGATCGCGCAGGTCGAAGTCGCTCACGCTTGTTGCGCGATCGACTGCGGGGTTCAGCCAGAGCGCCAGTGAACTAGTGATCGTGTTTTTGGTCGAACCGAACATATTGTCGGGCGCGGCCGTAAAGTCGTTGACGGCGAGCGTGGTGCGTTCAGAAAACGGGGAGCCTGCTTCCCGCCTACTTTCTATCGTTTCCCGCAGATAAGTCTTTGTGTCGCCGATGGTGAGCTGCCGGTATATCTCGCCAATGGTGAATGGGCGATCTGGGGTTTCAGCGACCATGCTACCTACGCCGATAAAGCCCGTGCGAGCCATTTGCGCCCAGATGGGATCTGCCTTTGGAGGATCTGGGAACAGCATCGATGCGATCTTCTGCAACTCGTCGAGCCGCTCGATGGGGCTCTCCCGATCGATGTGCCCAAGCGGATTGTAGCGTGCCGTGCGCCCCTCCTGGTCGAGCGGATCGAACAGGTAAACCTCCTGACCGTGCCTCGCCCGAAACCCTGCCGTCTTCGCGAAATTCTCCTGTTTCACATCAAGGACTACGGCGGAATCTGGCCAATTGAGGAGGTTGGGGATCGCGCAGCTTACGCCTTTTCCCGAACGGGTCGGCGCGTAGAGCATGACATGTTCCGAACCGCCCAAGCACAGGAACCTGCCATTCTTCTCACCCACGAGGATTCCAACGGTCTCGCGCAGGCTATCGCCACCCGAGATCGGGCGGCAAATCTCGCTTTCCTTCGCAAAACGAGCCGAACCGTGAACATTCGGGCGCCGACGGATGATTGCACCAAAGCCGAAGAGGCAAATGATCACGGCGCCAAGGCCACCGCGATAGGCCCAGGATTTCACCACCTCGTCGCTGGGATAAAGCCACAGGTATTGCGGCATCATGATCGGATTGTAGGCTCGATCCCACTCCCGCAAGCCGATTTGCATCAGGCCCGAGGCGATGGCCACGAACAGGGCAACTGCAGCCAGGCCTATCAGCCCGTAGACAAGCGCTTTAATGCCCGGACTCAAGCTTTCGATGCGGGTCAAAGTAGATCTCCGTGACACGGCGATTGCCTCCCTCGACCTTGTGAACCTGCATCACGACGTCGACGAGCTGATAGAGCAGGCTCCGTATGTCATCGCGTGTCAGGTCACGCCCCGCTTCCGACTCTTTGACGAGGAGCGTCAACTGTTCGAAGGCGAGCATGGCAGAGTTGGCGTGAAGGGTTGTGATCGAACCCGGATGGCCGGAGTTCACGTTGCGCAAGTAATAGAAGGCGGTGCCGTCGCGCAGCTCTTGGAGAAGGATGCGGTCGGGTCGCATCCGAAGGGCGCTTTCGAGAAGGTCCTTCGGTCCGATCTGCGCACGCCCCGCTCCATCCTTAGCATAGAGCATGTGGACGCGGTTTTTGTGCGGGACGACGAGTTCTCGTGTGTCCTCAATGGTAACAATCCGCTCGTCGGCCGGAATGAGTGGGATCAGGGCCTTCGAGATCGTGGTCTTGCCGGCGCCGGTGGCGCCCGACACGAGGATGTTTTTGCGAGCGCGCACTGCGCCGCGCAGAAACGCTGCCCATTCGTTCCGGCGGTGGAGATCGACGAGGACGAGGTCTTCCGGTGTTAGGTCAGCCGTTTCCGCGGTCGCGCCGCGCACATCGCCAAACAGGCCGCCTCGCTCGAGATCTTCCAGCGACAGGTCAAGGCTGGACGGCTTGCGGATGGTGATCGAGATTTCATCCGCGGGCACCGCCGGCGGAATGACGATCTGGCAGCGCTCGCCGCGCGGCAATTCCGTCGAGCAGATCGGGCGGCTGTCGGTGACGTCCTGCTGTGTGAAGGCTGCCGCGGCCGTTGCCAGCCGCCGCAGCCAGTCGGCGGTCAGGCATTCGGTCTCGACCCAGCGCCAGCCCTTCGCGTCCTCGACGCCTATCCAACCCGGTGTGTTCACGACGACCTCCGTCACCCCGTCGCCGTCGAGAAGCGCTTGAAGCGGCTTGAGGTGATGAAGCAGGACGGCGGTGTCTCTCACGGTTTGAACACCATGCCGGCGGAGGATGACGAGACCCTGCCTTGGTGGTTGGATCGAACAGCGGCGCCTGAAACCTCGCCTGAGGAGCGGGAGACGCGGCGGAGCTGGTAGACGCCAGCGAAGTTCAGGTCGTTGGCGACGAAGATCGCGACCTCCTCGCCCTGGTTCTTGCGCAGAACCGGCGGAATGTTGATCGAGTTCTCGAGCGCGATCGCGGCGGCATCCTTGCCGGCAGACTGCGTCTCATTCAGTTCGATGTCGCGGTCCGAGAGATAGGTGCCGCCAATCTTGCCGACGTCGCCGATCACGGAAAGGAGCATCGCCCCGCCGAACCGTGTCCAAAAATAGGTCTCCACCTTGCCGTCGAAGCCAGAGCGTCCGAGCTGGTCGCTCGCCGGGGAGTCCAACGTGATCGCGACACCCGTCGGTGTCACGGCACGGTTCCATGTCACGAAAATGCGTTCCTGTCCCTGACGCATACCGCCCTGGTATTCGCCGAGAACCTTGGTGCCCTTTTCCATCACGACGACGCGACCGCTTTCGGAGAGAACATCGCGTGGGATGACACAGGACACGAGCCCCGGAGTGGTGGTGTCCATCGCAGTCTGAAGCACGCAGGTGAGGATGGAGCCGGCGGTGAGGAGAAGATCGCGGTTCGGCAGGTAAGCCGCCTCGTTCATGTCGATCGTCGAAGAGCGAAGGTTCGCTTCGAGCGCCGTCGGCTCCCTTTGGGCCTGCTGTTCAGGGAATGGGGTCGACACTGCTCGATTGCTGTCGCCACGCTCTGACGAACGGTGCTGGCCACCATTGATCGCCATCAGCGGCGCATATTGCGACGCCTGCAGGCGTTCTTCAGCTTTGGTTGGCTTTTCACTACGTTCGCGTTGCGGCTCCTCGCGCTCCGCCGGCAGTGCTGCCGGCTGCTGCGGCGCGGAAGGCGCCGGTTCTGCGGGGAAGTCCGGTTCCTCGTACTGCCGTGTCACCCGGATCGTCTGCGGTCGCGTTGACGGTTCGTCGTCGGCATTGCGACCCTTACCACTACCGAAATAGAGGAAAAGGCCGCAGCCTGCGACAAGCGCCAGCATGGCGAGAGCCTTGCCACTCGCCGTCTGCATGGACAGGCCACCTCCGCTGCTACCCTGCACCGGGGAGATGCCGCGATCTTCATGTTCTGGTCGCGCCTCGCGCTCATTGATGTCGCTCATCGCAGCTTACTTTCGCACCCGCGCTACGCCTGACGACACAGTGTTGGTGCCAGGGTCGATGCCGAAGTCAGAGAAGTTCTCATTTGTGATGCAGAGCACGACGCCGCCGCGACGAAGTCGGATCTCCCGCGCAACCTGGTGGAGGACGATGTAGTCGCCGCGAGTGTCATATTGCGCGACGGCTTCCGTTCCATCCTCGTTCACGACATAAACTGAGGGCACTTCCATGTTCGCGGGGAAGCGAAGATGCGTGATCTTGCCATTGTCCCATACGTGTGAAGGCTGCAACGCGATCGAGCCTTGTGCGGAGTAGGCGTAATTCCGCGAGCCATAGAAGGCGTCGTTGTCCAGCGTTTTGCCCACCGCTGTCTGCTCGGCCGCCTCTGCCTTCACTTTCGCCTCGGCTCGGCGGCGGTTCGCCTCGTCGATCGGGTAGGCAAACTTAACCTGGAAATAGGCTTCGCTTCCGGCGGCCTGATCGCCCTTCGATGTGTGCAGCTCGAAGGAATAGTTTCGCGTTTCGCCGTTGCCGCGGAGCGTCGTGACAATCATGTTCGTCGGCGGGTGTGGATCCACAGGCTTAAGGAAGAGAACGTTGCGGACTGCTGCGGTTTCCCAGCCGACCGTGTCGCCAACGGCGACGTTCAAGACCTCCTCGTCGTCTGAGAACACAACTTGCTGCACCGAGCGCAGGACGCCGATGACGCGATAGACCTGCATGGGGTTGTAGTTCACGACGCGGACGCGTGTGTCGTACTGACCGACGGCAGGAACATCGAGCGCAAGCACAGGGCAGGGCGCAATGACAGCCACCGAAAGGCCGAGGCCGAACTGAGTGGCGCGGACGGTCATCGCACCACCTCCGGGTCGGCGCGGTAGCTCAGCACCTGGAACCCAAGCGGATTAACCAACCGATCGCGCTCGCTGGTCGGTGCCGCCATGTAGGCGAAACCGATGGTCGCGATCCAGTTCGTCCGGGCGACTTCCTTGCCGCGCTCCGTCGTCTTCAGGAAGCGGACGTTTGCGATTTCCTTATTCAGGAAGCTGATCGAGGTGATGTCGATCAGGACGCGGCCGTTCCGGCCCATCTGGTTCACCGGGGATTGCGGATTGCTCGGCGTGACCTCGCTCGCAAAGCGTTCCTGCTCCGCCGGGGTGGAGAACAGAGCGACCTCGTGAAAGCGCTCCTGCTGTTCCAAGGCGGAATAGTTCTCGCGGGCGCGGACATAGCGGCCGAGCCAGTAGCGCTGCACGGCTTCCTCGTATGTGACGGTCTCCTTTCCGGTGATCTCGCGGATGATGTCCACGAAACCGGTGTTCTCGTTGACGCGCACGACGAAGGGCTCGACGGTCTTCAACGGCGCGAGGGCCGCGACCCCGAGCACGGCGGCAGCCGCAAGGCCGCAGGCACACGCTGCGACGGTCCAGGCGAGACGCTTGGAGCGCATGGCGCTGGCGAGTCGCTGCTGGTCCCAGCGCTGTGCCTCGGCGAAATAGGTCTTCAGGTCCCCCTGCTCGATCATTTCAAATCCTCAGCAGGGTTCGAGCGACAGCGTGGCCATGAGATCAGCATCCGATGGACTCAAGGCTGGAAACGGCGGTCGCATGTCTGGACCGTAGGGCGTCATGGACGCGGATTGCTGCATGACCTCGTTCGGCTCTCGATCGAACAGAACCTTGCTGCCGGTCTCGTTTCTCATTTGACTGGCAAGCTTCGGATCCTTTGGAATCCATAACCCGGCATTGAGGGGCCGCTTGGCGACACCGTTGCATCTCGGCAGATCGCGGTTGACACCCGTGGCGCAGCCCGTCGTGAGGACGGACAGCGCCAAGGCGATGGTGACACGGAACAAGATATCGACCTCTTCGATACGGTGAATCGTCACGTTGTTGGCGGTCGACGGTTCGTGGCTTAGGTGCTGCGGGAGTTTCGGCCCGCTTTGAAGGCTCCGCCACCTGGCGCGTTGCCGCCGGCACGCGAACCGCCGCTCACGGCTTTGGTGGCGGCGCCCGTGATCGGGCGTACGAAGTCGGCAAGGCCGAGTGACGCGCCGCCGACGATGCCGGACGCGATCGAGGGCGCCCACAAGAAGAACAGGAGGGACAGGATCGACAGAGCGACGTAGCACATGCCCGCGAGCTGCGCGTTATAGGTCTGCAAGGTTGGGTAGACGCTGTTCGTCAGCGACAGGACGAGTTCCATCATGGCGAGCGTGAGAGCGAATAGAATGATGTAGTTCACGCATTGGGAGAGCCAGCCGAAGAAAAAGCGGCGCGTTGCCTCAAACAGGGCACAGGCGATGAAGATAGGTCCGATCGCGACAAGGAGGGCGAGCACGACTTTCACGACGGTCGCAACTGTGAAGCCGATCGCCGCCATGATGGCGGCCGCAACGTAGACGGCGAGGCTGTAGGTTGCGGGACCGATTTCGAACCAGCCACCTTCGTCGCTGATACGCTTCGCAAGTTGGAAGCCGCGTCCCATCAGGGAGTCGAAGGTTGCACCGACGTTTCCAGTGGTGCCGCTGACGGCATTGCCAATCAGGTCCGGCAAGTCGTTGAAGAGCGGGCCGGTCACGTACTGGTTGTAGCCTGCGGTTGTGACGAGAAAGATGATGAACACGATCTTCATGGCCCGCAATGCGAAGTCCATGAATGGCTCATCGATGGCACCGCGCAGGATCGCGATGCCAAAAAGGACGATGTAAAGCACGGCAGCGATGCGAAGCGGCTGCTCGACGACCTGAATGACGGCCGCGACCCGATCGCTTAGATAGGTTTGAAGCCCGGCCTCGACACTGCCGAAGATCGTGGTGAATATCATCGCCGGTTCCTGTCACTTAGCTCAGCGGGTGATCCAGGAGTCGATTTCGCGCTGGTCTTCTGCGGACTCGTGCGCATGCCTTACAAGGTGCTCCGCCTTGTTGGCGTTGTCGCATTCCTCGCCGCGGTGCTCGCCGGTTCGGCAGTCATTGAGCACCTTTGCACGTACCGTCCCGTTCTCCTGGAAAAACGACACGGCACGAGGCGTCTCGCTACCGCAGGAGGCGAGAAGGACCGCCATGAGCGGAACGATGCTTCTGGAGGCTTTTGTCATCGCGTGATCCACGACTCGATGACCTTCTTGTCTTCGGCATCCTGCCGGCGCCGATCCTCCATCAATGTCTGACGCCCAGTGCGCTCTTCGGCTTCCTGCACCATTTTGAGCCCCTGCATTCGCATAAGATCGTTCTGGAGCATGGCCTGCTCAGCCTGAAGCCGCGTCGAGATCGCGGTGAGTTCACCGACATTGTCAGCTCTATCGATGCTGTCGCGCAGCTCCTTGAGCCCCCCTAGGCGGTCCTCCGCCGTCTCGTAGATCACCTCGCCGATCCCTTGACCGCGCGCGGTGCGCATGCCTTGGCGTTCCAAAGCCTTGCCGTAGAAATCGTCCGTGGCGGTGTAGCCGGTCACCTTGTTTCCGGCCCGAATGGACGCGATGCGGCTTGCCAAGTCGCCAGAGCCCTTGCCTGTCAGGAGATCCTCGTAGTCGTCGAAGTTCTCCGGCAAGTAGCGGCGGATTTGATTGCTATCGAGGAGTTTGGCAATGTCTTCGACATCCTTGAAGTCGTTCACGCTGTCGTAGAGGCGTTTTGCTTCGTCGAGTTGGCTCTTGAGCTGCTCAATCTGCTCGACCTGATTGCTTACCTGCTTGATCGACTCCGCCATGTTGCGAGGATCAAATACGATGTCGAGCGCCAACGTAGGAGTGGCGACGAGCGAACCGACGACGACGAGCGTGACCGGGATGGTTTTCTGAAACGCCATGAATCAAGCCTTTCTGCGTTGGTGGAAAATCGGGAGCCAAACGGTCGGATCATCACCGTGCTCGGCGCGGATCGCATCGAGGAGGTCGACGGTCTCAAAGCGACCGGACAGGATCGCCAGCTCGTCGGGGAGCGAGCCGAGATTCAGCTCACAGACCACCGAATTGTGGCCCTGCTTCACGAGGAACTGCCGCATGTCGACCGTCAGCTCCTCGCGGACGAGGCGATATTCCTCCGCCGTCAGGCCGAAGCCCTCGCAATAGTCGGCGCGGCTGGCGGCCGGGTTCGGCATGAATATCTTCGTCGGGCACATTTCGACGATCGTGTGCGCGATCTTCGAGCGAAGCGCGTCGGCCGGGCTTTGCGTACCGAACACCATGATGGCGTTGCGCTTGCGGTAGGTCTTGAGACCGTTCTGTGCCAAGTCAAGAAAGGCATCGTCGCCGAGTGCCTTCCAGAACTCATCGATGTCGATGATGAGTTTTCGTCCATCGGCGAGCGCCTGCACGCGATGGAAAAGCACCATCATGAGCGGCGTACGGATTTCCGGATGATCGAGGAAGTCGGTCATGTCGAAGCCAAGGAAGCGGGCGTCGAGCGCGATCGCGTCGCGGTCGTTGTCGAGCACCCAGCCGAGCGCGCCACCATTGCACCAGCGCTCGAGCCGCGCACCGATGCCGGTCTCGTCGCTTTGGCCAAGAAGGGGGCGCAGCGCGGATAGAGAGCGCTGTTCGCGCGGCAATGGCTCCAGCGCGGCGAGGCCATCGTCGATCCGCCGTTCCTCGACGACGGACAGCGGCTCGTTCGGACGTGATACCAGCTTGCGGACGAGGCGGCCGAAGAAGTCGCGGTTCTCTGGCGTGAACTCCAGCGCCTTCAACGGAGCACAGCCGGTCGGGCGACCATTCTTCAGCGTCAGGTAGGTTCCACCGCAGGCGCGTACGAAGAGCTCGGCGCCACGGTCCTTATCGAAGAACACCTGCTGTGCACCATGCTTCTCGGACTGTGCGAGAAGGAAATTTTGCGCGACGGTCTTGCCGGAGCCCGAAGGGCCGCAAATGAAGGTGTGGCCGAGATCGTCGACGTGGAAGTTGAAATGGAAGGGGCTCATCGCCGTGGTTCGCAGCAGTGCGACCGCGGGACCCCAGTGATTGTTCTCAGGCTTTCCGTACGGGAAATTGTGGAAGGGTGCGAGCGCTGCGAAGTTGCGTGAGTTGATTGCGCCAGGACGCACCCGCATACCGAAATTGCCTGGAAATTGCGACCAGAAGGCCGCCTCGAGCGCTAGGTCCTCACGCGCGACGGCCATACCGGAATCGGCGAGCATCGAGCGGGCGGCGGACATGTTGTTTGCCAGTCCCTTCATGTCGTCGCCGTAGACGAGCATCGAGAACTGGTGCTCTCCCAAGACGAACCGGTTCGACATGAGGTCGTCGATCGCGCCGTCGAGCTGGTCGATCTGCGACGAGGCTCGGTCGTTGGCGTTCGTCATCTGGTTCTGCTTACGCTCCATGACAACGCGAGCAGACGCCTTCGACAGAAAGGTGAAGCTCTGCGAGATCACGAAAGGGAAACGCGCTTTCAGGAGGTGGTTCCAGGCACCGGGCCTTGTGGTGGCGGGATATTCCTTAATGCCGAGAACGCCGGCGTAGCGCTGGTCGGCCGCGCCGCGCAGCTCGATCGCCTCCCGACCGAAGATCAGCCGATCGCGATAGAGCGCGTTGCCAAGATGACCTCTGACAAGCGGTATCCGCAGCGGCCCGCCGGTGAGGACGAGGTTCAGCATCTCCATCGGTTGGCTGAACATCATCCCTTGATGCTCATAGAGGCCGAGGAGGGTGGGATTGTAGCGGGCAAGACCGGCCATCAGGTCACGGCCTGCGTCCTCAAGGAACTTGATTGCGTCCACATCGGGACCGTTCCGGTCGCCGCGACGGCGGGCTAGGCGCGACAGGAAGCCGGCTGCACGCTGGCCAAGGTCACGGCCGCCATAGCTGACCAGTGTGACGTAAATCTCGTTGACGAAGAGCCGGCGGCCGGTGACATGCTCCCGGTACCTAGCGTCAAGATCGCGCGCGAAGGTCGAGCGGAACTCGCCATTCGGATAGGTCCTGTCCTCGCGGCGGACGACATGCGTCCAAATGGCAAGCCGATCGTTCGCGATGTTGCGCCAGGACTGATGTAACTTGGTGTGCCAGTCGTTGAGATCGGTGTTGTCGGCCGTTTCAAAGCTCGTCCCGTCGAGCTTGAGCGCCAGCATCATCGCGCCGGTGTCCAGCGCGACGACATGCTCGTTCGCATGACGGCCGTAAGGGAGGAACGCAGCGGCGCCAAGCTCCCGCTTAAGGAGGGCGGCGCTTACCATCCGACGACGTCTTTGCGGGAATAGCGCCGCATGACCGGCAGCGGGGCATACGAGCTGCCCCCCCACACTGCCTTGTTGCGATTGCGGCCCTTCGTGTGGAGGTAGGCAAAGAGGACGTTAAAGCGGTTGTGGTCGTGCCGGACAATCGCGCGGAAGAGGAGATGGATTACGCCGCCGAGCACGAGATAGATCATGCTGCCCGCAAGGAGGTAGACGATGGAGGTGATTAGAAAGTTCACCAGCATCGCCTCGACTGGCACGCCCGCGATCATCGCTGGACGCGTGCAAGCAAGGAACAGCGTGTCCTCGCTCAGCCTATCCTGTCCGTCGTCCGCCATTGGTCAGGCGCCGGTGATCATGCCGACGATCTCCTCGGCCGAAAACAAGATCACAATACCAGCGACGACGATCGCGCAGCGTCGGAGATCGAGATAGCCGAAGATCCAAAGAAATCCGGTGATGATGACGCCGAGGACCGCCAGAAGCCGTGCGGTATCCCCCGTCAACATGTCGACGATGTTTTGCAGGACGCCCGAAAACTCCTGAGCTCTGGCGGGGTCGGTGGCGCTGAGGGCAATCGAACAAGCCATCACCAGCAGTGCGACAGATTTCCGAGATGCGATCGTCATGATCGAAGCCTCCGTGTGATGTTGCGCGATGCCAACTCTCAGGGCAGCGCGCTGCCCGGGTGGGCGGCTAAGGTTGAACTCGGCTGATCCAGCGGAATGGGCCGGGGAGATGCCACAGGGTCAGTTGAAGAGGTTCACCCGCTTGGCCGGGGACGATCGAAAAACATCGAGAGCGTCGGGCTCGGTGGCGAGTGGTTTAGCATTGGGACCGCCGCTTGGCGGCTCGACACCTTCCGCCGGGGTCAACCCCCTGCGGATGTCTTCGATCGCTGGGACTACGTAGGTGCCCGCATTGAGAACTTTACGGACGTAGCCATTTCGAAAGCCCCGCTCATGGCTGCCCGTGTTATAAGCTGACAGCGCCATATGCAGCGCGTCTTTGTCTCCCGCTGCTTTCGGCCGAGCGGAACGGAAGCCGGACTCAATCACTCTGGCTGCCGCCGCGACATTCCGGCAGGCATCAAAGGCATCAGCCACCGTGAGGCCCAACCACTCAAGGTTGGACGAATTGATCTGACCAAGGCCGAGATCGATATTCGCGCCCGCTTTCAGCAGAACAACTGCCTGCGCAACAGCCTCATCAGCGCTGCTCGGCTGGCGATCAAGCGGAGTTCCAGCGTTGATCCCTATCGCATAAGGATTAAAGCCCGACTCTACCCGGATGATGGCCGCCATTGTTTCCGGAGCGACCGTTGGAGAGCATTTTGAAGCAAGTTCGATAATGGCTGCCAGCTCCAATACCATCTCGATTACCTTCCAGGGTTCGGCAACCTTTCGCCTGCATGAGCAGCTAGAACCACTCGCGAAACCGGTCCATACATGAATGAGTCATGCAAATCTAGTCTGCTCAAACGCTGACCCGTTGATGCGGTGTGGTAAAGGCTATCGATGCGTGATGGGACAGACGGTACAGTGCGAAAGACAACAGCCCTATTTTTCACCCAATCAGACTGGCGTGACCGAGGCAGCGTGCTGTTTTCTACGTGCGCCTGCGGCGCGCTCAAAGCCTGCTCGTCCGGGACTTTTTGGAATGCCACACAACCGTCCAGAAAGTGCGGCCTACGCGGGACCGCAATGCTCGAGTTGAGAGCTTCCGGTAGAGATACCCAGAGGCTAGGCGGAGACCCGCAAAGCTGATTGCCCGATGCCTCATGGTGCCTTCGTATGCCCGTTCGAAGGCGCTTGATTCCGTCGATCAGAGCTTTTTAGTCGAGTGCGTCGCGTTCCCTGTCCATTCAACACGCCTCAGGGCAGCTGATGCCTGTTCTCAGCACCGAACAACTCAGCCCATCGCTCCTCAATAGGGCAGCCATTCGGAACACAGACACTCTCGTCGCACATCCGGCAGATTTGGTAGCACTGCCCGTCACGCTTGTTCAGCAGTCCACCTAGCACTTTGTGCAAAAGGCCTTCGAGCTCCGCATTTTCAGTATCGGTAAGTGGCGAAACGGCTCGCTCCAGCACGCCCTCACGCTGCTTAAGGGCTAGCTTGCGAAGTTGATGTCCTTTCTCGGTCAGCTCCAAAAGGACGATACGTCGGTTGTCAGGTGACTGGGACCGCATGACCAAACCGTCGGCTGTGAGCCTATCAATGACGCGCGTTGATCCGCTTTGAGTAAGCCGGAGAGCAGTGGCGACTTGACCTACAGACATGCCTGGGTGCGCGCCGATCATGATGATGGCGGCTCCCGTTTCGCCCTCGATTCCTAGGACGTCGGCAACTGCACTACGGAATCCATCGGCCAACGCGAGGGATAAAGCACCTAGGATATTTGCGGTCTTTTCCAACGCACTCTCCCGATCATGTATGAGGAATACAACGGTCCAGGGTGGAAAGCCATTGAGACTAAGAAGCTTGCCTTTCTGAACATGTATGAGTCATATAAACGATCAGGTTTATGTGATCGTTGAGGCTTATGCATGCTAGTTGAGTGCCCAGAAGCGTCCCTCTCTATGCCCCTCCACGCTCTTATCGACGCTTCCTCTAATCCAGGCTCCGCACCAGACTTCGGGAGTGACATCGATGCGGCTAACGCGGTTCTTCTAGACGCTGACAAGACGCGTGAGGAGAAATGCCGCGCCCTTCTAGCGTGGATCGCACGCCATCAGCCCTGCTTATTCGGCCGTCTTGGTTCACGCGGCTTACACGGTATCGGGATCAATGTTTGCTGGCTGGACCATGAGGACATCGCAAAGGGTGATCTCCATCTACAGCACAAAATTCAGGGCGCTCGGCGGGAGTGGAAACGTCAAGCCGCCGCAGGAAAGGCGCACGGCTTCCTGATCATGTTCAACGATGCGCGTCTCTTAACGGTTAAGCCAAGCGCCGCTCTCGTCGCTCTCTGCGAGAAGATTGCCGATCTCTATCTGATCGAGCATGCGCCTGTCGAACCAGACGTCATATATACGGAAGCCATACCCCTCGAGCTTGGCGAGCTGACGCTGTTCAAAGCTGGCATCAACATCTTTTATCCTACTGCCCACCGAACCCGGCATCACGATAGGCGATGCCCCGGCGGCCTGCTGATCTCCGTTAATAGTCCTGGGCACTGGGCCAACTCATTGGTGAAGCATGGCCTTGCGCCAACACTCACGGAGGCTGTCGATCGAGCCATGGACAATGCGTTGCGTTCGATTGGAAATGGCGGGATGGGAAGCGCTCCAACACCGACCTGCACGTGGCACAACCGTCAATCTGATACTGACGAGAAGCGGCGAAACCTCGGCAAGATGCCCTTCTATATCCCGAAGGACCACTCCCAGCGCGACTACACGGCGCTCTATCATACGGACGTTCTTATTCCGACGGACGTCACTTTGGACGGGGAGGTCGACCCCGAGCTCTCTGGCGCGGAGCAATGGAAGCATCTCATTCTCGATTATATCACCGAGGAGCGTTTCCCGACGACACATGTCAATTATGCGCTTTTCCATGGTCATCCAATTCCTCCGGAAGCCATGTTCCACAATCCGTGGCCACCACGCCGAGCGTCCAATTCGCCTTTGGCGGAGTACTAAAGCCGCACCTTGGTACTGGGGACGGTTCCATAAACAAAGTTATGAAAGAGGATAATTTCTATCGCTCCAACAGCAGCTTAGAGCCTATAGGCCGCACATATGAATAGCAATCCAAGGTCCCTTTCGCACTCACATCTGAGCGCCACGACACCAAAGCGATGGCTGAACGCACCAGCGAAGCTGAAACGCGCTAGAACGAGCCAGGCACCCTTGCTGCGCGTTGCTCCGTAGGCACTGCACATGCGCTCAGACGATCGCTCATGGCATTGAAGGTGACTTGCGTGAGCCTGCATTGCTCGCAGTGATTTTCGCTAGCGTTTCGTTCATAAATCAGCCAACGTCGCACTAGTTATCGGTTAACAGAATCGAGTCGTGATGATGGCACGGAAGGGCAGTCCCAGTTTGCAGGCTCTCACCCGCGCGCGTCGGCGCGAATTGGGCATGCGATCGATGGAAGCAGTTCTCTACGAGAGCGAGTTGGAGACGCTCGATGTCATCAAAACCCGATTGAACCTCACATCGAGGTCGGAAGTGCTGCGCATGATGATTGCGAAGACTGACCCCGACAGCTTCACCCCAGCGGACGCGGCCGTCATCAGGGAAGATGCCGCCTAATGTTGGACCTCAACCATATCTCGGAGACGCCATAGGCAAAGAAAAAGGCCCCGAAGCGGGAGCCGCCGGAGCCTCATTCTGTATTCGGTTCGCACCCGCAGAATTAAGCTCTCCCAACCTCATCGTCAAGAGAAATCGCGGCTCACCGCCACGGCCTCGCTTTGCCTTTTTGCAAAGGAGCGACCATGACGGCCCAACACCCCCGCGCGTCCTGGAGCGCGCGAGCGACGGCGCTTGTCCCCTCACCGGAGACAGCCGCCGAACGGGACCTTTTTGCCGATATTTCGACCCAGCAAGGTGCTGATCATCCAGACCATCTCGCCCGGCTAGCGATCTGGCGTGACCATCGGGCGGGGCTCATTTCCCTGGCCGAGGCGTCACGTCGTTCGCAGAATGTCGGCCGTGAACAGATGGCCAAGGCAGAGCGTCAGGCTGCGCCGGCAAGGCCGCGTCACACGCGAGCGGCGCCGAACGAGAGCCGCCAGTACGCTGGCGACATGGCGACCACAGCCGCGCGCGACGATCGGCTGACGCCGAACGCCAAAGCCTTTCTTCAGGTCCTTCGTGCGCGGTGCGGAAAGGGCCATGAGACGACGATCACGAAGGGCACGGCTGGAAACATTATGGCGCGCTCGACGCGCACCATCCGGCGCTATCTCGTCGACCTCGTTCGCTTCGGCTACGTGCAGCTCGCCATTCAACGCAATGGCCGCGGAATGCACCTGGGCCTGATCGTCACGATCACGGAGAAAGTCCGTCCTTTCTATGAAGAGACCAAGGGTCTCGCCGCATGGCTCGCGGAGAAGCCAAAGGCTGCCTTCCGCCCCTTCGGAGGCGTTCTATCTCCGAGAAGGAAGGGGGTGACACTCTTGTCGCCCAAAAACCAAACCAAAGAATTTTCCTCTACCGCTTCCTTCGGAAATGCGGACACGGGCCGCTCTGCAGCCCGTGACAGGCTTATGAATGGGGTAGGGGCAATTCCTGTGCCAAGCCGATAACGCTTGCTCCTGCCCTTCTCAGCCCTTTCAGCAACTTCAACCAGGTGTCCATGGCCCTGGATCGAAGCGCCATGGGTCGCGCATCGCGAGAATCTGGACGCTATCGTGCTGCGATGCGTGGTAGCTCGGCAACCCGTGTTGTGTACCGCGGGGAGCGCATGTCGAACTTGGTTTGCCAGTCACGCCGGATGCCGGCAGCCGCCGGCGCTATCGCGCCGCAGCCGAACTTGGCGTTCACTGCGTCGATCGCCGTCATAAGGCATTTGAAGTGATCGCGATCACGGGTGTCGAACAACGGACGTGGCCCCCTCCCGGCAAGGATTAGATCGTCCATGATGATACCAGCCTTTGAATAGCGATAGTCATCCTGGTAGATCCACCGAGCGGCGTGTTGCGCCGTTTCTCGTGCCCCCATAGCGCAGCTTAAGTATCAGTAAGATTGTGGGCATTCGGACCGATATGGGCGAGACCTTCAGGTAAGGGAAAGGCAAAACCAGCGATCGGGTTCATGTCTGGAGCATCCGCAGCGCCATCCAGAGCGCCATCACGACCATCATTAGGTTCTCAGTCAAAGACACGAAGCCGAGCGGCACGTTGGAGTCCCCGCCGACACATGCGCACTTCAGCTCCCGCTTGTCGACGTAGACCGCCTTGAACACCGAGACGGCCCCGACCGTGCCGATAAACAGGGCGACCGGCACCGACAGCCACATGGCGGCGCCCGCAAGCATCAGCACGCCCGCCAGAGCCTCGCCGAAGGGGTAGAGGTAGGCGTAGCGGACCCAGCGCTGCGCGAGGAGGTCGTAGCCGAGGAACATCGTGGCGAAGCCCTCCACGTCCCGCAGCTTCTGGACGGCCAGGAGGCACATCGCGATCGAGACGAACCACTCGACCGTGCGGCCCGCCAGCGGGGTTCCGAGGAGCGCCCAGGTGACGGACGCCGCCATGAGGGCGGCCATGGCGAAGATGGCGACGACGGGCTTGTAGGTGACGGCCTTCGGGTCCGCGACGAACTTGCCGAGGAAGCGGCGGAGGTCGTCGTACCCGCCGACCCGCTTGCCCTCGATGAACGTCTGCGGCGTCGTCGCGACGCCGTGCTCCGCCTTGAAAGCATCGGTCTCCTCGCGGGTGGTCAGCCAGCGGTCGTCGACCTCGAAGCCCTCGCGCTTGAGCAGGTCGACGGTACGCAGCCCCCAGGGGCAGACGTGCTTGGGCATGACCATCCGGTAGACGGTCGCCGTCTTTTCCCTTGCTGCGGTCGACGGGGCTGCGACCCCGTCCGCGATGGTCGTGGACATGTCGGTATCCTTTCCCGGTCAGTTGCCGGCCGCGAGCGCGGCCTCGGACATGCGCGGCGGTAGGTCGGGCGCGCCCCCGGCGGGCGGGTTCGCCTCGAGGTCGGCGATCAGGCGCTCCATCTCGCCGATCTCCCGGACCTGCGCCTCCACGATGCCGTCGGCGAGCTCGCGCACCCGCGGATCGCGGATGTGCGCCCGCTCGCTGGTCATGATGGCGATCGAGTGATGGGGGATCATCGCCTTCATGTACGAGACATCAGCGACCGTCTCCTGGCTGCGCACCAGCCAGAGGGCGCCGGCAAAGACGACGACGCTGGCCGCGACGATGCCGAGGTTCGCGCCGCGCCGGGGGTACATCCCCCACATGAAGCCGATCATGATCAGCGACATCACGGCGCCCATGACGACGGCCATCCACGTCCGGGTCTGACTGTAGAAGACGTGGTCGAGTGCGTAGGTGTTCAGGTACATCAAGCCGAACATCACGACCGTCGAGGTCGCGATCATCGCGGCGAAGCGTCCGTAGCCCATGGATCCTGCTCCCGTTCTCTGCTTGGTCGGGTCACCCCGGGCGCGGCCGCGCCCGGGGCATTGATCCGGCGCTTACTTGGCGAGGGCCTCGACGCGGGCCGTCATCTCCTCGATTTCCTTCTTCTGCGCGTCGATGATCATCCGCGCCATCTCCTTGGACTTCTCGTCCTTGCCAGCCTTCAGCTCGACCTCGGCCATTGCGATGGCGCCCTGGTGGTGGGCAATCATCCCGCAGTTGAAGGCGAGGTCCGGGTCCTTGATCATCGCAGCCTTCATCATCGGGCCGTGCATCTTCATCATGGCGTCCATGTTGCCCTTCTGGGCCGCGTCCATCTGGCCGCCGGACATCATGCTCTGCATGCCGCCCATCATGGACGACATGTCCATGGATCCGGCGGCGGCCTCGCAGGCCGCGGGGAGCGTCACCTGCTCGGACGACATCGTCATCCCGCCCTTGTCCTGCGCGGACGCGTGGGAGACGGCGAAGGCGGCGAGGACGGCGGAGAGGATCGTGATCTTGCGCATGGGTTGGTTCCTTTTCGGGGTCCGTCGGGACCGTTCGTCATGGGTTCGGGATCGGCGGCGGGACCTCCCGCGGCCGTCGTCGGGTCCGCCGCCTCGGGGCCGCCGTATCTCGGCAGTTCTCGGCGCGGCGACACGTTGGGCTGAGGCCCGTCGTCGGGTTCTGAAGGGGGCAAGGTCGCGCGGCGGGACGCGAAGTCCGGCGCAGGCGCGCTTGCGGGAGCGGCGCATGTCCGCTCAGGCGGACTTGGGAGGCCGCTTCAAGCCGGGAGGGAGGACACCCGCGCGGGCCTCGGAGACGGCGGCGACGGGGTCGGCGGCCGGGAGGCGCTCGGCGACCTGCGGGGGCTGCGGGAAGGGCAGCAGGCTCGTGCAAGACTTGCCGCAGCAGGACATGCCGTCGGCGGCCGCCTTCGCGGCGCCTTGGCCCGCATGGTCCGCGTGGCCGTCAGCGTGAACCGCGGCATCGGGGCCGGCGGCACTGTGGTGACCCGGCATGCCCATCTGCCCGGGCATGGCCATCGCGGTGCCGTGGCCGGCGAACGCGGCGACCGCGACCAGCGACAGCAAGACGACGAGACTGCGCAGGCACTTTCCGAGCATCGAACTTTCCATGGGTCGATGCCCCGAAACCTCGCGGCTCCGAGTTGGTTCCGTCAGCCGATGCCGTGTCCGGATTGATCACCCACGCGGGTCCGCGGAGTGCGCATCCCGCTCGGGGGGCCGGCCAGTCAGTCCTTGCCGGCGCGGTGGAAGACAGCCGGAGCGGCGGACGCGCCGCCGAACGAGAGGACGTCGAACTCGGCGTCCGGGTCGTCTCCCATCCCCGGCGAGCCGGCGGGCATGCCGGGCGCGGCGATCCCCGCCACTTGGGGCCGCTCCGCGAGCAGCCTGTCGACCGCCTCCATGGGAACGTGTCCCTCGACGACGTAGCCACCGATCCTCGCCGTGTGGCAGGACTCGACCGCCTCCGCCACGCCAAGGGAGCGCTTGACCGCCGTCATGTCCTCGCGGTCCTCGACCGTCACGTCGAAACCATGCCTGCGGGCGATGTCGGCCCATGCCGCGCAGCACCCGCAGGTCGCCGACTTGAACACGTGCATGTGCTTTGGGGAATGGTCCGCGAGGGCGGGGCCGGACAGGGCCGCGAGGACGAGGGCCGCGAGGATCGGCTTGGGCGAGAACATGTGAGGGCTCCGGTTGATCGTCGACACAGCCTGCCAGCACGGCCGTGGCCCGATCAAGGCGCAAGCGCGCCGCACGCCCGCCACGCGTTCACGGATCCGTGCTGCGGGCGGTGAGAGCCGGACCTCCCGACCGTCGAGACCGAACGGTCGGGGCCCCTTGACCTTCCCATGGTGGGAACCCCCATCTTCCGGCAAGTCGCAAACTTCCCGGGACGAAACCGATGAACCAGACCGTTCCCTCAGAGAAGTTCAAGACGGCGGGCGGGGTCCTCCGCCTCGACGTCGAGGGCATGAGCTGCGCGTCCTGCGTCGGCCGCGTCGAGCGCGCCGTCGCGGCCGTGCCCGGCGTGTCCTCGGCATCCGCGAACCTTGCCGCCGAGCGCGTCGACGTGTCCTTCGCGGGCGCCGCGGACGGGGCCGCGGTCATCCATGCCGTCGAGGAGGTGGGCTACGGGGTCCGCCAGGAGACGGCGGAAATCGGCGTGGAGGGCATGACCTGCGCCTCGTGCGTCGGCCGCGTCGAGCGTGCCGTGGCGGCCGTTCCCGGCGTCACGTCCGTCGCTGTGAACCTCGCGACCGAGCGCGCCACCTTGCGCCTCCTTCCCTCGGCCGACCTGCGCGCGGTCGAGGCGGCGATCCGCGACGCGGGCTACGAGCCGCGCGCGTCGGCGACAGGGACCGACGCGGCAGCGGAGCCTCGCGAGGCTGCCAGGGAGGCCGAGTACGCGAGGCTCCGCCGCGACCTCCTCGTTGCCGCCGTCCTGACCGCGCCGCTCTTCGTGCTCGAGATGGGATCGCATTTCGTCCCCGCCTTCCACGACCTGGTCATGGACCGGATTGGCATGTGGGAGAGCCGCGCCCTCCAGTTCGTCCTCGCCTCGCTCGTGCTGTTCGGCCCCGGCCTGCGCTTCCTGCGCAAGGGATTGCCTGCGCTGGCGCGCCTCGCGCCCGACATGAACTCGTTGGTTGCCGTCGGCACGCTCGCGGCCTGGGGCTACTCGGTCGTCGCGACCTTCCTGCCGGATGCGCTGCCGGCCGGGACGGCGAACGTCTACTTCGAGGCGGCCGCCGTCATCGTTACGCTGATCCTCCTCGGCCGCGTGCTCGAGGCGCGGGCCAAGGGCCGGACGGGCGCGGCCATCAAGCGCCTCGTCGGCTTGCGCCCGAAGACCGCGCGCGTCGGGCGCCCATCGGGCTTCGCCGAGGTCCCGCTGGAGGAGGTCGTCGTCGGCGACACCGTCGAGGTGCGCCCCGGGGAGCGGGTGCCGGTCGACGGGGCGGTGCTCTCCGGCTCGTCCTTCGTCGACGAGTCGATGATCACGGGCGAGCCCGTCCCCGTCTCCAAGGAGGGCGGCGCGACCGTCGTCGGGGGCACCATCAACGGGACCGGCAGCTTCACGTACCGGGCCGAGCGGGTCGGAGC
Source organism: Aureimonas sp. N4 (assembly GCF_001463925.1). Classification (NCBI taxonomy): domain Bacteria; kingdom Pseudomonadati; phylum Pseudomonadota; class Alphaproteobacteria; order Hyphomicrobiales; family Aurantimonadaceae; genus Aureimonas; species Aureimonas sp. N4. Next base: position 42,467 of record NZ_BBWS01000060.1, on the reverse strand, counting down.
GGACACCGTCCTCGCCCAGATCATCCGCATGGTCGAGGAGGCGCAGGGCGGCAAGTTGCCGATCCAGGCGCTCGTTGATCGCGTGACGCGCTGGTTCGTGCCGGCGGTGATGGGCACCGCGGCGCTGACCTTCCTCGTCTGGATCTTCTTCGGACCCGACCCGGCGCTGGGCTTCGCGCTCGTCAACGCCGTCGCCGTCCTCATCATCGCGTGCCCCTGCGCCATGGGCCTCGCGACGCCGACGTCGGTCATGGTTGGGACGGGACGCGCGGCCGAGCTCGGCGTCCTCTTCCGGCGCGGCGAGGCCTTGCAGTCCCTGCGCGACGTCGGGGTGATCGCCCTCGACAAGACGGGGACGCTGACGGAGGGGCGGCCCGTCCTGACGGACCTCGTCCTCGCGGACGGATTCGATCGCGGCGGCGTGCTTGGCCTCGTCGCCTCGGTCGAGGCGAAGTCGGAGCACCCGATCGCCGCCGCCATCGTCGCGGCCGCCAGGGTGGAGGGGTTGCCCGCGGCGTCGGTCGACCGCTTCGAGGCCGTTCCGGGCTTCGGCGTGGAGGCCGTCGTCAGCGGCCGCCGGGTCGCCGTCGGGGCGGACCGCCTGATGGTTCGGCTGGGACTCGACCCCGCGGCCTTCGTGTCCGATGCGGAGCGTCTGGCGAGGGAGGGCAAGTCGCCGCTCTACGCGGCGGTCGACGAGCGCCTCGCTGCCCTCGTCGCGGTCTCGGATCCCGTGAAGGTGACCAGCCTCGCGGCGATCCGCGCCTTCCACGGGCTGGGGCTGCGCGTCGCCATGGTGACGGGCGACAACGCGCGCACCGCGAACGCGGTCGCCGCCGGCCTCGGCATCGACGACGTCCGCGCTGAGGTGCTTCCCGACGGGAAGGTCGCCGCGGTCGAGAGCCTGCGCCCTTCGGGCAAGGTCGCCTTCGTCGGTGACGGCATCAATGACGCCCCCGCGCTCGCGGCGGCCGACGTCGGGTTGGCCGTCGGCACGGGCACAGACGTCGCGATCGAGAGCGCCGACGTCGTGCTCATGTCGGGCGACCTCCGGGCGGTCGCGACGGCGCTCCGGATCTCGCGGGCGACGATCCGCAATATCCGGCAGAACCTCTTCTGGGCCTTCGCCTACAACGTCGTCCTCGTGCCGGTCGCCGCGGGACTGCTCTACCCCCTGAACGGCATGCTCCTGTCGCCGGCGCTGGCGGCGGGCGCCATGGCGCTGTCGAGCGTCTTCGTGCTCGGCAACGCGTTGCGGCTGCGCCGCTTCTCCCCTGCCGCCGCCTGACCCGATCGCCCCCGAGCCGCAAGGAGACGAACATGAACATCGGAGAGGCCGCGAAGGCCACCGGGGTCAGCGCCAAGATGATCCGCCACTACGAGAGCGTCGGGCTGATCCAGCCCGCGGACCGGGCGGAGTCGGGCTACCGCGTCTACTCCGCCGCCGACGTCTTGACGCTGCGCTTCATCCGCCGGGCGCGAGACCTGAACTTCTCGATGGAGAGGATCGGCCAGTTGCTCGCCCTGTGGCGCGACCGCGGACGGGCCAGCGCGGACGTGAAGCGGATCGCCATGGAGCAGGTCGAGATGCTGGAGGCGCGCATGCGAGAGCTCGAGGAGATGGCGGGCACGCTCCGCCACCTCGCACGCAACTGCCACGGCGACGACCGCCCGGACTGCCCGATCATCGGCAGCCTGTCGGACGGATCCGCGGCGGCCGAACCCGTCGCCCCCATGCGGCGCCGTCCGGCGAACGCGCTGACGAAGGTCGGCGGCATCCGCTGAGGCCCTTGACCTTCCAACGATGGCAAGCCCCATCTTCCCCGCAACGAGAGGAGCCGACGATGCTGAAGCTGAAGGTCGAGAAGATGAGCTGCGGGCACTGCGCGTCCTCGGTCACCAAGGCGATCAAGGCGGTCGACCCGGCGGCCGAGGTGAGTGTGGACCTCGGGTCCGGCCTCGTGATCGTGGACACGTCCGCGGGCGACGACGTGGTGGGTTCGGCCGTCACGACCGCTGGATACCCCAACGCCCCGGCGGCCTGACCGCCGAGAAAGGACGAACGGCGGGGTCGCCGACACAGGTCGCCCCGCATGCCATGGCACCGCGTGCCGCGGCAGGATGAACCGCACCGGGCCGTCTGAGACCGCAAGGGTTGCCCACGCTGGCGCAGAACTGGAGAGGGTGCCGCCATCCGGATGGACACGGCACCGAGGATCGAATACGGAAATCATATGCTCGACAGGACGAACACGACGGTGATGGTGAGGAGGCTGCTTTCTGCGGTCCTTCTGTGCCTGTCCGTCGTCCTGTCGCAGATGGCGCACGCGAGCGTTCCGTTCGCGCCAATGGCTGGCGCCCAGTCGACGCATTCGGTGGCCGCCGACAACTCCGACGGGACCGCCGACCACCGCGACCGGGCGTCCGGCCACGCGCATGGCGACCGCGACGGGCATCCCAAGGCGGGCGACCACACGGGTCCCTCCGACACCAAGTGCGCCAGCCATTGCCCTGCGGTGTTCGTGCCGACCGGGACCGATACCGCCTTGCGCATCTGGTTGCGGCAGGACGCACGTGCGTCCGTCCATGCGTCGCTGACAGGACTGCGCGTCCCGACGGCTGACAGGCCCCCCCGAACCTGACCTGACAAGGCGCCGCGCGTCGGCGTCCGGCTTCCGCACGTCCGTCCCAATGACGGGCACCGGGAAGCGTCGTGCTGCGTCCGCCGGTCCTTTTGGCCAGGCAGCCGCATGTTCCGGCCCATGCATGGTCCGCGTCCCGTGGCGACACGCCCGGTTGGACCGCCATGCCGTCCTCAGGTCAACCGTCCCATGTACCGCTTCGCATTCCCGTGCGTTGCAGCGCTGCTCCTCGCAGGCTGCACCGCCACAGGCCCCGTCGGCCTGTCCGACCTCGGCACCGCCACGCCCCAGGTCGACGCGTCCCTGAGTGTCGCCCAGGCCCGCTACGGCTCCGTGGTCGGCTCCTACACCCACCGCATGCCCGTGGAGCCGAAGGACTGGCGCAAGACGGGCGTCGAGATCGCGCCCGTCGGTGCGGAGGGCGGCCTATGATCGCGTACCTCAAGGCCTCGGTGCTCCTCGCCCCCCTCGTCCTCGGAGGCTGCCTCGCGAACGACAACGCGTTCCTGCCGCAGGACGGCTTTGAGACCGTCGCCCTGCGCTCCGGCCAGGTGACGGGCAAGGAAACGGCCTGGGTGCAGGACCGCCGGCAGGCCGCGGCCGTCGACGCGAAGGTCCGCCGCCTCATGGAGGGCAAGTACCTCGGCGCGGACGCGGCGGTCCAGGTCGCGCTCCTCAACAACAAGGGGCTGCAAGCCTCCTATGCCGACATCGGGATCTCGGTCGCCGACCTCTGGCAGGAGACCCTGCCTCCGCTGAACCCGAGGATCTCCCTGAGCTACGGGACCGTGGACTTCACGCGGACCGTCGAGGGGCTGGTCGTCTCCAACATCATCGCGCTGATCACCCGCGAGCGGCGCCTGGACGTCGCGACGGCGCGGGTCCACGCCGCGCAGCTCGGGGCGGTCCTGCGCACGCTCGAGGTGGCCTCGCAGACGCGGCGCGCCTGGATCGAGGCGGTGGCCGCCTGGGAGAACGTCGCCCTCCTCAACCGCGCCAAGGTCGCCGCCGACGCGGCGGCCGAGCTCGCGGCGGGCCTCGGCGGCTCCGGTGCCATGACCAAGGCCGACCAGGCGCGCGAGCAGGTCTTCTACGCCGAACTCGCCGGGCGCACCGCGACGGCCCGTCTCGAGGCGAGGCTCGCCAAGGAACGGCTCGTCCGCCTGCTCGGCCTCTACGGACGGGACGTCGACTTCGAGGTACCGAACGCGCTCCCGCGCCTTCCGCGGGCCGTCGCCAAGCGCGAGGGCATCGAGGCCGAGGCCCTGCGCAGCCGCGTCGATGTCCAGCTGGCGAAGCTGCAACTCGACGCGCTGGCGAAGTCCTACGGCCTGACCAAGGCCACGCGGTACGTGTCCGACCTCGAGCTGGGTGCCGGCATCGAGGCCGAGGAGGAGGTCGAGGAGAACGAGGACGGCGGCAAGGAGCGCAAGACGACGCTCTCACCCGCCGTCGAGGCGAGCCTGACGATCCCGATCTTCGACAGCGGGCAGGCACGGTTGAGGAAGGCGGAGTTCGAGTACCTGCGCGCCGCCAACCTCCTCGCCGAGCGCGGCGTGAACATCCGGTCGGAGGCGCGCTCGGCCTACCAAGCCTACCGCTCGGGCTTCGACATCGCCAGGCACTACCAGAACAGCGTGCTGCCCCTGCGCACGACGCTCGAGAAGGAGGCGGTGCTTACCTACAACGGGATGATCACCTCCACCTTCGAGCTCATCACCGACACGCGCGAGCGCGTCGAGGCGAACATCGCCGCCCTCGAGGCAAGGAAGGAATTCTGGCTGGCCGACGAGGGCCTGACCAGCGCCGTCTTCGGCGGCGGGGAAACGGATGGCGGCGAGGCCGCCGAGGTCGAAACGGCCGCGGCCGGCGACGACGACTGATCGGAGAGATGGACATGGTTTCGAGAAGAGGCTTCATCGGTGCCGGCGCGGCGCTCGTGGGTGCCGCGGCCTGGTCGCGCACCTCCGCCATGGGCTTGCCCGAGGCGCCCGTCATGGACAGCGCGGCGACGCAGGTCCCGCCCGTGCCGTCGGAGGGACCGCACTACAACCCGGTCGTGACGCTCAATGGTTGGTCCCTGCCGTTCCGCATGAACAACGGCGTGAAGGAGTTCCACCTCGTCGCCGAGCCCGTCGAGCGCGAAATGGGCGAAGGGATGACCGCCTACCTCTGGGGCTACAACGGCCAGTCCCCGGGCCCGACGATCGAGTGCGTGGAGGGCGACCGCGTGCGCATCTTCGTCTCCAACAAGCTGCCCGAGCACACGAGCGTCCACTGGCACGGCATGATCCTGCCCTGCGGCATGGACGGCGTGGCGGGCCTGACGCAGCCGCCGATCCCGTCCGGCAAGACCTTCGTCTACGAGTTCGAGGCGAAGAAGAGCGGGACGTTCATGTACCACCCCCACGCGGACGAGATGGTCCAGATGGCGATGGGCATGATGGGCTTCTTCGTGATCCATCCCAAGGATCCGAACTTCATGCCCGTCGACCGGGACTTCGTGTTCCTGCTGTCGGCCTACGACATTGATCCCGGCACCTACGTCCCCCGGGTCATGGAGATGACCGACTTCAACCTGTGGGCCATCAACAGCCGCGTCTTCCCCGACGTGGCGCCGCTGGTCGTGCGCAAGGACGACCGGGTGCGCGTGCGCGTCGGCAACCTCACCATGACCAACCATCCGATCCACATGCACGGCTACGACTTCGAGGTGACCTGCACGGACGGCGGCTGGGTGCGCCCCGAGGCGCGCTGGCCGGAGGTCACGATCGACATCCCCGTCGGCGCGATGCGCGCCTACGAGTTCGACGCGGTCTACGAGGGCGACTGGGCGCTCCACTGCCATAAGTCGCACCACACGATGAACGCCATGGGCCACGAGATTCCAACCTTCATCGGCGTCGACAAGACGAAGGTCGCCAAGAAGATCCGCCAGGTGCAACCAGACTACATGCCGATGGGCACCAAGGGCATGGCCGACATGGCGGAGATGTCCATGCCGCTGCCGGACAACACCATCCCGATGATGACGGGCTGGGGCCAATTCGGCTCGCTCGAGATGGGCGGCATGTTCACCGTGGTGAAGGTGCGCGAGGGCATCGAGAAGGGATCCTACGAGGATCCCGGCGACTACGCGCACCCGCCTGGCACCGTCGCCTACGAATGGACGGGCGCGCTCCCCGAGGCACCCTCCGCACCCGCCGGCAGCGCCGACGGAAGCTCGCTCCGCCCCGCCGGGAAGACCGCCGCGGCGGCTGGCGCGGCAGACCATTCCGGCCACTGACTGCGGCCGCGAACCCACCAACCCCAATAAAGGAACGAACACCATGAAGTTCACGCACATGGCCTTCGCCGCGGCCGCCGCCGCGCTCGTCGGCTTCGCGTCCGCCCCGGCGTCGGCGTCGGGCAACCATGCGGGTGGCCACGACGAACTCGCCGTCGGCAAGGCCGCCGAGAAGGGTGCCAGCGCCCGTCCGGTGAGGGTCACCATGAAGGAGACCCCGGACGGCAAGATGTTGTTCCAGCCTGCGAAGATCCAAGTCCAGCAGGGAGAGACCATACGCTTCCAGTTCACGAACTCCGGCGAGAACGCCCACGAGTTCGTCATGGACGAGCCCGCCAAGAACGCCGAGCACAAGGCGCTGATGCAGAAGTTCCCAGAGATGGAGCATGACGATCCGAACGCGATCCGCCTCGAGCCGGGCGCCAAGGGCGAGATCGTATGGACCTTCTCCAAGGCCGGCAACTTCGAGTTCGCCTGCCTGATCCCCGGACACTACGAGGCGGGCATGCACGGCCCCCTTGTGGTCATGAAATGAACCGAACCCACGCATCCACGGAACGAGGAACCCAGCACATGAAGACGATCCGCTCCTTCGCGACCGCCGCACTCGTCGCGCTCGCCGCAGCCGCCCCCGCCGTCGCCGCCGAGTACGCCAAGGGCGAGGTCACCAAGGTCGACGAGAAGGCCAAGAAGGTCACGATCAAGCACGGGGAGCTGAAGGACCTCGAGATGCCCGCGATGACGATGGTCTTCGCGGTCCCCGACGAGGCCACCCTGAAGAAGCTGTCGGTCGGGAAGTCGGTCGAGTTCATGGCCGAGAAGGTCCGCGGCAAGCTGACCGTGACCGACGTCAAGTAGCGTCGGCCCGCACCCCGAGACCATGAAGGCCGGGAGCACCGCGCGCCGCGCGGACGCTCCCGGCACCCGATCGCTGTTGCCAGAGGAAAGGAGGCGCCCATGAGACTGTTCGGCATCGTGCTCGCCTGCCTGCTCGCCCTCGCGACGGCTGCGGGCGGACTCCTCGAACGCGGACACGCCATCTCGGCCGAGGCCCGGCCGCGCGACGGGCATGCACTGTCCGTAGCGGGCCACTCCAATCCCGGCGCGCCCCCGGGAGCGGAGCCGTCAATGCACTGCGGCGTTGCCTGCCCGAGCATCGTTCCCAGGCTCCCCGCGACGTCCGAGCGGATCGAATGGCACGCCTCGCCGTTTGTCGCGGCGGCGGCGTCGATCCCTGAGGGGTACATCCAGCCCGTGCCGCGGCGTCCCCCGCGGGCTTGAGCCGCCCGACAGGGTCCACTTCCATCCAACCCGCTCCGTTCCGCCGGAACACCCCCGAGCCGCGAAGCCGGGGACCGGGAACGTTCGCCCGAAAATCCCCGACCATCAATACGCCGGCCGCCGCGCGCCCGGCATCGAAGGAACACGACATGAATACCCTCTTCCTCACCGCCGTCCTTTCCCTCGCCACTGTCGCCGCCTCGGCCCAGTCGCTGGTCCCCGGGTCGGACATCTTCCTGGAACAGACCGAGGCGCAGGCGGTGCACGACACGGCGACCGACACCCACGTAGGCGCCACGCCGACCGCAACGAACCTGAAGCACTCGGCGTCCTCGTACGGCTTCCCCGCGGCCTCGTCCGTCAGCGGCACGCATGGCTTGGTGCCGGGCTCGCGAACGGACACCAGGGCGGTCGACACTCAGGCCGGGCTGTCCGTCCTCCAGGGCACCAGCCACGGCGAGATGGCCGAGACGGCCCTCGGCAAGCGCTCGCTCGTGCCGGGATCGGGCTACGGCAACCGCTGATCCCGCTCAGTTCGGGCCTGGCTCGCTGGGCCCGACCACCCCCGGTGCTGAGCTGACCGGATGTCCATTACGCCGACGGAATTTTCGTAGTCGGGCGCAGTTCACCCCTTCCGGCGTACTTTCCGTCCGGTCGTTTTCACAGTTGCAAGGGATCCCGTGACAACCTCTCATGTCGAGGACGGGACAATGGAAACAATTCCCCCAAAGTCCTACACGTGCTGCGCGCCGATGTGCGCGACATAGAGCGCACCCTCCGCCTGTACCTTTCCTACCGGCGCACGACATGGCATCACTGTCCCGTGAGCATAGTAGCCCGCTTCAAAATCTCCCTTACGACCTTGGTCGTCGCCGCATTTGCCCTGATGCCAATGGGCGAAGCCATGGCCTATGTTAGTGCGTCGACGACGGTTGCGGACATCCAGGGGTCGTTTGCGGGAGGGGGCGGAATCCTACGCTAAGGCTTTGGCCAGCGATATTCTCCGGTGAGATTGATGTGTTCCCATCCGAGCGGCGAGACATGGGCCAAGAGATCGGGCGATAGCAGCTTTCCATCGCGTTTGTGGTTGGCAACGACCTCGCCGAGCTTCATGGTGTTCCAGAAGATGATGATCGCGGCGAGCAGGTTCATGCCGGCGATCCGGTAATGCTGGCCTTCGGCGGAACGGTCGCGGATTTCGCCACGGCGATGGAAGCTGATTGCCCGCTTCAGCGCATGATGGGCTTCGCCCTTGTTGAGCCCGATCTGGGCGCGGCGTTGCAACTCGGCATCCAGAATCCAGTCGATCATGAACAGGGTTCGTTCGACACGGCCGACTTCCCGCAGGGCTGTCGCAAGTTCGTTCTGCCGAGGATAGGAGGCGAGTTTCCGCAGGATCTGGCTTGGCGCGATGCTTCCGGCGGCAATTGTGGCGGCGATCCGCAGGATGTCGGGCCAGTTGCGCTCGATCATGGCCTGGTTGATCTTTCCACCAATCAACGGCCTCAAATGCGCCGGCGCGTTCGACGGACTGAAGGCATAGAGTCGCCTGGACGGCAGATCGCGGATGCGTGGGGCGAAGCGGTAGCCGAGAATGGCGCACGCAGCAAAGACATGATCGGTGAAGCCGCCCGTGTCGGCAAACTGCTCCCGAATATGGCGACCGGCATCGTTCATTAGCAGGCCATCAAGGATATAGGGAGCTTCGCTTGCCGTTGCAGGGATCACCTGGGTCGCGAACGGCGCATATTGGTCCGAGACGTGACTATAGGCTTTCAGGCCCGGGGTATTGCCGTATTTCGCGTTGACCATATTCATGGCCTCACCTTGCTCTGTGGCGGCAAAGAACTGACCGTCGCTCGAAGCTGAGGTGCCCATGCCCCAGAACCGGGCCATAGGTAACGCCGTCTGCGCCTCGACCACCATGGCCAGCGCCCGATCATAGGCTTCGCCCTCGACATGCCACCTGGCAATGCGGATCAATTCCCAGAACGTGTGGGTGTTTGTCGCGTCAGCCATTTTGCGCAGGCCAAGGTTGACCCCCTCGGCAAGAATGACGTTCATCAGGCCGATCCGGTCGGCGCAGGGCGCTCCAGTGCGCAGATGCGTGAACGCTTCGGTGAAGCCGGTCGCTGCATCCACTTCCAACAAGAGATCAGTGATGCGTGTGGGCGGTATCTGCTTGTAGAGATCGAGCACCAGATCTTCGGCGCCGGTCGGCGCGGCGGCTTCGAGCTTATCGATATGCAGAACGCCATTTTCGATTGACCCGCCGGGAATCGTGCCTGCGCGAGCGGCACGGCCAAGCTCGCGCAACCGCATGTCGAGGCGAGCTTGCCGGTCTGCCAGCCATTCCTCCGGCCGCAATAGCACAGCGAGACGGCCGCCTTCCGCAACAGCTTGTGCCGGAATGAGTGCGTGTTTCAGATCGCCATAGCGCCGGGACCTGGCAAGCCAGACATCCCCGGAGCGGAACGCATCGCGCAGATGGAACAGCACCGCGATCTCCCATAGGCGGGTGTCGTCAGCCGTCTGGGCCCGAAGATGGCGATGCCATTTCGAGCTCGGCCGCAGGAAGCCAGTATGTGCGGCGTCGTTCAAACCGGCGCGCAGGGCCGTCACCGCTTCCAGAAGCGGCTGCGCGACTGGCGCAGCCCGCAAATCGAGCAGGCGCAACATACGCGGAGCGTATCGACGGAAGCGATGATATCCGTCGAGCACATGATTGAGCGGATCGTCAGTCATGGTGGCGGTTAGCCTGGCAGCCATCGCGACAAGGGTTTTGAAGCCGTCCCACCCTGATCCGGTTGCGATGACGGCGTCCAACGGCTGGCCGTCATCCTGCGCATCGACCAGGGCCCCGCCGATTTCGGCGAACGATTTCAGGGTGTCACGCACCGCGCTCGCTTCGTCCGCGACCTTTGCCTGGCAAATACGCTCCGAAGCACGGTAGAGACGGCCGACGATCCGGTCGTGGGTTTCGACCACGGCGTCGGCAAGCATCGCCTGCCATTCCGATACGCAGACGGCCAGAATCGCAAGCCGCCTGTCCTCCGGGAGATCGCGCATGCCGTCAGCATAGTACCGTTCGCCCTGCCTGCGCAGACGGGTCACCCGATGGGCAGGAACACCGGCAAGCAGATCCTCGGGAAGATCGACATGTTGCAGATATTCGAGCCGGTCGAGCAGCCGGTTGGCCGACGAAGAGTTCGAGCCGGGTTCAAACTGCCGCAGCCACACGAAGCGGGTCACCCGATCGTCAGCCGTCTCCTCGAGCAATGCCAGTAACTGTTCCCGGATCGGCACCGACAAGCGACTGGCGATCCTCGTCTCGATTTGCCGCTCGGCATCAACCAGAGCCGTGGCGCAGAGCCGCTCGATCGTGGATGTCGCGGGCAGGACGGTGCGGGTGCGTCGGCATTCAGCCACAAAGCGACGGCCAATGTCCTCGTTCGACACCGCCAGTTCGGCTTCCTGGAACAGCCAGTCCTTCAACTCACGCGCACCACCTCCGGAGAAAGTGCGGTATCCATAGATTGCCCGCAACTCGGCAAGGTGCTCGTGCCGCGTCTCCTCGCGGGCGGCATAGTCTACCAGATCATCGGCATGCAGACCGAGTTGAGCTCCGATAAATTCGACGACCTCAGCCGGTATCAGTTCGCCCGGGCCTAGCACCCGACCGGGATAGCGCAGAACGCACAATTGCAGGGCAAAGCCGAACCTGTTGTGAGCGCGTCGACGTTGCCTGATATGCCCGAGATCTTCATCGCTCAGCGTATAGTGTTTGAGCAAATCCGTCTGCGAGGTCGGCAGGCGCAACAGCACATCCTTCTGCCGACCGCTTAGGGTGACGCGCCGCGGCATTCATGCCCCTTCAGCAAAATTCGATGAATGACATGGGGAGAGATGCAATACCCCAGCTCTTTGAGTCAGAAGGACAAGCTAATTTCGGGCAATCATACCAATCGCTTGTGAATGGCCGCCCCTGGAGCCGACATCGACATCACAGAATGTCCGAGATGAGGACGAAAGCCGTGCGTTACTGACATCGAAACCCGACCGGCCGTTTTTACGCGGCCGCTCAGGTAAGCTGTGTCGGTTAGCTATTCGTCACAAAGTCAGGCGTTGACGTCGCTGTAATGTGCGCGTGCAACATGCGGGTGTGAACGAAGGCGCGCTTTTAGATGATTTGCACCGACATCATTCAGGATCGGATTTAGCGGATCAACCGTGACACCACGCTCGGCGTGCCTGATGTGCTCAGGCATATCAAACACGGGGATTTTTGCTCCATAGTAAGCGCCGAGGAAGAAAACGACCGAGTAGCGCTCCATCCCTTCTGGCGGAAGGGTCACGGCATGAACATCTGCGCGCACGAATCCATTTGTCACGAGCTCCAGCAGCTCACCGGTGTTAACGATGAAAGCCCCTGGGATCGGCGGTGCATCGATCCAATCTCCAGCTTCCGTTTTCACTTTCAGGCCCGGAACTTCGTCGTTCAGAAGGATGGTGACGAGGCCACCGTCCTTGTGAGCGCCGACGCCCTGCTCGGAGGTGGTTTGATCCTTGCCCGGATATCGAAGAATTTTGAGATGTTGGGCGGGATGTGGATCGAATATCGGAGCAAAAGCGTCAGGGCTCTGACCGAGCGCGACCGCAATGGCGCCAAGCACGTCCTTGGCGACGTGCGTTACTTCCGCCTGATACTCGAGAATCACGTTCTTCAATTCCGGCAACGCTTCGGGCCATTGATTGGGACCAATGACGCGTTTCCACAGAGGGTCGCTTTCTGAAAGCGCGACTGGCTCGCCCTCAGTGTCGAAATCGACCTGCTCCCGCCAGTCCCGCTTGCCGCCGGTCAGCTCGAAGCCAGCGCGGTTATAGCCCCTGAAACGGGGTGTTTTGACCATCTCAATGGCAAGCTTATCCTTTTCGGGCAGGGCAAAGAATGTTTTCGAGACCTCGAGAATGCGTTGGGTGGTCTCTTGGCTGACGCCGTGTCCAACGAGGTAGAAGAAGCCGTAGTCGTGCAGGATCTCGCGGAGCGACAGTATGAAAGTTTCGCGTTCAGCCGCGTCACCATGAAAACGCGAGATGTCAACCATAGGCAAAGAGATGGGGAGAGTGTCAGAAGGCATAGTTTTCCTAATGTGTTGGTTCGAACTTGTGTTGGGTAGTGGCAACAAGCAGCCGACAGTGCCGTCGCCTGCCGTCAGCGACATGGGTGCCATCCGGCTACGGACCCGCCCCTGCCTTGCGTACGGCCGGGCATAATGTGCAGGTGTGATGCGCATCCAGGGCTCCCCACTGAGGCCGATGTCAATCAGCCTCATGTGAAAGCAACAGCGCACTGCCCAACACCTGGGAGCTCGGTTGGGTCGGTCGCTATGCACCGCCTCACGTGTCAAATTTTTGCTCGAGGGGCGCCCAAACGCTTCAAGACCAAAGCTCTTTGGTCGCGAGCGCCGCCCCATCGGTAAGTGCCTTGAGTTTCAGCCAGGCGATTTTGGGATCGACAGGCAGGAAGTTCGCGAAAGTGGCGAATCCACAATCGGTTCCGGCTATGACACGCTCGCGACCGACAATGTTGGCGAACCGGACGATCCGTTCAGCAACAAGCTCAGGGTGTTCGACATAATTGGTGCAGGTGTCGATGACACCGGGCACAAGCACCTTGTCTTGCGGAATGGTCACCTCTTCAAACACGCGCCATTCATGGGCGTGGCGTGGGTTGGCTCCCTCGAAGAGAAGAGCCTGGGCGCGAAGGCCAAATATGAGATCGACGATGTCGGTCAGGGGGACGTCGTGATTATGCGGCCCTTCATAATTGCCCCAGCAAAGATGGACCCGAAGCCGGTCGGCGGGAATATTACGGGTGGCATGATTGATTATCTCAACCCGTTTGGCCACCTGCTTCCGGAATTCCCCGACTTCGAGCACCTTATGGCCGACATGCCGTCCCATCGCGAGATCCGGGGAGTCAATCTGAAGCAGAAAGCCGGCTTGGTGAATGGCCTCAAGTTCCGAGCGCATTCCTTCAGCGAGCGCTTCGATATACGCGTCTTCGCTGGGATAGAACTGGTTTTCCAGGAATATGGAGATGACGCCGGGCGACGCGGCACTGATGAAAGCGTCGGAAGCGGATACTTTCTGCGTGGCGGCTTTAAGATTGCTAATATCCTCGTTGACCGCGTCTTCCCCCCTGTAGCTGATCGGGCCAGTACAAGCAGGCATCGCTACATCGAGGCCCTTCAGGGCATGCGCCGCGAACTCCGGAACATCGTGCAGGTCAGCGATTGCGATACCTGAACCGCTGCCGTCAAATCCGCTTAGACGGTCTTTGACGTAGGTCGCATAGCCGATCTTGTTCGTCTCACCGTCGCTTACAATGTCGATGCCGACCTCTGCCTGTTTCCGGACGATTTCGATGACGGCGTCTCGAATATCCGCGGACAAATTCTCGTCGCCTGCTTGCTCTTCTCCGCGGTCTTTCCGTGTCAGGGCCTCCGCAAGCCAAGTTGGTCGTGGCAAACTGCCGGTGTGGGTGGTGAGAATCCTGTCCAAGCTCTGCTGCATTTCTTGCTCCCTTTGCTGGATGTTCAACGATCCACTGCCTTGCTAGGGGCACGCTAGCTCCGCTTCGTGACACAGAAATGAAAATTTCTCACTCTAATTGGGTATTGACTTGAGCGAATCGCAAATACCGCGCATCAATGATCGTGGAAACGGCGTTCCGCGAGAGCCGTGCATTGTTCATCAGAGGCTTGGGATAATTTCACATGAGGCTGACATCCAATTGCCGACCCACGATTGATGTCGCGGCCGTCGTTGAGACCGGAGCCGACGCTTTGCTCTTAGATCTCGATGGTACGCTGACCATCGGCGAGCATGCAGTCTGTGGCGCGGACCGCCTGCTTGCAAGCTATGCGGACCGCTTCGCCGTAATCACCAACAACTCCAGCGATCTGCCCGAAACAATTGCGCAGCGCCTCGCCGAATGCGGCCTTTCAGTTCCGGCATCGCGTATCTTCACGGCAGGAATGGCAATGATAGAGGCTCTCGCCGAACGGCAAGCGCCGACCTTGGCGCTCGTCTCGTCGGTCATGCGTGCCCGCGCTTTGGAGCGCGGTGTGCTCCTCGTCGATAAGCACGCTCACACCGTGGCGATCGGTCGTGATGCAGCGTTCGACTACCCCATGCTAACAAATGCGGCCAATGAGGTACGCTACGGTGCGCGACTTGTCGCGTCCAATCTCGACAACAACCATCCTGGCTCGTCCGGGACCATCGTGCCAGAGACCGGCGCGCTCGTTGCTGCCATTCTCGCCGCGGCAGGATCTCAGGACGTGGAGGTCATCGGCAAGCCATCGGTTCGCTTGGCTGAACTTGCCCTTGATGCGCTCGGATGCTCGGCCGCACGCTCGGTGGTCGTGGGTGATAATCCCGCCACCGATGGAGCGCTTGCGGCCTCGATTGGCTCTGCTTTCGTGCCCGTTATGGTGCGAACCGTCGACGTCAGAAGCGCTTCTCGGAGAGCACGCGTGCGCTGAGCTGTAGCTTTTCGGCTGAATGCTCGGGATTTCCAAGCGCGCAGCAGGACACCAGAGTGTCGATGATGGCGAGTTGCGCCACACGGCTCGACATGGCCTCCGGCCGATAGCGGGTCTCGTTCGCGACCGTATGGAGAACAACGTCGCAATGACGTGCGAGGGGCGATTTGCCGAGACGCGTGATGCCGATCGTCTTAGCGCCAGCTTCCTGTGCGAGACGGGTCGCTAGAACCGTTTCAACTGTGCTGCCGGAATGAGAAACGGTGATCGCGGCCACCTCGCTGGATGCCATCGCTGCGGTAACGGCCTGGACGTGTGAGTCGACGATTGCTCTGGCATCCAGCCCAAGCTGGAGCAAACGGTATCCGAGATCCTGAGCGATGGGTGCCGACGAACCGATTCCATAGACCTCGATGCGGCGGGCGTTCTGCAAGATCGCGATGGCGCGTTCCAGCGCTTCAGGCGAAAGGAGCTTGCGCGTCTCGGCGAGCGAGGCGGCATGTGCGCTGAAGATGCGCTCGCCGACGCGCGTGAAGTCGTCCGTTTCCTCAAGGTCTTCCTGGATGAAGCGAACCGGCTCGACGAGGTCGCGCGCCAGCAGGATCTTCAGGTCCTGAAAACCTCCGGCGCCGACGCGGCGGCACAGGCCGACAACGCTGCCCTCGCTCGCGCCGGTTTGCTCCGCGAGTTCGGTGATCGACATGCGGATCACGTCCTCAGCGTTAGCCTCGATATAGGAGGCGATCCGCCGGGCGGTTGGAGGAAGATCGTCCCGCGAATGCCGAATGCGGGCGAGCATGCCATTCTGGGCAATTTTAGGAGTCACGGGAGGGGGGTGTTGCTCTGATCTGGACATAGCGGATGTTAGCGGGCTCAGCGAGTCATAGCAAAGATATGGGCAGCGGAACGCATCCCGCTGCCCTTGCGACGGACAATGCGAAGATAAGGCTACTTTTTATCCACGCTGACCAGCGTTTCCACTTCATGCGCCGCCTGCTTGATTCCCTCTTCCGGGCTAACTTGCCCGGCAACGATCGCCTGAAGGCTGTCGCGGATCACATCGATGCTCTTCAATGTGTTTTGCCCCGGAAATGCATACCACGTGAAAATATACGGGATTTGTTCGACGGAGATCTTGAAGTTTGGGTTCTCCTCGTAGAACGACGCCAGCCGTTTTGTGCCCTCCTCGTGCATGGGCATATAGCCTGAACCAGGGACCATGATTGCGGTGCCGATCGGCCCTGCGGCGAACATGGCGTATTCGTAGGCAGCCTTGGCCTCCTCCGGATCATCGGTGATGATCATAGCGGCATTACCGCCTGAAGGCAGGCGCCGCTCGCCGGTCGAGCTTTCTGGCCAGAAGGCGGTGCGGATGTCGAAGTTCGCTTTATCCTGAACGCCGGCGAGCCAAGCCGTTGACGAGAAGTAGAACCCGACCTGGCCGGCGATGAAGGATTGCTCGCCTTGCGCGCGGGTCCAGTTCTCCATCACTCCCTCGTCCACGAAGGAGCGCAGAAGCCTGACTGCCCGCAGGCCCGGCTCTTCATCGAACGTCACCTCGGTCTCGGCCTCGTTCATCATCGACCCGCCTTCTGAATACACGAGGACCTGGAAGTCCCAATTGCCGGTGATGAGATAGTCATAAAATAGACCAGTCGTACCCGGAACGGCGGCCTCGATCGCCTTGGCGGCTTCGATGACTTCGGGCCATGTGGTCGGCGGGGCGGAGGGGTCGAGCCCAGCCTTTTCGAAGAGATCGGCGTTGAAGTACATGATCGGCGTAGAGATGGCGAACGGAATTGCCATCTGCTTCTCATCGAAGCGACCGAGCTCCATCATGGTCGGGTAGTAGCCGCCTTCCTTCCATCGCGGATCCTCGGCGACGAAGGCGCTGAGATCATGGGCCTGACCCGCGTCAACAAACTGGCGAATTTGGTTGACGCCCTGGAACGTTAAAGTCGGGGCGTTGCTCTGCGGGATGCCAGAAAGCGTCCGCTGAACAAGTTGCTCGTAGTCGGGCTGCGGAGCTTCGAGCGTCACCTTGATGTTCGGGAACTCCTTGTTAAACTCGGCGATGATCTGCTCGTGGATCGGCCGGAAGATGGCGCCGTATGCGTGCGCTACGGTGATCTCCACCTCCTGCGCCATGGCGGCTGGAACGAGAGCGCCGAGCCCGATCGCGGCGCCGGCGAGAAGTCTGATCAAATGCATCATGCTTGGTGCTCCATATCATCGATGAAATGCGGGCTCATCCTTTGAGGCCCGAAAGCGTGACGCCTTCCACGAAGCGCCTGCGGGCGATCAGGAAGGCGATGACGAGTGGCATCACGACAAGGGTGGCGGTCGCCATCATGGGGCCAACCTCATTGCCGCCTTCGTTGGAGGCGAATATCGAGATGCCGAGCGGCGGTGTGGCGCGCTCAATCGAGGTGACGACGAGCAGCGGCCAAAAGAAGTCGTTCCAATGGGTGACGACTGAGAAGATGCCGAAGGCCGCAAGAGCGGGAAGCACCTGCGGCACGACGACGAACCACAGGGTGTAGGCTTCCGACGCGCCGTCCATGCGAGCGGCATCAATAAGTTCCTGAGGAACGGTCCTGAAGCTCTGGCGCAGCAGGAAGATGCCGAATGCGCTGCTGGCGAACGGGATGATCAGCGCTGCATAGGTGTCGAGAAGCCGGGCTTCGGCCAGCATCATGTAGACCGGGATCGCGGTCACTTGGGGCGGGATGAGCAGGACCGCCAGGACCGTGGACATGATGAGGCCGCGGATGCGGAAGTTCTTGCGGGCAAGGACGTAGGCGGCGGGTATGATCGTTAGATATTGCAGGACCAGGATGCCTAGCGTGACGATCACGCCGTTGATGACGAACGTGCCGGCATAGCCGACGGTCCAGGCCTCGACATAGTTCGCGAAATCCCATTCCCGGGGCAGGAAGGCGATGTCGGGTGTGTAGATCTCGTTCTCAGGCTTCAGCGACAGGCTCAGCATCCAGGCGAAGGGCAAGAGCATCACGAGGCCGCCGGCGCCGAGGGCCAGATTGATGACGAGGTTCTTTATGCGCATGGCCGTCACCCCTCAGCCGTAATGGACGCGCCGATCGAAGACGCGCATCTGGTAGAGGGTGAGAGCGAGCATTACGAGGAAGAACAGCGTTGCGATCGCCGCCGCGATTCCGGTCCGGAAATAGATGAAGCCTTCCTGATAGAGCGTATGCAGGACGATCTCGCTCGCTCCATTGGGTCCGCCCTCGGTCAGGACACGCACAACGTCGAAGATCTGTAGTGACTTGATGATGGTGATGATCAGGACGAACAAGGCCGTCGGTCCAAGCATGGGCCAGGTGACATGCACGAACCGATCGAGGCCGGTGCGGGCGCCGTCCATCTCCGCCGCCTCGTAAAGGTGGCGCGGAATGGCAAGCAGGCCCGCCAGGAAGAGGACCATGTAGTAGCCGACGAGCTGCCACATGGAGATGAAGCCGATCGTATAGAGAACCAGATCGGGATCGTTCAGCCAGTTGATGGGCTCCAGACCGAGCTGACGCAGCGCCCACGCGACCATGCCGACCTGCGGATGCAGCACCCACTGCCAGACGATCGCCATGGCGATCAGTGTCGAAGTAACCGGGAGGAAGTAGACCGTCTGCCAAAACGAGGCGAGGCGCGCCTGCGAATGGATCGCAAGCGCCAGCAGCAGCGCCATAAAAAACGAGCTGGGAATGACGAAGAGGTTCAGCTTCAGCGTATTCCAAAGCGTCCCGGCGAAATGGCTGGAAGCCAGAAGCGTTCGGTAATTGTCGAGGCCGACGAAGGACAGCGAGCGCGCACCGAGCCGCCAATCGGTGAAAGACAGCGCGATCGTCGCGAAGGTCGGTAGGATGAAGAAGACGAGAAGGACCGCCACCGCCGGGATTAGATAAGCGGGGTTCGCGATTATAGGCGTGCGTTCGAAGCCTTGATCGGTTCGAGAAGCATCGGCGGCGATTGAGCCTGGCTCGGTGATCGCGCTCATGCCGCAGCCCTCATTCGTTCGCCGCGCCGGCGTGATCCGGCTGCATCGAACAGCAACGCGCTGTTCCAATCAGGCCGCACTGCGATCTCATGGCCGGGAGAGAGGCCCGCAGCCTGTGCAGGCTGCACCCGGACGCAGATGTCTTCCCCGCCCAGCGACATATGCAGAATTGCTTCGTTGCCGAGATGCTCGACAATGTGGATGTGGCCACGCAGCGCGTGTGGGTGATCCACCGGACACAGATGTAGCGCCTCGGCTCGCAGCCCGACACGCAGAGCCCCCTTTCGCGGTGCCGGCGCACCATCGAGCTCGCCCGGCATGTCGCGGATCGGTTGCCCGCCGAGGAATGCATTCCTGTCCTCGATGCGAAGGTCGAGGACATTGATCTTGGGCAGGCCAATGAACTCGGCCACGAAGAGGTTGGCCGGGTCGTTGTAGAGTTCGAGCGGAGGGCCGACCTGCTGAAGGCATCCTTCATTCATAAGCACGATCCGGTCGGACATCGTCATCGCCTCGCCCTGGTCGTGCGTAACGTAGAGGAACGTGACGCCGAGCCGGCGATGCAGGTCGATGATCTCGGCCCGGGTCGTCGCGCGCAGCTTGGCGTCGAGGTTCGACAGCGGCTCGTCCATTAGAAATAGCTTGGGCTGACGCACCATGGCTCGTGCCAGCGCGACGCGCTGGCGCTGTCCGCCTGAAAGCTCGGCCGGCTTGCGTCGGGCCAAATGGTCGATCCCAAGCATCCGACAGACTGGATCAACACGCGCGGCGATTTGGTCGTCGACGAGGCGCCGGCCGGGAGCAAGACGCCTCAGCCAGGGCAGGCGCATGATCATCGGTTCCTGCATCAACAGGGGGAAGGCGACGTTCTCGAGAACGGTCTTGTGCGGATAGAGCGCGTAGTTCTGAAAGACCATAGCGATATTGCGCTCGCTCGGGGGCAGATGCTGGATGGACTTGCCTCCCATGCCGATCTCCCCCGCCGTGGCGGTCTCGAGGCCCGCGATCATGCGGAGGAGCGTGGATTTTCCGCATCCGGACGGACCCAGCAGGCTGATGAACTCGCCGCCGGCGATATCCAGCGAAACGTCACGCACCGCCTCGAATGAATGAAAACGCTTACAGACACCTTTGAGGCTTATAGACGTCATTCGAATTCCTTCCGGTCGCGAGCTTCAGATCGGCTCGCGCACGGCAGGGGAGTAGCAGCGTCAGATGACAGATGTGTGTAAGTCTCATTTGTTGTGAGTCTCGCATTAAAATTTTCTCATCGTGATGTCGCAGTTCTGCTATTCGAACCGGCTACCGGCTATGCATGCTGTGCTGAGAGGAAAGGAATTCACACTGATGAAGATCGTTCAGATTACCGACCTGCATCTCGGACCTCCCGGCGAACGCGTGTTTGGCCTCGATCCGTGGATGCGTCTCGAAGCCTGCATCGCGAACGTCAACCTGAACCATGCGGATGCGGATCTTGTGGTGTTCACCGGAGACCTCGCGCATAACGGCGAGGAAGCCGCCTATGTAGAGTTGAGGATGCGCCTACAAGAACTTAAGGCGCCCTTCCGCCTGCTAATCGGCAACCACGACGATCGTGCGACCTTCCGTCGGATTTTCCCTCAGGCGCCGGTCGATGATGCCGGCTTCGTTCAATCAAGAATTCAGACCGCCGCGGGAAACCTGATTTTTCTCGACACGAATGAACCGGGCACTCATGCGGGTCGTCTCTGCGCCGCGCGTCGGACATGGCTCGAGGACGCGCTCGGTGCCAATCCGGGGCCAGCATTCCTGTTCATGCATCATCCCCCGCTGAGCCTGCACCTTGCGCCAATGGACGCAATCAGGCTACGAGATGCCGAGGCCCTCGGCGAAATTCTTTCCCGTCATGGGGAGGTGCGACACATCTTCTTCGGACATGTGCATCGACCGATCGCAGGAAACTGGCGGGGCATCCCGTTCTCCTGTCTGCGTGGCACGAATCACCAGGTCTGGCTGGACTTCACGGCAGAAAGCGAAATTCCGTGCAGCCTCGAGCCACCGGCCTACGCTGTCGCATTCATTCAGCCGGAGCAGGTGGTCGTTCACACACATGACTTTCTCGACGCGAGCCCGAAATACGCTTACGATCCTGATCTGTCATCGGATGAACAGGTCAAACTGGTTTAGGCACCCAACTAATGGCTCGTAGTCACTTGGCGAGGTTGCTTGCCGTGTCGCCTACTTGCGATGAGCGATAATTCTGCACTTGGTATGAGCGACGGTTTAAGCCACGGCGGCGGTTAACTTCAGGTCCGCTTTCAGCAATACCGCTTGACGGCCCAAGGTCCGATAGACCGTCGGCCGGGAAATCGAAAACACCTCGGCAAGATCGCTGACCGAGTATTCGCCGGTATCGTACATGCGGAGCAGCTCTTTTTGCTGGCGATCGGAGAGCTTCGGCTTCTTTCCGCGTAGCTTTCCCCTGGAACGTGCGAGCGCCATGCCCTCGCGCGTTCGCATCCGGATCAGGTCGGCCTCGAACTCGGCGAAAGTCGCAAGGATATTAAAGAACAGCCTACCCATCGGATCGGACGGATCATGAATGCTGGCGCCGATCTGCAACCTCACCCCCCGAGAGGCAAGGTCATCCCCGATCTCGCGTGCGTCAGGGACGGAACGTGCAAGCCGGTCGAGCTTGGACACGACAAACGTATCGCCACTGCGTGCGGCGGCCAGCGCTTGGTTCAGACCGGGCCTTGCTCGGTTTGAGCCGGTAAAACCGTAATCTGTGTAGATGCGATCAGCCGCAACCCCGAGTTTCTGCAGAGCTTCCATTTGCGCTGCGAGATCCTGTTTGTCGGTTGAGCAGCGGGCGTAACCGATGAGTATGTTCATCATCTTAGAATCTGTAACGTAAGAGGCCCCTTCAACGCAAGAAATATAGTACCATTCAAATGAGACAACCGACTTCCGGCTAAACTGAGCCTTTCGGGCCCATCGAAATGTGACGGAACAATCGTCCGTTGAACGACCCTCATTCGGACAGGAGGTTGGGACAGATCGCACAGGCTTTGCGCTTAGCGTAGGATTCCGCCCCCTCCCGCAAACGACCCCATCCAGTCCGAGCGGATCGCCGTCGCGGACATGGACGGAACCGGGGACATGGCCGGCATGGACGGCATGTCGGCCGAGGCCGGAATGCCCTGCTGCCCCGACGACCCGGCCCCGTCAAGGGACGGTTGCGGCAAGTCGGCCTGCCCGACGATGGCGGCCTGCGCCTCCCAGTGCATCCCCGCGGGCCCCGCTTCGGCGCCGGGCCTCGGGTCGCCCCGGACGTCTGAGCCGTTGTTCGGCCCGCCGGGCGTCCGCAGGCTTGTCTCGCTCGCCCGCGCGCCGCCGCCCCGACCTCCCAGAACCTGATCGACCGGTCGGCGCCGTGGCGCCGTTCGAGCGGTGCGGAGCGATCCGTGCCGATGCTGACGCATGGCGTTTCGCCATCCCGCCGCAGGCAGCGCCGCGGACGGGGATCGATCGGGAATTGGACACATGAAGAAGACCAGTATGCGTGTCGCCGCGGCGGCCGTCGCGACCCTCCTGTCGCTCGGCGCCGGGACCTCCGCCATCGCGGCGATGACCGACTACGAGTTCCAGCTCGTCGACGCGAAGGTGAAATCGGGGAAGGACGCCGTCGTGGCCGTGCGCCTCGTCGACCGGAGGACGGGAAAGACCGTTCCCGACGCCGTCGTCTTCGAGACCCGCGCCGACATGGCGCCGGACGGCATGGAGACCATGACGACGCCCATCGAGGCGCTCCCCTCGGACGAGCCCGGCGTCTACCGCTTCAGGGTCGCCCTCGTCATGGACGGCGGCTGGCGCATCTCCCTCGGGGCGAAGGTCCAGGGCGAGGAAGGCACCCTCAGGGACGAAGTCGTCCTCCAGGCGGCCGAGTGATGCGGACGGCCATCGTCGGCCTCGCCCTCGTCGCCGTCGCGGCGGGGACAGGAGGCTACCGGGCGGGACAGGCCGGGCTGACGGCCGCCCGGCTCGGGGAGGCGCTCGGCCTGTCGGGGACGCCGCCGGTCGCGGCCGAACGCGCGGAGGCGGCGGGGATGCCCACCGCGGCGCCCGTCGGCGCGGCATCGCCGGAGCGCGTCCTCTACTGGCGCGATCCCGACGGCAAGCCGACCTACTCGGCCGGGCCGCGGAAGACGGCGGACGGGCGCGACTTCGTGCCCGTCCGCGACGATGGGGCGGCACCGGGCGCCATGACGGCAAGCGCCGGACCGGACGCATCCGCAGGCGGGGCGCCGCAGCGGAGCGACGCGGCCCCGGCCAAGCGGATCCTCTACTACCGCAACCCGATGGGCCTTCCCGACACCTCGCCCGTGCCGAAGAAGGACTCCATGGGGATGGACTACATCCCGGTCTACGACGGTCCGGAGGAGGAGGCCGGCGTCGTCGCGATCACGCCTGGCCGCCTCCAGAGGACGGGCGTCCGGTCGGAGCAGGTGTCCCGCCGGGTCGTCGGCCGACCCCTGCGCGTGCCGGGCGTCGTGAGGCTCGACGAGCGCATGGTCTCCGTCGTGACGACGCGGACGGATGCCTTCGTCGAGGAGGTCTCCGACGTCACCACGGGTTCGTCCGTCAGGAAGGGGCAGCCGCTGGTGCGCCTCTACTCGCCGGAGGTGGCCGCTGCCGGCGCGCAGTACGTGATCGAGCTGAGGAGCGGCGGCGCCGCGGGGTCGGGCGGCGCCGGCCTGAAGCTTCGCAACCTCGGCGTCCCGAAGGAGGAGATCCGCGGGATCGAGAGGACGGGCAAGGTCCCGACATCTATGACCTGGACGGCCCCGCGCGACGGCATCGTCCTCGAGCGGTCGGCCGTCGACGGCATGATGACAGAAGCGGGGAACGTCCTTTTCCGCCTCGGAGATGTCTCGCGGGTTTGGGTCGTCGCCGACGTGCCCGAGCGCGAGGTCGGAAACCTGCGGCTCGGCGCCGCCGCGCGGGCCACGTTCCGCGGCCTGCCGGGTCGGACGTTCGAGGGCCGGGTCGACCTCGTCTACCCGCAGGTCTCGCCCGAGACGCGGACGGTGAAGGTGCGCGTCGGGGTGGACAACCCGGAAGGCCTCCTCCTTCCCGACATGTACGCCGACGTCGGGATCGACACCGGGGCCGGCGAGGCTGTGGTCGCCGTCCCAAACGACGCCGTCGTCGACACGGGATCGAGCCAGGTCGTCATCCTCGACCGGGGCGAGGGTCGCTTCGAGCCGCGACCCGTCACGGTGGGCGTCCGAGGGACGGACCTGACGGAGATCGCAGCGGGCGTCCGCGAGGGCGACCGGGTGGTGACGGGGGCGAACTTCCTGATCGACGCGGAAAGCAACATCCGGGCGGCTCTGTCGGCCCTCGGCGCGCAGGGGCAGGCACTTGTCCCGACGGCGGAGGCGAAACCATGATCGCCCGCGTCATCGCCTGGTCGGCGAGGAACCTTGTCCTCGTCCTCGTCGGCACGCTGTTCGCCGTGGCGGGAGGCGTCCACGCCCTGATGACGCTGCCGCTTGACGCGATCCCCGACCTCTCCGACGTGCAGGTCATCGTCTACACAGAATATCCCGGCCAGGCCCCGCAGGTCGTCGAGGACCAGGTCACCTACCCCCTGACGACGGCGATGCTGACGGTGCCGAAGTCCAAGGTCGTGCGCGGCTTCTCGTTCTTCGGGGTGTCGTTCGTCTACGTCGTGTTCGAGGACGGCACCGACCCCTACTTCGCCCGCAGCCGCGTGCTCGAGTTCCTGAACGCGGCCGGACGCCGGCTCCCGCCCGGCGTGACCCCGACGCTCGGGCCCGACGCGACGGGCGTCGGCTGGGTCTACCAGTACGCGGTGGTGGCCAAGGACCGGACGCTCGCCGAGCTCCGGTCCCTCCAAGACTGGGTCGTGCGCTTCGCCGCCTCCGACGCGGACGGGGTGGCGGAGGTCGCGAGCGTCGGCGGCTTCGTGAAGCAGTATTCCATCGTCGTCGACCCGAACCGCATGCGCAGCCAGGGTGTGACGCTCGACATGCTGAAGGAGGCGGTCGGCGCCAGCAACATGGACGTCGGCGGCCGGACGGTGGAGATGTCCGAGTTCGAGTACATGGTGCGAGGGCGGGGCTACCTGCGCGGCACGCAGGACATCGAAAGCGTCGTCCTCATGAGTCCCGGCGGCGTGCCCCTGCGGCTCTCGGACGTCGCGAGGGTGGAGACGACCGCCGACGAGCGCCGCGGCATCACGGAACTGGACGGCGAGGGCGAGGTCGCGAGCGGCATCGTCATGCAGCGCTTTGGCTCCAACGCCCTCGACGTGATCGAGGACGTGAAGGCGAAGCTCTCCGCCATCCTGCCGAGCCTGCCCGCGGGGACGCAGATCGTTCCCGTCTACGACCGCTCGCAGCTCATCGGCCGCGCCATCGAGACCCTGAAGGGGACCCTCCTCGAGGAGAGCCTCATCGTCGCGCTCGTCTGCGTGGTGTTCCTCCTCCACCTCAGGAGCGCGCTCGTCGCCATCCTCATGCTGCCCGTCGGCATCCTGATGGCCTTCGGCGCGATGAAGCTGGCGGGGCTGGGCTCCAACATCATGAGTCTGGGCGGCATCGCCATCGCGGTCGGCGCGATGATCGACGCCGCGATCGTGATGATCGAGAACGCCCACAAGCACCTCGAGCGGGCACCGCCCGGCAAGCCGAGGGTCGAGATCCTCGTCGAGGCCGCTAGCGAGGTCGGTCCCGCCCTGTTCTTCAGCCTCCTCGTGATCACCGTCTCCTTCCTGCCGATCTTCACGCTGGAGTCGCAGGAGGGCCGCCTGTTCGGGCCGCTCGCCTTCACCAAGACGTTCGCCATGGCGGCGGCCGCCTTCCTGTCGGTGACGCTCGTCCCGGCGCTGATGGTCGTCTTCGTGCGCGGGCGCATCGTGCCCGAGCACCGCAACCCCGTGAACCGCTTCCTGATCCGGGCCTACCGCCCGGTCATCGGCGGCGTCCTGCGGGCGAAGACCCTGACCATCCTCCTCGCCCTGGTCGCGCTCGGCGTGACGGTCTGGCCGGCTCGCCAGATCGGCTCGGAGTTCATGCCGAACCTCAACGAGGGAACGCTGATGTACATGCCGACGACGCTGCCCGGCCTGTCGGTGACCAAGGCCGCCGAGCTCCTCCAGACTCAGGACCGCATCATCAAGTCGTTCCCGGAGGTTGCCTCGGTCTACGGCAAGGCCGGGCGCGCCCTCAGCGCGACGGACCCGGCGCCGACGGAGATGTTCGAGACGCTGATCAACCTGAAGCCGGAGGAGGAGTGGCGGCCGGGCGTCACGCTCGACAGCCTCAAACAGGAGATGGACAAGGCGCTTCAGTTTCCCGGCGTGTCGAACGCCTGGACGATGCCGATCCGTGCCCGCATCGACATGCTCTCGACAGGCATCCGCACGCCCGTCGGGGTGAAGGTGTTTGGCACCGACCTCGCGGGCATGGAGGCGGTCGCCAAGGACATCGAGCGGGTCCTCAAGGGCGTGCCGGGAACGTCGAGCGCATACGCGGAACGGGTGGTCGGGGGCTACTTCCTCGACATCGTGCCGGACCGCGAGGCCCTCGGCCGGTACGGGCTGTCCGTCCGCGACGTCCAGGAGACGATCGGCATGGCGCTCGGTGCGGAGACGGTGACGACGACCGTCGAGGGACGGGAGCGGTACGCCGTCGTGGTGCGCTACCCGCGGGACCTGAGGTCAGACCCCGACGCCGTCGCGAGGGACGTGCAGGTCGCGCTTCCCGGCGGCGGGACGGTCCCGCTCGGCGAGGTCGCGAAGGTCGAACTGACGAGGGGCGCGACCTCGATCCGGACGGAGAGCGGGCAGCTCGCGATCTACGTCTTCGTCGACATCGCGGGCCGTGACCTCGGCGGCTACGTCGCCGAGGCGCGGGAGGCGGTGGCACGGGAGGTGACGTTCTCGCCCGGCTACCACGTCGCCTGGAGCGGGCAGTACGAGTACCTCCAGCGCGCCGAGGCGAAGCTGAGGGTCGTCGTGCCCGTCACGCTGCTCCTGATCTTCCTCCTCCTCTACCTGAACTTCCGGTCGATGACGGAGACGCTCATCGTCATGCTGTCCCTGCCGTTCGCGGTGGTCGGCGGCGTGTGGCTGATGTGGTGGCTCGATTTCGACATGTCCGTCGCGGTGGCGGTCGGCTTCATCGCCCTGTCGGGCGTCGCGGCGGAGACGGGCGTGATCATGCTGATCTACCTCCAGCACGCCGTGGAGGAGGTCCGGCAGCGGCGCGTGGCCGAAGGCAGGCCGTTCGACCGCGGGGCGCTGCGGGAGGCCATCATGATCGGGGCGGTGGAGCGGGTGAGGCCGAAGATGATGACGGTGGTCGCGATCATGGCGGGCCTCCTCCCGATCCTGTGGAGCAACGGGGCGGGCTCCGAGCTGATGCAGAGGATTGCCGTTCCCATGATCGGCGGGATGGTCTCGTCGACGGTCCTAACGCTCGTCGTCATTCCGGCAGTGTTCTCGGCGGTGAAGGGTTGGAAGTTAGGCTAGGGCAAAAGACGACGAAATGTCCAAGACCATCGATCAGATGCGTCAGTGCGTTTCTGCCGCCACTTCGCCGTAACGCCGCCTCCACCGGTGCAAGTTACGGCATCCTTTGAGGGGCTCTTACGCGCGCTCAGTGTTTCGAAGCCTACGCCGAAAGTGTCGCAGAAACGGTCGTTTCTGCGACATCCGTTCAGGCATTCGATGAAGTACTGTATACTCGGCGTTGGGCATGCCGCATATCTGTGTTGCATAATCATCGTCGCTTTGCGATGATTGATCATGAGTTCTACGACAAAATTTGGTTACGCTCGCGTATCCACCGACGATCAACGTCTCGATTTGCAACGTGACGCACTGCGCGCTGCCGGATGCTCTCGCATTTTCGAGGATAAGGTATCCGGTTCGCGTGTCAGTCGTCCCGGTCTCGACCTCGCTCTTTCCCATTTGCGCTCCGGCGACACCCTCGTCATCTGGCGGCTCGATCGTTTGGGGCGAACCACTCATCAGCTTGTCGGTCTCCTCGAGCAGTTCGAGCGTGACGACATTAAGCTCCAGTCGCTGCAGGACGGCATCGACCCGTCCACCGCACTCGGGCGTGCCATGCTCCAGATCGGGGCGGTCTTTGCCGAGATGGAGCGCAACCTCATTCGGGAGCGAACCAAGGCGGGCCTGTCGGCCGCGCGCGCC
Organism: Aureimonas sp. N4; assembly: GCF_001463925.1. Classification (NCBI taxonomy): domain Bacteria; kingdom Pseudomonadati; phylum Pseudomonadota; class Alphaproteobacteria; order Hyphomicrobiales; family Aurantimonadaceae; genus Aureimonas; species Aureimonas sp. N4. The sequence continues at coordinate 14,467 of NZ_BBWS01000060.1, read as the reverse complement.
CGCGGGCGGCTGGGGGGACGCAGACCCAAACTCGATGCCGATGCGATCGACACTGCGCGTCGACTGATGAAGGATCCCGATCTCACCATGGGCGAGATCGCCGAAAGGCTGAAGGTGGACCGCGCAACGCTCTACCGAGCATTAGGGCGGCATCAGCAGAAAGGTTGAGTGAAGGTTACGATTGTCGCGATGCTCGCCTGCCAGAACGTTAGCAACCGGACCCCTGCCCGCCATGCCAATCGAACCGAAGCTCCAAGGCATTTATCCCATAGACTGGCGGTAACTCTCCGCGTCGATCCGCTTCCGCCGCGCTAAAGGCGCGTGCGAGTCCTGAGGGCGTCCGGATGGGCGGCTTGTGTGCGTTCTGGCTGATGGTCGTTGGTTCGACGAGTCGCGAGGGCAATGGCGCGACAGGCGCGGGAAGAGCGTCCGCACCAACCGATCTGTGCCGGCGGAACTTCCCGATGGTTTCGGTCATCGCTGGACAATGGTGCGTTTGGCGTGAGCTCACCTTAACCATGACCTCGCAGATAACGCGGGCACCAATCTCGCTGCCCTCTGCCAACGCTGTAACCTCATTCACGACCGTCCTCCGCACCATCTGGCCAGACGCCGCATCACTTACCTTATGCGGCGTGCGCTCGGTGACTTGTTTGATGGACGATATCGCTGAGCCGGACTGGCGAGTTTCGACCCTTCTGAGACCTTGAGCCTTCGTTTCGTATCGCCGGAAGCGGACATCAGGCGTAGGCGTAGGCGTAGGCGTAGGCCCGCCCGCCGATCTCCTTGGACGTCCGGCGGGTGGCGAGCAAGAGGCACGCCACGGTGACGGCGAGAACGATCGCCGAGCCGAACCGCAGGACCTGGTCGATGGCGGCGCTCACCGCGGCCTCCAGGCGAGGAGCCGCATGGCGTTGGCGGTCACGAGGACGGTCGCGCCCGTGTCAGCGAGGATCGCCGGCCAGAGGCCCGTAATGCCAAGGACGGTGGTCACGAGAAATACCGCCTTCAGGCCGAGCGCGATCGCGATGTTCGCCCGGATGTTGCCCATGGTCGCCTTGGAAAGAGCGATCATGTCCGGCACGTCGCGCACGCGGCCGTGGAGCACCGCCGCGTCCGCCGTCTCCAGCGCCACGTCGGTGCCACCGCCCATGGCGATGCCGACATCGGCCGCCGCCAGCGCGGGGGCGTCGTTGATGCCGTCGCCGACCTTGGCAACGATAAGTCCTTCGGCCTGGAGTTCGCGAACGATGCGCTGCTTGTTCTGCGGCAGGAGTTCAGCCCGCGCCTCGATGCCGAGACCGGTCGCCACGGCCTCGGCCGTCGTTTGATTGTCGCCCGTCAGCATGACGGCGCGGATGCCGTCGGCCTTCATGGCCGCGAGCGCTTCCCGTGCGTCCGGGCGCGCCTCGTCGCGCATGGCGATGTAGCCCGCGACCTCTTCTCGCGCGAGCACGACGGACACGGTCTTTCCTTCCGCGTTCAGCGCGGCGATCGCGGCCGACTGCTCGTCGCCTAGAGGCGCGTGGCGCCCGGCGGCCTGCGGAGATCCGAGGAACACGGGTTCGCCGCCGACCTTGCCCTCGACACCCTCTCCGGGGACGGCGTTGCTGTCGAAGGCGGGAGGCACCGGTGCCTTTTCCGTCTTCGCCCGGTCAAGGATCGCCAAGGCCAGCGGATGGTTCGACCCCTTCTCCAGCGCGGCCGCGAGCGACAGCACGTCCCGCGCCGGACGACCGACCGCGACGACGTCGGTCACGACGGGCCTGCCCGCCGTCAGCGTGCCCGTCTTGTCGAAGGCGACGGCGGTGATCTTGCCAAGCGTCTCCAGCACAACGCCGCCCTTCATCAGGAGGCCGCGCCGGGCGCCCGCCGACAGGCCGGCCGCGATGGCGGCAGGCGTCGAGATGACGAGCGCGCAGGGGCAGCCGATCAGGAGGATGGCGAGGCCTTTGTAGATCCACTCGCTCCAGTCCGCGCCGAACGCAAGGGGTGGCACCAAGGCGACGAGGAAGCCGACCGCAAGGACGGCGGGCGTGTAGACCTTGGAGAAGCGGTCGATGAAGCGCTCGGTCGGCGACTTCGATTCCTGTGCCTCCTCCACGAGGCGAACGACGCGCGCGATCGTGTTGTCGGCGGCTGCCGCAGTGACGCGCACCCTGAGGACGGAGCCAGCGTTGACCGTGCCAGCGAACACCAGATCGCCGACCGCCTTGCGCTTCGGAACGCTCTCGCCCGTGACGGGCGCCTCGTCGACCTCGCCAGAACCCTCGACGACCGCGCCGTCGGCCGGGATGCGGTCGCCGGGGCGCACGAGGATGGTGGCGCCGACGGCAAGGCTCTCCGCGGGCACCTTGGTCGTCTCACCGTCCCGCTCAAGGAGCGCCGTCTTCGGCACGAGGGAGGACAGGCCTTGGATGCTCGCCCGGGCACGGCTGGCTGCCAACCCCTCCAGCATCTCGCCGACGAGGAACAGGAGGACGACGGTCGCCGCCTCCTCCTCTGCTCCGATGAAGACGGCGCCGATGGCCGCGATCGACATCAGCGTCTCGATCGAGAACGGGGTGCCGAACCGCGCGGCCGTGACCGCCCGCCAGGCGACGGGAACGAGGCCGACGGCGAGCGCGGCGAGAAACGCTGGACGTTCCAGCGCGGGCGAGAGGTGGCCGAGGACGTAGGCCGTGAGGAGAGCAGCGCCACAGGCGGCCGTCAGCCGCGCCTTCTTCGTCCGCCACCAGAGCAGGCCCGACTCGGCCGGGTCGTCGTGCGTGTGTCCCGCATGGTCGCGGTCGCCATGGTCGTGCCGTCCGGTCGGGGCCGCGACGGGCGCGGTCGCCGTCCCGTTCGCCGCCTCGGCGCCGTAGCCGAGGTTCCGGACCTGCCGCGTCACGGCGGTGGCGTCGAAACCCTCGCCATGGCGGACCTTCACCGCGCCCGAGGTCACGGAGACGGTGACGCCCTCCACGCCCGGCAGCCGTCGGATCGCCGTCTCCACCTTATTGCCGCAGGCGGCGCAGTCCATGCCTGTGACCCGGAAGCGGCTCTCGCCCGTCGTGGCGCTCATGGCGCTCTCCTTGCTTGCGTCTCGGGAGAGGCGTACTTCCTCTAGCGGCTAGAGGAGCAAGAGGAAAAATGACGAACGGCGTTCCGATCGGCGAGGCCTCGCGGGCGAGCGGCATCAAGGTGCCAACGATCCGCTACTACGAACAGATCGGCCTCCTGGCCGCCCCACCAAGGACTGAGGGCAACCGACGCCTCTACGACGCGGGCGACCTGCGTCGGCTCCGTTTCATCCGCCACGCCCGCGAACTCGGCTTTGAGATCGAGCCGATCCGCGAACTCCTGGCGCTGGCCGGGGAGCCGGACCGCCCCTGCGAGAGCGCCGACAGGATCGCGGCAGCCCACCTTGCCGACATCGACCACAAGATCGCTCGGCTGACGGCGCTGCGCGCGGAGGTCGCGCGGATGACGGACTGCTCGAACCACTCCGTCGCCAAGTGCCGGGTGATCGAGGTGCTCGGCGATCACGGCGAGTGCCTACACGACACGCACTGACCCATCCCCCCCAACCGGACTTTTCGCCGTAGCTTGAACATTACAACGATGTTTGCAATATCGTAGGGATGAACGACGACTCAGCCGTTGCCGCCCTGTCCGCCCTTGCCCACGCCGACCGCCTCGCGGCCTTCCGGATGCTCGTCTGCGCCGGCCCGAACGGCATGCCGTCCGGGGAGATCGCCGAGACGCTGTCCATCCCGCCGACGCGGATGAGCTTCCACCTCGCAACACTGGAGCGCGCCAAGCTCCTGCGCTCGTGGCGCGACGGGCGCCGCGTCCTCTACGCGGCGAGCTACGACGACATGCGCCAGCTCCTCGCGTTTCTGACGGAGGACTGCTGTTCGGGGAACCCGGAAATCTGCGGGAACCTCGGCGCCGACCTCCTTGCCCCGTCATGCTCGTAGGAGACCTGCTCGTGACCGTCACGATCTACCACAACCCCGCCTGCGGCACGTCGCGCAACACGCTGGAGATGATCCGCCAGTCCGGCGAGGAGCCGGAGGTCGTCGAGTACCTGAAGGCTCCCCCGAGCCGCGAGCGGCTGGTCGAACTGATCGATGCCATGGGCATCCGCCCGCGCGACCTCCTGCGCGAGAAGGGCACGCCCTACGCCGAACTCGGCCTCGGGGACGAGACCCTGTCCGACGACGCCCTCCTCGACGCCATGATGGCGCACCCGATCCTGATCAACCGCCCGATCGTGGTGACGGACAGGGGCGCCGCGCTCTGCCGCCCGTCCGAGAAGGTGCTGCCGCTCCTCGACAACCCCGTCGCCACCTTCACCAAGGAGGACGGGGAGACCGTCGGAGGCACCCGGACATGACCCCGGCGCTCGTCGCGACCGCCGTCGACGATCCGTCCGGCCTCGTCGGCCTCCTGTCCGCGGCGGGGCTGCCGACCGAGGACGTGGCGGAGCCCGGCCGGGTGTTCCTGCGCTACGCCAACGAGGGCGGCGAGTTCGTCGGGATCGGCGGCCTCGAACACCTCGGCGCCGCCGTCCTCCTGCGGTCCATCGCCGTCGTTCCCGAGCACCGCGGGCGCGGCATCGGCGGCGCGATCACGGCGGACCTGATGGAGCGCAGCCGCGAGCAAGGCGCGGCTGACGCGTTCGCCTTCACGACAGGGGAACGCACCTTCCTCGCGGCGCTCGGCTTCCGCCGCGTCGAACGGACGGAGGCTCCCGCCGCGGTGCTGGCGACCCGGCAGGCCATGGGCCTGTGTTCGGCCTCGGCCGTCCTGTGGCGGAAGGAGACCGGACGATGACGGACCCCGCCGCTCTCGACCTGCCCTCCGTGGACCTCGACCAGCTTCGCCCGATTGACGGGGACGCGCTCGCCGGCCCCGACGCCCCGACGCACCCGCCGCGCATCCTCGTCCTCTACGGCTCGATCCGCGTGCGGTCCTACTCCCGCCTTCTGTCCGAGGAAGCCGGTCGCCTGCTGCGCTGGTTCGGCTGCGAGGTGCGCACGTTCGACCCCCGCGGCCTGCCTCTCCCCGACGGGGCGGAACCTGACCACCCGAAGGTGAAGGAACTGCGCGACCTCGCCGACTGGTCCGAGGGCATGGTCTGGGTCAGCCCGGAGCGCCACGGGGCCATGACCGGGATCATGAAGGCGCAGATCGACTGGATACCCCTCGCCCTCGGCGCCAAGCGTCCGACGCAGGGCAAGACGCTCGCCGTCATGGAGGTGTCGGGCGGCTCGCAGTCCTTCAACGCCGTGAACCAGATGCGCATCCTCGGCCGCTGGATGCGCATGGTGACGATCCCGAACCAGTCGTCGGTGCCGAAGGCGTTCCTCGAGTTCAACGAGGCGGGACGCATGAAGCAGTCGGCCCTCTACAACCGCGTCGTCGACGTCTGCGAGGAACTGGTAAAGTTCACCCACCTCGTGCGAGGTCGCTCGGACTACCTGACGGACCGCTACTCCGAGCGCGTCGAGAGCGCGGAGAAGCTGTCCGAGCGCGTGAACCAGCGCACCCTCTGATCCTCTCTCCCCCGGACCGTCCATGCTCGCACTCGCGATCTTCGTCGCCACCCTCGTCCTCGTCATCTGGCAGCCCCGGGGCCTCGGCATCGGATGGTCGGCGCTCGCCGGCGCCGCGGTCGCGCTGGCGACCGGCGTCGTCGGCTGGGACGACGTCGGGACGGTCTGGCACATCGTCTGGGACGCGACCTTCACCTTCGTCGCGCTGATCGCCATCTCGCTCATCCTCGACGAGGCCGGGTTCTTCGCCTGGGCCGCGCTCCACGTCGCCCGCTGGGGCGGGGGCAACGGACGGCGGCTGTTCCCGCTCGTCGTCCTGCTCGGCGCGGCCATTGCCGCCGTCTTCGCGAACGACGGGGCCGCGCTGCTCCTCACGCCGATCGTGCTCGCCATCCTCTTGCGCCTCGACTTCGCACCCGCGGGGGCGCTCGCCTTCGTCGTCGCCTGCGGGTTCGTCGCCGACACGACCAGCCTGCCGCTCGTGGTGTCGAACCTCGTCAACATCGTCACAGCCAACTTCTTCGACGTGTCCTTCGGCCGCTACGCCGCGGTCATGGTGCCGGTGAACCTCGTTTCACTGGCGGCGACGCTGCTCGTCCTCTGGCTTTGGTTCCGCCGAGACGTGCCCGCCACCTACCGCGTCGACGAGCTGGAGGCGCCGGGCCATGCTGTCCGCGACCCGGCCGTGTTCCGGACCGCATTCCCGCTCCTCGGACTCCTGCTCGTCGCCTACTTCGTGACGGGGCCGCTCGGCGTGCCGATCGCGTTCGTCACCGGCGCCGCGGCTTTCGTCCTCATGGCGGTAGCCGGCCGCTGGTTCTCCGGCGGACGCGGTGCGGTGGTTGACTTGGCCAGGGTCCTGCGCGGGGCGCCATGGCAGATCGTCCTGTTCTCGATCGGCATGTACCTCGTCGTCTACGGTCTGGGGAACGCCGGGCTGACCGACATCGCCGCCAGGGTCCTGATCTGGCTTGGCCAGCAGGGCACGTTCGTCGCCACCGTCGGCACGGGCTTCGTCGTGGCGGCGCTCGCCTCCGTCATGAACAACATGCCCGCCACGCTCGTCGGGGCGCTCGCCATCGACCGGGCGGACGTGGCGCCCCTGACCCGCGAGCTCATGGTCTACGCCAACGTCGTCGGGAACGACCTCGGCCCGAAGCTCACGCCGATCGGCTCGCTCGCGACCCTCCTGTGGCTCCACGTCCTCGCGGGCAAGGGCCAGCGGATCACCTGGGGCCAGTACATGCGGGTCGGCCTCGTCCTGACCCCGCCCGTGCTGCTGGCGACGCTCGTAGCCCTCTGGGTGTGGCTCCCGCTTGTGCCGTCCCCGTGAGAGACGCGCGCGGCGCCTGGGCGGACATCGCCGCCCTCGGGGTCAGCCAGATCGTCGGCTACGGCACCCTCTACTACAGCTTCGGCATCCTCGCCCCAGCCATGGCGCGCGACATTGGATGGCCGACCGAGTGGGTGTTCGGTGCCCTGTCGGCCGCGCTGCTCGCGGGCGGGCTGGTCGCGCCTTGGACGGGGCGCTGGCTCGACCGCTTCGGCGCCGGTCGGGTCATGGCCGTGGGGTCCGTCGCGGCCGCCGTTGCGCTGGTCGCCGCCGCCCTCGCTCCCGCAGCCCCCGCTTTCGTCCTCGCGCTCGTCGCGATCGAGGTCGCGTCCACCTTCGTCCAGTACGGGGCCGCCTTCCCCCTGCTGGTCCAGCGGCACCCGGGGACTGCGCAACAGAGCATCCTCTACCTCACCCTGATCGCAGGGTTCGCCTCGACCCTGTTCTGGCCCCTGACGACGTGGCTTCACGGGACGATGTCGTGGCGGGAGGTCTACCTCGTCTTCGGGGCCATGAACCTTGCGGTCTGCCTGCCCATCCACCTGTGGCTGGCCCGCCGGCCGAAGGCCAGGCCGCTCCCGGCGGCCGGGGCGGACGCTCTCGTCTCCACCGTTCCTCCGTCGGGTCTCGTGCCGCCGCATCTCCGTTCCCGGGCGTTCCTCCTGATGGGCGTCGCCTTTGCCTTCCAGAGCCTCGTGGTCTCGTCCGTGCTGGTGCACATGCTGCCGATCCTCTCGGCGCTCGGGCTGGGGCTCGCGGGCGTCATGGTCAGCGCCGTGTTCGGGCCGGCGCAGGTCGCGGGCCGCTTCACGCTCATGGTGTTCGGGCGGGACCTGTCCCCGCTGGCGCTCGCGGTGATCTCCGCCGCCCTTCTGCCCGTCTCCCTGATCCTCCTGGCGGCCACCGCGCCGTCGCCCGTCGGGGCCGCCGTCTTCGCCGCCCTGTTCGGCCTCGGGAACGGCCTCTACAGCATCGTCGGGGGCACCCTGCCGCTCGCGCTCTTCGGCCCCGAGGGGTACGGCGCGTTGCAGGGGCGCGTCACGTCCATTCGGCTGATCGTCGGCTCGGCGGCGCCGTTCGCCTTCGCCTTAGCGAGGGACTGGATGGGCGTCGACGGCGGTCTGCTGGTCACGGCGCTTCTCGGATGCGGGGCAGTTGTTGCCTTTGCCTCCGTCGGGCTCCTGTTGCGTCGAAGGTCCGATCGTCACTTGCCGCCGACGGTGGCGGAAGTCCGCTCTGATGTGTGATCGGATCCCAAGCGGACCGACCGCTTTCCACCCGAAATCGCCGATCGGCGTGATAGAAGCGGACGTCCGGAAGCGGTCCATCCGCTATCGTCCCAAGATTGCCCTGCTACGCAAGCGGATAAGGTAGTGTCGGACAAACGGTGAGCTTGAATACCCGCCATTTAATTCGCTCAGTCACAGTCTCACGTCGATCGGAGCCATTGTGGTTCGGTTTCACCCATAGCCGTGGATGACTAAACCTTGGACAACGATATACGCCTGGGTTGTGCCGCTGCGAAAGTCCTGCTCTCCTTTCCTTACTGCACTTTTTAGCTCCTCAGGAACGGCGCATGGACGGGCATAATTTTGAGCGGTTGAAAGCGCATATTCTACCGCGATCTGTGGCCCAAGGATTCAACGCTGCTCGCTCCGAATGGGATCTCCGGTTCGTGGAGATCAGCGACGAACCCGATCATTGTCCCTGTGGGCAGCAGATCCTCGAGCACTGCTATATCCGAAATCGCCTGACCCACCGTGAGACCTATGTCGGCAACGTTTGCATCAACAGGTTTCTGGGGATCGATACCGGCAACCTGTTCGATGGCCTAAAGCGGATTAGGGATGATTTATCCGCGAACGCGAACGAGGCGGTGATCGAGTATGCTCGGAAAAACGGCTTTCTCTATGATCGGGAATATACGTTTCTCCACAGCACAAAGCTCAAGCGCAAACTGAGCAGTGCCCAGTCATCATGGAAGGTGAAAATCAATCGCCGGATAATTGAACGTACTGTGGTGCATCGTCGAACGGATAGGGCATCGACGTAGACGGGTCACGTCTTTCAGGCGGCAAAACCATCTCAAGGGGTCGATGCCGCGCGTGTAGGAGTAGGCGGGTCAGCACGAGAGCTTCCTTTCGCAATTGGTGACCGCGCAGAACGAGCAGTGGGAAACAAATGGTCGGTCGTGGGTCTGAATGGCGTCGCTGGGAACCGCATATCCATGCACCTGGCACCATTCTCAACAATCAGTTTGGCAGCAGTTCGCCTTGGGAAACCTACCTCGCCAAACTTGAAAGCGTCGTGCCGAACATCGAGGCGTTGGCGGTGACAGACTACTATCTCACCGACACCTACGAGGAGGTTCGGAAACACAAGGCAGCGGGCCGCTTGCCCAACGTCCAACTCATCTTCCCCAATGTCGAACTGCGTCTGGACGTTGCCGCCAAGACCGGCTTCGTCAACCTGCATCTTCTCGTCAGCCCTGAAGATCCTCAGCACGTCGCGGAACTGCAGCGGATCCTTCAACGCCTTCAGTTCAAGGCTCACGGCGATACATTCAGTTGCACTCGGGCTGACCTGACCTCGCTTGGAAAGAAGGCTAATCCGACCATCAAGGACGATCACGCAGCACTCGCTCACGGCGCTACTCAGTTCAAAGTCCATTTCGATCAGCTTCGCCAGGTGATGCAGAGTAGCGACTGGGCGAAGGCGAACATCCTCACCGCTGTTGCGGGCGCTGCCGGCGACGGCACGTCCGGCCTACGTCAAGCCGCCGACACGACGATCCGGGAAGAGATCGAGAAGTTCGCGCATATCGTTTTCTCGAGCAGCCCAGCGCAGCGGGAGTTTTGGTCCGGACGCAAAAACCTCACGCCCGAACAGCTCCGTGAGCGATATAATGACTGTAAGCCGTGCCTGCATGGTAGCGACGCGCATGACCAAAAGACGGTCGGACAGCCTGATGAAGAGCGCTTCTCATGGATCAAGGGTGGTCTTGAATTCGATGCGCTTCGCCAAGCGTGCATCGATCCCGAAGGCCGCGCTTATGTCGGCACGCAGCCACCGCGCACGGCGATGCCGTCGCAGGTGATTTCTCATGTCACGATCGCTGACGGCGATTGGGCAAAAACCTCCGACATCCCCCTCAACCCAGGACTTGTCGCCATCATTGGTGCAAGGGGCTCCGGGAAAACAGCCTTGGCCGACATGATTGCCGCCGGCTGCGATGCGGTTACGCCCGAAGCCTGGCGCGCGAACGCGAATATCAGCCCCTCGTTTCTCGTCCGCGCGCGGAAGCTGCTCGGCAACGCGTCCGCGACGCTTACGTGGGGCGGTGGTGCCTCGGTGACGCGGTTCCTCGACGGCCGTGACGCGAATGGGCGCCTGTCGTTCCCGCGCGCCCGCTACCTATCCCAGCAGTTCGTTGAAGAGCTGTGCTCCGCAAATGGCGTATCGGACGGCCTTGTCGGCGAGATCGAGCGCGTGATCTACGATGCGCACGACCAGGACCACCGGGAAGGCGCGATCGACTTCGAGGAACTACGCAGCTTCCGCACCGCTCGTTTCCAGCAAGCACGCGAGCGAGATGCAAAGGCTGTCGCGGACATTTCGGATCGAATTGCCACCGAGCTAGAAAAGGAAGCCGCTGTTAGCAGTCTGTCGGCGCAGGTCGAGCAGAAGACGGCTTTGATCAAAAGCTACGGCGAGGATCTGGCTAAACTCGTCGTCAAAGGCTCCGAAGCTCAAGCCCAAAGGCATGCGCAGCTTGGTTTGGCCGTCCAATCTGTCCGCAACCGTATCCAGGGTTTCAGCAATCAGCGTCGCACGTTCGGGGCCCTGCAGGATGAGGTCGCCAGCACCCGGGCAACCAGAGCTCCTGAGATGTTGCGCCAAGCCCAGGAGCGGCATCAGCAAAGCCATATGAGCGAGCAGCAGTGGGACGATTTCCTGCTGATCTACAAGGGAGACGTCGATGCGAGGCTGACGACCTACATCGCATGGGCGGACAAGCAGATCGCCGCCCTGACCGGCATGCCCCATCCCGTGATCGATCCGAACACCCCCTTGTTTCCGGATACGGCAGACTTGGCCACCCTGCCCCTCAATACGCTTCAGGCGGAGGTCTCACGGTTGGAGGCTTTGGTCAGTGCCGACAAGCTCGTACGGAACCAATATTCCGCGCTGTCACAGCGTATTGCCCAGGAAAATACCGCCCTGCAAACATTGCAGGCGCGCCTGACCGACGCTCAAAGCGCTGCTGCCCGTCGTACGAGTTTGCAGGTCGAGCGCAACGAAACTTACGGCCGGGTTTTTCAGGCTATCATCAACGAGCAGACAGCGCTTGCGGATCTCTACGCACCGCTGATGGCACGACTTGCGCAGTCCAGCGGCACGCTACGCAAGCTCGGCTTCTCTGTTCGCCGAGTTGTGAACGTCGACGCCTGGGGTGCCGTAGCCGAGGAGAAGCTCCTCGATCGCCGCAAAGCAGGGCCATTCCAAGGACGCGGTGCGCTGACTGCTTTGGTGGACATCACCCTTCGACCCGCGTGGGAAAGCGGAACAGCCGCAGAGGTGCAAGCGGCAATGGCCAGCTTCATCTCGCAGTATACGCGAGACTTCATCAGCCACGCGCACTACGCTCCCGACCAACAGACGGAGTACCGCAATTGGTTGAAGCAGTTCGCTCATTGGCTCTTTGACACCGATCACATCTCGGTCCGCTATGAGATCGTCTACGACGGGATCGATATTCGCAAGCTCTCTCCAGGTACGCGCGGCATCGTATTGCTCCTCCTCTACCTCGCGCTGGACGACGCGGACGATCGTCCGCTCATCATCGACCAACCTGAAGAAAACCTTGATCCGAAATCGGTCTTCGACGAGCTCGTTGGCCTCTTCATTGAGGCCAAGGCGAAGCGCCAGGTGATCATGGTCACACACAACGCCAACCTCGTGATCAACACGGATGCAGATCAGATCATCGTAGCGGACTGCGGCCCTCACCCAACAGGCGGCTTGCCCCCGATTACGTACAAAGCCGGCGGTCTCGAGAACGCGGACATCCGCCGAGCCGTCTGCAACATTCTCGAAGGTGGAGAGGCAGCTTTCCGTGAGCGAGCTCGCAGACTTCGAGTTCGCTTGGAACGTTGAGATGCGGAGTCGAAGGGCATTTCATCCCAGCACGATTGGCAACCCGATCCTGACAACTGGAGGACGCGGAGTTTGAGAAGACCACACCAGTCCACGTTTGAGCGCCTTCTCGAATGGGCTCAACCGCCGCATTTTAGCGAGCGCTTTTCGCTGATCGTTCAGAGATCCGAGTACGCCATGAAGCGGGCTGGCTACCTGACGAGGCCTACCGATGCGATGGCGTCTTGGAGGCAGTTAGGCGCGGCCGTCGATCGGGCCAATGGCGGAAGGATGCTGGCGGTGGTGCGCGCAGACCGTACCTGTCGCACGCTTTTTGACAATCCACCGTCCAAACTGATCGTTCACGACGGCATGCTGGCTTGGCAAGAGCAGCGTGAGCCAACCACTGCGGCCGAACTCATGGACGTTGTTCGCCACATCCGCAACAGCTTGGTGCATGGGGAGAAGTCCGCAGAAAGCCCTAGGGACGAGGAGTTGGTCCGAGCTGCTATGCGGGTGCTTGAGATTGTGATCGATGCAGCCTCCAGGAGACGAGACGACGATCCTGCACTCGCGCTTTTTGTGGATGCGCTCTTCGAAAGCACCTCAAATCTGCCCGTCGTTCCACTTCAACCGCCTGTAAGGCGCCGTACATAGGGTGAGGTAAGACGTTTTGGTTTACGGTTGCGCTGGCTCGTCCCTTTGTTTCGCGAGCTTGATCCCTTCCGTTGGATACAGATCCTGGAAGCGACTGTGGGCTCGGCTCCACTCCGCTGCGGCGGGCGACAGCCAACCGGTGAGCTCCAGGATCGCATCCTGATGGCGTGGCAAGCTCCAATGGATGATCGGCTCGTGATGCGCGACACGATTGCGCAAAAGGCGGATGGGCGCCAATGGTCCCGAGAAGTCCTTGCGTCGAAGCCCCTTTCCATCGGTGCGCTTTGCGATCGCATGAAGTGTCTTCTGCCAGAGGGTCTCGTACTCGCGACCCACCAACGCCGTCCAAAAGCCAAACGTCAGTGCTGCGACAAGGCTGTCGTGGCTCTCGTCCTTGTGTCCATCCGCAAGCTGTTCACGAGCCTTGCCCAACATCTCCAGCTGACGCGCATTGAGTTGATAGTCGGGGAGATCGAACCAGTTCTCCCCTGCCGCATCCCGCAGAACGGTGTCGATCCGGTTGCGGAACGCCACTTCAAGCATGTGGAGCGAGGTGTAGAAGCTCTCGGAGAGAGCCGCGTTCAGCGCGTAAAGCGCAACAGCGCGATCGCGATCGCCATCCGCCCATGCGAGATACGTTCCGAACCGCGCCGTCGAGAGAATGGTTTCAAGTCCGGGATGGGGAGGGTCAACATGTGTGGTCATGGCCGTCTGGGGTTGATTTTAGCCCCACCTTCACTCATATGGATCATGTAAGCCCCGGTACCGTCTCTGCCTCTGGCACGCGGCCGGGGTCTTTCTTTTCAAGCTGGATGAGAAATCATACCGACGGGGTCGGCTTGATGCGCCGCTTCGGCACTTCCACCCGCTTCCGGGCCTTTGCCCGCTCCTCCTTCTCCTTCGCGAAGTCGGGTTCGATCTCTTTCAGCTTCTTCACCAAGCCGTCCAGGTGGTAGGTGTTGGCCCCCCAATCGCCCGAGGCCGTCTTGTGCTGAACGCGCTGGACCAAACCGGCCTTCTCCAGCTTCCGAATCGTCTGCTGGATCGTCGATTGGCTGACGCCGATGCGATCGGCAAGCTGCTGCTTCGTCGGATACGGCACACGATCCCTCGTGCGCCAGTGCTCGATGAGCTGGATCAGGACACAGAAGGCGGTGGGCTTGAGCTGCAGACGGTGTTGCGCCCGCACGAGCATGGTCGGGACGGCCGTGTAACCATGCCGACGAACGTCGCTTCCCCACAACTGATCGAACGGAGACTCGGCTTCGGCCTCCGTCCGCAAGGGAACGACATTGGAGGGGGTACTGGTTGTGGACATGAGGATCATCCGGTCAAAAGCTTCGTACTCAACAAGTACGGAGGCTCAGAGGGATGCTCAATCCTGCTAGGCAGGTAGGGTGGGTCTAAATTGTGCTAGACCTAACCTCAGCATACTTCAGCTACCGTTCCGTCCAGCTAGCCTGATTCCGTTACTTAGGTGGCAGTCGGCCATCCGACCTCAGATGAAAATCTACGCCAGGACAGGCGAAAAACAGACCCACCAAAATTTGTAATCACGCTGAATGGCCGTTTGCGCCGTCAGAAATAACCCGACTATGCCGAATTGAGAAGCGTCCCCTCTTGGGCCGGGCACTAGTCGCTGTTGCTCCCCGAGCCCCCTACGGTGTCTCGGCCCTTCGGGTGACGATCCCTGACGCCTCCCGACCGTCTCGAGGAAGAGACTCGAGACCGCCGTGCGCGCTGTCGCTTGCAGGATCAGGCCGCGCTGGAACGCGTAGTCTGCAAGGACGACGAGCCT
>NZ_BBWS01000059.1:0-87827 GCF_001463925.1 Aureimonas sp. N4 | reverse complement strand
ATTCGAACGTTCACAACTTGGCGGGGATGATGATGTCGTCGGCGTGTTCGCGGACGTAGCGAAGACGCTTTGCATTCCGGACCACCGAGAGGACACGAAGCCCAGCCTTCACCCTTACAGCTCGCTCGCGCCATATCGGCCCTTGAAGGTGGCGCGGCGATCAAACGGCAACGGCCTCGTCGGCACCGCATGACACCTTACAGCCCGCCATCGCAAGTCCCAGGAAGAAGTCGCTGACCGAGCGATCCGGTGAGAAACCGCGCGCATCGAAGGTGCTTTCGCGGACCTGTGCGAGCTTGCCGTCCCCGACGATAGGAATGAAGCCAGAAGACCTTCAGCAGACTTGAAGAACGACGCTATTGTCTGGGTCGTTGAAGACGTTTGCAGTCATGCAGTCTCTGGCGCTTCGTGCAGCTCGCTCCGATCGATCGGCAAGCTAAATCATACCCATTGGCTTTACGTCCAAGGACCGGGACGCTTGCCTCACGCCAGCGCCCGAGCTTCGACCACGGTAGCCGTAAGTGCCGGGCACACTTTCTACTGTCGAGCACGCCAACTTCAGCGTCCGCCTCAAGGTCGCGACAAAGCTCGGCTCATCGCGGGCTCTCAATCGGCGACCCGACCCGCATCCAAAGCAGGGACACGTTGGCGCGGTAGACAGCGATGGATTCGGCATGACCATCCTCCCTGCGCATCGTGAAGGAAAACTTAGGCCTCCCAGAATGGTTCGGTCAAGCGTCGGTCATAGGCCTACGCACACCAGGACGGGGCGAGCCCCCTATGAAACCGCTCAGGCGCGCTGGCTCACACCCGTCAAAATGAACCGAATGCCTTGGTGATCGAAGTGAATGCGCCCCTCGCCCTGGAAGTAGCCAGCGACGATGCGCTCAATCAACCTCGAGCCGAAGCCGCGGCGCCCCGGCGTGACGACGGACGGTCCGCCGGTTTCGATCCAATGGAACGCGAACGCGCCATCCACGATGTCCCAGCACACGGCGACCCGACCCGTGTCGTTCGACAGGGCACCATACTTCGCTGCATTCGTCGCCAGCTCGTGGATGGCCAGCGACAAGCCAAGAGCCTGCTGGGCATTCAGCCCGAGAGGAGGCCCGCTCGCATCGATCCTGCGGTCGCCAGCCTGGTGGGGGGCGATGGAGGCTTCGACGACCTCGCCGATATCCGCTTCCTCGAAGCTCGACCGAACCAGAAGATCCTGTGCCCGTGCCAGCGCCGATATGCGGGTGAACACGGCCTCGCGGGCTTCTTCCATGTCGGTTGCCTGCCGCAGGGTCTGAGCGGTGATCGCCTGCACCATCGCCAGCAGGTTCTTCATGCGATGCGACAGCTCTTGATTCAGGACCGCCCGCGCCTCTTCGGACTCCTTCAGGGCCGAGACGTCGCGTGAGACGGACAGGATACGTTCCGGCTTCCCGTCGGCCCCGAAGATCGGGGAGACCTGAACGTCCCAGTAGCGTCGGTTGCCTTTCATTGTGTTGGCATAGCCGAGAAAACTCGCAGGCACGCCCGACCGAGCGGAAGCGACGGCGGCCTTCGCGGCGGCATTGCCCTCACCTTGCCAGAAGTCGGGCCAGGGGCAGCCGTCAATGTCGTTGAAGTCCGACACTTCCATGACCTTCTGCCCGCCCTCGCTCATGAAGACGAGATTCGCGTCGAGATCCAGGACCTTGATGCAGTCGTTCGATGACGCCAGAACGCTGCGCAGGAACTCCTTGCTCTCGCCTAAACGAGCGACGGCCTCGTCACGCCCGTCCTGCGCGGCGATTTGCGCGGTCGTCTCGTTGGCGATATTGAGGAGACCGGCGACTGCGCCTGTCTCATCTCGCACTGGTGAGTAAGCGAAGGTCCACCACGTATCCTCGGCATAACCGTTCCGCGTCATGAGGAGCGGCGTGTCCCTGAACGTCAGCGTCTCGCCGGCGAAGGTGCGAGCAACCAATGGCTCGATGTCAGCCCAAACATCCGACCAAACCTTTTGGATCGGCATGCCGAGGACATAGGGATGCTGCGTGCCAAGGATCGCAGCGTACCGGTCGTTATAGAGGAAAATGCGCTCTGGCCCCCATAGGAGGCACATGGCGTTGCCGGCGTGGAGCATCACGTCGACAACCGTTCGAAGGCTTTGGGGCCAGGTCGACGGAGAGCCGAGCGGACCGGCGGACCAGTCGAACCGTTCGATCAGATCCGACATGTGCATGGAAGCGTCGCTGCCGGTGACCGCCACCGGTTCTGCGTACATCGTCACGTGCAAGCCCAACTCTACAATGCGACCACCGTTTCCAACCCAGCCGTAACCGGACATGTAGGGTATCCGCAAGCGATCCGATAGAGGAAACCGCCCCCTGGAGCCGATACATTCCTATCGACTCGTTTGTGCCGCTCAGGATGATCCGGGCTTGATCCGAAAGCGGTCGCTCGATCTCGCTGGCGCGCGGCAGCGGTGGCCGAAAACCATCTGGTGCATTGATCTCGTTGGGAGAGGCTAGAGAACCATACGTTCTTCACCGCCTGCGGGTGGCAATGCGCCCTCTGCCAGCTCAAATCTCGCAGCAAATGCTGCCTATGGTTCGCAGGCTGGCGGCTTCATCAGGCGAAGGAGGGTTCGAGCGCCGCAGCGGCGAGAGCGAGCTTGGCCAGATAGTCCGCGTGATTGCGAAGTGCATCGGCCTTGGGCGCGACGAGACAGAGCGTGGCCGCCGCCGTGCCGTCTGGTCGGGTGATCGGCACCGCGAAGCAATGCGTGTAGCTGTCCACGATGGAGTCGAAGGTGAAATGCCTATCCGCGACGGCCTTCCGGGCCTGACTTGCGAACTCTTCGGGTAAAAGCCACTCGCCGGAGGGCAATTGGAAATCTTCGGCAGGCACCAGGGCGCGAATTTCGTCTTCGCTGAGGTGGCCGAGCAGAAGGCGGCCGGAGGCGGTCCAAGGAATGGGCGTACGCTCGCCGACGCTCGATGAGATGCGGAAGGGCCGTGAGCCTTCGCGCATCATCGCGACCGTGTACTTGTTTCCGTCGAGGAGACAGAACTGGGCGGTCTCCTGCGTTTCAGCGGCAAGGCGATCGAGCACCATCGAGACGCGGCTCGGCAGGTCGGAATGGTCGCCATAGGCCTGCCCGTAGAGGAACAGGCGGCGACCGAGGAAGACGCGCCCTTCCGTATCGGCCGCTTCCAGGACGTCGAGCTTCACGAGCGCGGCGACGATCTCGTAGATGGTCGATCGCGGCGCACCCATGGCGGCCGCGATCTCGTTGGGACGCAGCGGACGGCCCGCCTCGCGCAAGGCGTCGAGGATGTCGAAGGCCCGATCGAGCCCACGGGCTCGCCGGTTGACGGTCTCCTCCACGCGCTTGTCCATCCCTTGTCTCCGATGCTCGATCCCGCGCTTATTTCCGCTTGAAGGCCACGCAGTCAATCTCGACCTTGCAGTCCACCATCATGGAGGACTGGACGCAGGCGCGGGCCGGCGGGTGGTTCTTGAAATACTGAGCGTAGACGCCGTTGAAGCTCCAGAAGTCGCGGGGGTCGTCCAGCCAGACGCCGACGCGCACGACATCCTCCAACCCGTATCCGGCCTCGGTCAGGATGGCGATGACGTTCGCCATGGTCTTGTGGGTCTGCTCGACGATGCCGCCCGGCACGATCTCGCCATTCTCCATGGCGACCTGGCCGGAAACGTAAAGCCAGCCGTCGGCTTCCACCGCGCGGGCGAAGGGCAGCGGCTTGCCGCCGGCACCGGTCTCGCCGGCTCCGTAGCGCTTGAGGGTCATGCGTCGTGTCCTGTTCTGTCAGTTGAAACGGGAGGATTGGAGGAAGGCGGCAAGACGCTCGGTCTTGGGAGCAGCGAACATCTCGCGCGGGTTTCCCTCCTCGCCGATGCGGCCGCCGTTCATGAAGATGACGCGGCTCGACACCTCGTAGGCGAAGCGCATCTCGTGGGTGACGAGAAGCATGGTCATGCCGTCCTCGGCGAGCGAGCGCACGACCTGCAGCACCTCGGCGACGAGTTCGGGATCGAGCGCGGACGTCACCTCGTCGAACAGCATGAGGCGTGGGCTCATGGCGATGGCGCGCGCGATCGCGACACGCTGCTGCTGGCCGCCCGAGAGCTTGGAGGGATAGTGGTCCTTGCGGGCCAGGAGGCCAACGCGGTCGAGCCATGTCTCGCCCAGCGCCCGCGCTTCGTCGCGGCCCATGCGGCGCACCAGTGTCAGGCCGAGCGTCACGTTCTCCAGCGCCGTCATATGCGGAAAGAGATTGAACTGCTGGAAGACCATGCCGGTCAGCGCGCGCTGGCGGGCGATCTCCTTTTCGCTTTTGCGCTGGCGCCTGCCGTTCTGGGTGGAGAAGCCGATCTCCTCCCCGTCGATGCGGATCGTGCCGCCCTCGAACTCCTCCAGCATGTTGACGCAACGCAGCATCGTGGTTTTGCCCGAGCCCGACGAGCCGATGATCGAGATAACCTCACCGGGCTTCACGTCACAGTCGACGCCCTTCAGCACCTCAACCGGACCGTAACTCTTGCGCAGATCCCGGATTTCCAGAAGATTCGCGGTCATGGAAGCACCTTTTACGCGAGGCTCACGCGGCGCTCGACATAACGGCCGAGACGCTCGATGGCAAAGTTGACGAGGAAGTAGAGAAGCCCGGCGAGGAGGTAGAACTCGAGGCTATGGAACGCGCGGCTGATGACCTCCTGTGTGCGCAGGAGGAGCTCGGCGACCCCGATCACTGATAGGAGCGTCGAGGCCTTGACCATCTCGGCCGCCGTGTTGATCAGCGGCGGCAGAGCGAGGCGCAGCGCCTGCGGTCCGAGGACGTAGCGAAAGGTCTGCCCAAAGGTCAGGCCGATGGCTTTCGCCGCTTCCGTCTGGCCCTTATGCAGGGTTTGGAGCGCGCCGCGCGTGATCTCGCCGACATGCGAAGCGCAGAACAGCGTCAATGCCAGGACACCCGCCTGGAAGGCGGTGAGATCCAGCCCGACCGTGCCGAGGATGTAGAAGCTCGCGAGCACCAGGACGAGGACGGGCGTGCCGCGGATCACGTCGGTGTAGACGCGGGCGAGGAAGCGCACCGCACGGTTGCCGTAGGTGAGAGCGAGGCCAAGGCCGGTGCCGAGCACCGTGCCGCCGAGGATGGCCGCGAGGGAGATGGCGACCGTGGTGCCGAGGCCGTAGAGAAGCGGCCAGCGAGCGATCCAGACGATCTCGAAGAAGGACGGAGGAGCGTTCACAGGGCCTTACCTCGAAACGGCGAGCCGCGCTTCGACGCGGCGCAAAAGGGCGGCCAGGATCGAGCAGGTCGCGATGTAGAGCCCGCTTGCCACGATCCAGGTCTCGATCACTCGGAAGGTCTCGACATTGATCTTGCGCGCCTCGAAGGTGAGTTCGGGCACGGCGATGGCAGCCGCGAGCGAGGTGTCCTTGAAGAGCCCGATGAAGGTGCTCCCAAGCGCGGGCAGGACCGCGCGGAACATGACAGGCAGGATGATGCGCCGGCGGATTTGTCCTTCCGTCAGACCGATGGCGAGGCCCGCCTCACGAAGACCCTTGGGCACTCCGAGGAGCCCGCCCCGAAAGACCTCGGCCAGATAGGCCGCCGAATAGAGCGCCAGCGCCAGGACGAAAGAGTTCCCTTTCGACAGCCGCAGCCCGAGCTGAGGCAGCGCGAAAAAGAAGAAGAGGACAATCACCAGGAGCGGCAGGTTGCGGAACAGCGTGACATAGGCGCTCGCCGGAACCGACAGGACCCGCGACCGGCTGATGCGCCCGAAGGCGAGGACGAGGCCGAGCACGCAGCCGATGCCGATCGCCACGAAGGCCAGCACGAGGCTAAGGCCGAGCCCCCGCAGAAGATCGTCGAAGTTCCGCCAGACGGCGTCGAAATTGAGGGTGTATCCCATCGGGATCGCTCGTTTGCGGCGTTTGGGGCGAGGCGGTCCGGGCGCAGTAGCCCAGACCGCCGGCTCAGGTGATTACTTGAACTCGACGGGGAAGCCGATCGCCGGAGGCGGCAGATCCTTGCCGAACCACTTCTTGAAGGAGGCGGCATAGGTGTCGAACTCGACGCCCGTCATCGCCTCGTGCAGGGCCGTGTTGACGAAGTTCAGCCAGTCCTGGTCGCCCTTGGCGACGGCGCAGGCATAGGTCTGCGGGCTCCAGCCGTAGCCGGCATCCTTGTACTGTCCGGGGTTTTGCGTGACGTACCAGGCGATGGACGACTGGTCGGTGGCGGCCGCGTCCGCGCGGCCCGATTGAAGTGCCTGGTAGAGAAGGTCCTGCGACTCGTACTGATCGACGCTCGCCTCGGGCAACGCCTTATGGACGAGCTCTTCGGCATAGACGTTCTGAAGAACGGCGATCGTGACGGACGAGCCGGCCGCCTTTAGCGCGGCGTAGTCGGCGTATTGGCCACCGTCCTTCAGCATCAGGCCAACGCCCTCGCGATAGTACGGAATGGTGAAGTTGACCTGCTGGGCACGCTCACCGGTTACGGTCATGAACTGGCAGGTCATATCGACCTTGCCGGTCGTGATGTTGGGGATGCGCGCATCGGAGGACTGGTTGACGAACTCGACCTTCTCCGCGTCGCCGAACAAAGCCTTGGCAACGATCTTAGCCATGTCGACGTCGAAGCCCTGAAGCGTGTCCGACGCGTCCTTGAAGTGCCAGGGCGCATTCGTCGAGCCGGTGCCGACGACGAGCTTTCCGCGCGCCAGGACGTCGTCGAGCTTCGCCGCCGACGCGGCACCGGGGAAAAGAGCGACGGAGGCGGTCGCCATAAGCCCGAGAACTACTGCCTTCACATCCATTGCCATTTTCTCCTACATTGTCCGCTATAAGGGACATCTGACCGCAACAGCGGATTGCCTTATTTGTGGACGTGCCTTGATATTTGTCAACTGACTTTTAAGCGCGATCGGAAAACAGGATCTCGAGACCCCGACGGTTGTGGCCAATCTCGCAAAGGCGCTGCACAGTGTCCCGAGGAGACATGGCCATCGGCCTCGGCAGGGCTTGCCGGCGGCCTCCATCAAGATCCACAAGCTCTCGAAGGCGGCAAAAGGGCAAATCGCAGCCGAGGTTGCCGGGATCACGTGCCGCAAGATCGGGGATGTCGAGGCGCTGCCGAGCGAAACGCCCGAGATCGCGGACGTGCCCCTCACCGACCGGATGCTTGGGGCGTTGAAGTTCGCGCGGCTGGTGGCGCTTGCAAGACGCGTGCGCCGGACCACCGTGCCCGGCAGCAGCGCGATCTTGGACGGCCTCTCGGCGGCCTTTCTGGGCGACGCGCAGCCCTTCTCGTGCTCTGGCCGAGCGCGGCACCTTCGGACGCCTTTGCGGCGTCCAGTCGCCTGAGGAGGGTGCCACCCTCTCCCGGCATGTCGCCGAAGCGCCGGGGCTCGCGTTTGGCGGGTTGATGACCTATCTCAGCGCCGCCGGCGGCCAAGCCGCAGCGATGGCGCTCCGCGCCGACAGCGGCGCCGCCGAGTCCCGGCCGCATCCATGCTCGCAACAAGTCGATCCCGATTAACGGGTGGTATCGAGCCCACCCTCATACAGCGCAAATGCTCGCTGCGATCTCTTCACGGCCTGCTCGGCAGTTCAGAGCCGTCTGTTGCCGTAGATGTAGCCCAAGCCGACGGAACGAACGGATAGCGTCCGGAACACCAGAAGAAGGTACCCTTCGACCGTGGAGCTGAACACGCCTCGCCCTTCGGAGATGCTGCCGAGAAGGATCGCGAAGGCAAACATGGCGCAGATGGCGGATTCGGGCGTGCGATGCCGGAATGGAGCGACGAAGGCCATATAGGCCAAGGCCGATAGGTAGGCAGTCAGCCCCAGCACGCCGCCTTCGCCGAACGCCAGAATATAGGCGTTGTGAGGCTGTCGAATCGTGCCCCACTCTTCCAGCATGTAGAAGAGTGCCATGACCGTTCTGGATTCACCCGAGAAGGAGCCTGGCCCCAAGCCTATGAACCAGTTTTTATAGGCTTCCTTCAGGTATGCCGACCAGATCACAGTGCGTCCTGTCAGGGTCGGATCGCGCCCCAGAGACTGCGTGATATCAGCCCAGTAAAGTAGCACGAACGCGACGAGGGCTGCCACGCTGGCGATGATGATGGTTGACGCGATCGGCGCGGTGAAACGGGAGCGTAGGATCGCCTTCACCAGCGCCATGTAGCCAATTGCACCGATCGCGATCGAAAACCCGCCCATCGATCCGGACATGACGAGACAGGCGGCGGCGCCGATGCCCAAAAGCGCTGTTCGCAGGCGTCCGATAGTCGGATGAAACGCGTAAGCACATAAGAACGCGGACATGGCAAAGTAGCCGAGCGTGTTCTTCTGAGTGAAAACGCCGATCCAAACCATTTCTCCGCCATATGCGGAAACGCCGACAGCGGGATTGAGAACGGACATCGCGATAGACGCGAACACGATCAGCAACAATATATGTGTCAGGACGAAGGCGACGGCTCTGGGCGTCAGCATAGTGGCCGAAACAAAGGCGCTCAGGAACATCAGCAGCCAGAAGGTGACGGATCTGACGGAGATCAGAAGGTTGTCGCCCAAGAGCCCCGATATGATTCCGATGACCAGAAACGGTGCGAAAGGCAGGAACGCGCGCAGCGGCGCGCGATACGGCTCCCGCAACAAGCAGAGGCCGGACGCGAGCGATATGGTCCCCCAGACGAGGTATCGGAACGGAGTTCCGAACGTCTGCTGACCTTCGAGCGAAGCCGAGGCGGCATTGAATCCGCCCCAGTACCAAGCGCCACTAAATTGAATGATCGACAACACGATCAGAAACTTGAAGATGCCCCGCTCAAGGAAGGCACTGGCCGTGCGATCGAAGCGACTGTCGATCGAGTGGTATTGGACATTCACCATGCCGGACGTGCAATCTCATTGGCGCGTTGGTTGCGAGACCCAAATCTCAAACGGGATGCCGTCGGCTTTCGGATGGTCATAGCGGGCCTTCGGTCTCCGTCACGGGCTGCACTCACCTAACTCAAATCCACTCCAGAACGGTATGGTTGATTTTCGATGTCGAAAGCGGCGGGGTCATGTTTTCTGGTGTTTGAGCCGGTCAGGCTGAACCGCACCTGATCGGTGCTGGAGTCGATCAGACCATCCAGGAACTTGAGATCCTTCGCTTTGTCGCACCGATAATGGCTGGATCAGCCACGTCATGCACAAAGCTGCGGACCAACGCTTCCGCAACCTGTCGGCTTTTGCGCTGATCGAACCCCTCCACTGCGACATAGAAGTCAACGTGTCCCTCGTGATCAGCGGCTTAAGCATGTGCAAACTGCGTCGCAAGCGGTTCGAGAGTGGAAGGACACCGACGAATATCATCGTACGATGCTTCACTCGTGTTACGCGCCTTATTATACCAACGGTTGTCGAATTTGACTCGTATGGGATTCCCAATCGGGTTGTGATCTGAATGATAGTGGCAAACGGAGGTTTGCCATGGCGAGGCCCATTCCGCTTCGGACCGACTTTGATGGTCGAGGCTTGCGGTGTCTGGCGCGGGAGACCAAGGACGCAGCCCAAGCCCGGCGTCTTTTGGCGCTGGCAGCGATCTACGAGGGCGGCTCGCGCAGCGATGCGGCCCGGATCGGCAGCGTGACGCTTCAGATCGTGCGTGACTGGGTGCTGCGGTTCAACGAGCGCGGTCCAGCCGGGCTCGTCAACGGTAAGGCGCCGGGCAGTCCTTCCAAGCTGAACGATGCGCAACGCCTGGCCTTGGCGAGGATCGTCGAGAGTGGCCCGATCCCGGCTGTCCACGGCGTCGTGCGCTGGCGGCGCAAGGATCTTGCGCGGTGGATCTTCGAGGAGTTCCACATCTCTTTGGACGAGACCACGGTCGGCCGCGAACTGAAGGCGCTCGGCTTTGCCAAGCTGTCGGCGCGTCCGCGCCACTATGCGCAGAACGAGTTCGAGGTGTCGGCTTTCAAAAAGACTTCCCCGTCGAACTGGGGGCCATCCAGGCGCACAGCTCCCGCCGGGCACCGACATCGAGTTCTGGTGGGCCGATGAAGCCCGTATAGGGCAGAAGAACAAGCTCACCCGCCGCTGGGACTGGCGCGGCACGAGGCCGTCGGCGCCACAGGACCAGCGCACCATGTGGGCCTACATCCTCGGCGCGGTCTGCCCGAAGAAGGGCAAGGGCGCCGGTCTCGTCCTGCCCTACTGCGACACCGCGTCGATGAACCAGCACCTGGCGGAGATCTCGCTCGCCGTCGATCCCGGCGCCCATGCCGTGCTGATCCCGGACCGCGCCGGCTGGCACATGACGCAAAAGCTCGTCGTGCCTGCCAACATCACGCTGCTCTTCCTGCCGCCGCGTGCGCCCGAACTGAACCCGGTGGAGAACGTCTGGCAGTTCCTACGCGACAACTGGCTCTCCAACCGCGTCTTCACCGACTACGACGACATTGTCGCCCACTGCTGCGACGCCTGGAACAAGCTCATCGAGCAACCCTGGAAAATCATCTCCATCGGAATGCGCGATTGGGCACATCGGTTCTGATCAGCGCTCGTTGGTATCAGACGAGGGGCTGGCCCAGGCATCGTTCAGGTCTTTCGAACACTGCATCGCCGGGTATGGTCATTATCTCCACGAGCCCGGCAACGTATGTTGGAGTTCGAACCGGTCGGGTCGAGACGGGAACGGATGCCCATTCGAGGCGGAACCTCCTGAAGCGGCGCTTCCCATGCCCGATCCAACGAGATGAGGAATATCCCATGAAGAAGCTCGGCTTCCTGTCATTCGGCCACTGGTCGCCCTCCCCGCATTCGGGCACCCGCTCGGCCGCCGACACGCTGCTTCAGTCCATCGATCTCGCGGTCGCAGCCGAGGAACTGGGCGCGGACGGCGCATATTTCCGGGTCCATCATTTCGCACGTCAGCTCGCCTCACCCTTCCCGCTTCTGGCGGCCGTCGGCGCGAAGACGAGCCGCATCGAGATCGGCACCGGCGTCATCGACATGCGCTACGAGAACCCGTTCTACATGGCGGAGGATGCGGGCTCGGCCGATCTGATTGCGGGCGGGCGCCTACAGCTTGGCCTCAGCCGGGGCTCGCCTGAGCAGGTCGTGGATGGCTGGCGTCATTTTGGCTTCCAGCCAGCGCCCGGCGAAAGCGACGCCGATATGGGCCGTCGCCATGCTGAAGTGTTGCTCGAGCTGTTGAAGGGCGAAGGCTTCGCCCAGCCGAACCCGCGCCCGATGTTTCCCAATCCGCCCGGTCTTCTGCGGCTCGAGCCCCATTCGGAGGGCTTGCGCGAGCGCATCTGGTGGGGCTCAGCCTCGGACGCGACGGCCGTCTGGGCCGCTCAACAGGGCATGAACCTGCAAAGCTCGACCCTCAAGGCCGATGAGACCGGCGAGCCCTTCCATGTCCAGCAGGCGCGGCAGATTCGGGCCTATCGCGAGGCCTGGAAGGACGCCGGTCATGCGAGGACGCCGCGCGTCTCGGTGTCGCGCTCGATCTTCGCCTTGGTGAACGATCAGGACCGGGCGTATTTCGGTCGCGGCGACGGGGCCGATCAGGTCGGCGTGATCGACAATATGCGCGCCGTGTTCGGGCGCTCCTATGCGGCGGAGCCGGATCGACTGGTCGAGCAGCTGCGAGCCGACGAGGCGATCGCCGAGGCCGATACGCTGCTTCTGACCGTGCCGAACCAGCTGGGCGTCGCCTATAATGCTCACGTCATCGAGAGCATCCTGAAACATGTCGCTCCCGCTCTGGGCTGGCGCGGCGGCCCGGCCGCCGGCCCCGAGGCGAAAGCCGCCTGATACATCCGTTCGAAAGACGCCGGGTCCGCTCGGCGTCTTTCGCTTTCACCCCGAGTCCCATGCTGGCGTGATAGCCGGGATCGCGGGCCAATTGTTCGCCTTAGGCTGATCGTCATCAAGCCTTCGTGTTGCACGCCGCGAAGTCCCAGTGCATGGCGTTGGGACGACTTGCTTCCCCGTCGAATTCTGATTTACGTAACTCACGGCTGCATCGCAGCTTGTCGGGTGGTTATGGGAGTGGCCGCTCGCGCCGGGGAGGAACGGTGAATGTCAAGGCTTCGGGAGGGGAGCGGCGGCGCTGCGCGCGGTCGCGGAAGCACGCATGTGCTGCTTGGCGGAGCGCGGTTCTGTTGAGCGCGCTCGCTGCGTCCCGGTCAGGTTCGCCCACCCCAGCCATTGCGGTCGAAGGCCTGGCGAAATCCTTCGGCCCGGTGGAGGTGCTGAAGGACATCAGCTTCGATCTCCGCCCCGGCGAAGTTCAGGCCATTATCGGTGAGAACGGCGCGGGCAAATCCACGCTCATGAAAGTCCTCGCCGGCCACCTCCAGCCAAGCGCCGGGCGAGTTCTGATCGAAGGCGCGCCAGTGCGGCTTGGTGGCCCGGCGGAAGCCGAAGCGCGCGGCATCGTTCTCGTTCATCAGGAAATCCTGCTCGCGCCCGATCTCACCGTTGCGCAGAACATTCATCTCGGACGGGAAGTCCGAAAGGGCCTGGTGCTGGACGACCGGGCGATGAATGCCTCCGCCGCCGAGGCGTTGGCCGGGCTCGGCGCGGCGATCGATCCGCGCGTCGCGGTACGCTCGCTTTCCATCGCGCAGCGCCAGCTGGTGCAGATCGCCCGCGCGCTCAATGTCCCCCATCGCGTCGTGATCTTCGACGAACCGACCGCTTCGCTGACGCCGCATGAGACCGAAGCCCTGCTCGCGGTCATCGAACAGATTCGCGAGCGCGGTGTCGGCGTTCTCTACATCTCGCACCGACTGCCGGAGGTGAAGCGAATCGCCGATCGCGTGACGGTGCTGCGCGATGGGCGGCTCGTCGGCACCCAGGATGCTGCCACGCTGGAGCCGGCCGACATGGCCCGGCTGATGGTCGGGCGCGACGTGTCGAAGCTGTATCCCGATCGTATCGCGCCGGCCGCCGGCGCGCCGGTTCTCGAGGCCAAGGACATCCGTGTGCCCGGCTATGTCCGCTCGGCCAGCTTCACGCTGCAGAAGGGCGAAATTCTCGGATTTGCCGGGCTCGTGGGCGCCGGGCGCACGGAGCTTCTGGAGGGATTGCTCGGTCTTCGTCCCTCTGAAGGGTCCGTCACATTGGACGGGCGTCCCGTTCGATTTCGCGATGCGCGCGCCAGCATGGATGCCGGCATCGTCTATCTCAGCGAGGATCGAAAGGGCAAAGGGCTCCTCCTCCAGCAGTCGCTGCGCACCAATCTGACGCTGGCGGCGCTGGATCGCTTCACGCGCGGCCCACTTCTCAGCGCGGCTCAGGAGGAAGAAGCGCTGAGCGAGGCCTTCCGCGAGTTCGATATTCGCGCGCGAAGGCGTGATCTCCTGGCCGGGCAATTGTCCGGCGGCAATCAGCAGAAGCTTCTTCTGGCGAAGATGATGCTGCTGGCCCCCCGCATCGTCGTCATCGACGAGCCGACACGTGGCATCGATATCGGCACCAAGGAACAGATCTATCGGTTCATCGCGCGGCTGGCCGAAGAGGGAAAATCGGTCATCGTCATCTCCTCCGAAATGCCCGAACTGATCGGCCTGTGCGACCGCATCCTCGTGATGCGCGAGGGCGTGATCGCGGGTGAGGTTTCGGGCGCGTCCATGACCGAGCGTGACATCGTGATGCTGGCGACCGGCGCTGGCGAGGAAGAGGCTGCGCTCGCGGCCGAGGGAACGAGCCTATGAGCGACGCCGCCACCACGCCGGCACAGACTCCCGCGCCGCGCCGCGAGATCGACCTGCGCGCCGTCGCGCCCTTCGTCGCGCTGGCCGCGCTGCTCGTCTTCGGCGCGTTGCTGAACCCGAACTTTCTCGGGATCGACAATCTCACCAATGTCGTCACGCGCTCGGCCTTCATCGCGATCGTCGCGATCGGCGCGACCTTCGTCATCTCGGCGGGCGGGCTCGACCTGTCGGTCGGCTCCATGGCGGCCTTCGTCGCCGGCACGATGATCCTTTTCCTCAACGCCGCGCCCGTGGAGGGCGCGGTGGGGATGATCGCGCTCGCCATGGCCATGGCGCTCGGGGTCGGGGCGCTGTGCGGGCTGGCGAACGGGCTGATCGTGACGCTCGGGCGCATCGAGCCCTTCATCGTGACGCTCGGAACGATGGGCATTTTCCGCGCCTTGACGATCTGGCTCGCCGAGGGCGGCTCCATCGCCATGGCCTCGCGCGACCTGCGCGCCGCCTATCGCCCGGTCTATTTCGGCAATCTCTTCGGCGTGCCGATCCCTGTCGTCGTCATTCTCGTTGTCGCCGCGCTGGGCGCCTTCGTTCTCTATCGCACGCGATTCGGCCGCCATGTGATGGCGGTGGGCTCCAGCGAGGACGTGGCGCGCTATTCCGGCATCAAGGTCGATCGCGTCCGCACGATCACCTACATCATTCAAGGCCTGTGCGTCGCCATTGCGGTGCTCATCTACGTGCCGCGCCTGGGCGCGGCCACCGCCACGACGGGCCTTCTCTGGGAGCTTCAGGCCATCACGGCCGTCGTCATCGGCGGCACGGCGCTGCGCGGCGGCGTCGGTCGGATCTGGGGCACGGTCTGCGGCGCGCTCATTCTGGAGCTCGTGGGCAATATCATGGTCCTGTCGAGCCTCGTCAGCGAATATCTCATCGGCGCGGTTCAAGGCGCGATCATCATCGTGGCGATGCTGATCCAGCGCTCGCTCGCCCGTCGCTGACGCGAAGACTTCGGCGCGTGGCGAAGCCGGGGCCGGCCGCACGCAAACGGGAGAAGGCCCCGGACATCGGGAGGAGACCCACAATGAAACGCATCGTCGCGAGCCTTGCCGCACTCGCCGCCCTGTCCGTAGCACACGTCGCGCTGGCGCAGGAGAAGAAGGTCATGGCCGTCTCGATCCCGGCCGCCGATCATGGCTGGACCGGCGGCGTGGTCTACCATGCCGAGCGTGAAGCCAAGATGCTCAAGGAGCGCTATCCCGGCCTCGAAATCATTTTGAAGACCTCGCCGGACGGCGCGGCGCAGGCCAACGCGTTGGAAGACCTGACGGCCCAGGGCATCGACGCGCTGGTGACGCTGCCGCACAATTCGGACGAGCTGACCGATCCGATCCGTCAGGTCAAGGACGGCGGCGTGTTCGTCACCGTCGTGGACCGCGCCCTCTCCGACCCTGCGATTCAGGATCTCTATGTCGCCGGCAACAATCTGGAGCTGGGCAAGGTCGCAGGCGAATATATCAAGGATCGGATGAAGGATGGCGGCGACGTCGCGGTCATTCGCGGCCTGCCCATCGTGATCGACGAAGAGCGGCAGAAGGGCTTCGACGAGGGCATCGCCGGATCGAAGATCAAGGTCCTCGACCGTCAGTTCGGCAACTGGTCGCGTGACGACGCCTTCAAGGTGATGCAGGACTATCTCGCCAAATACCCCAAGATCGACGCGGTCTGGGCACAGGACGACGACATGGTGGTCGGCATTCTCGAGGCGATCGAGCAGTCCGGCCGCAAGGACATCCAGTTCGTGGTCGGCGGCGCAGGCATGAAGGACATGATCAAGCGCGTGGCGGACGGCGACAAGATGGTGCCGGTGGACGTGCTTTATCCCCCCGCCATGATCGCGACGGCCATGGACCTGACCGCGGCCGGCCTTTTCGACCAGAACCCGGTGCGCGGGAAATACATTCTCGACGCCACGCTCGTGAAGAAGGACAACGCCCAGGAATTCTACTACCCGGATTCTCCCTTCTGAGCTGTCGAACAACCTGACAGGACAAGCGAAGGGGCTTCAACGCGGCTCCTTCGCCGCCTCTAGTCCATCCAACGCCCATGCGGTCCACGCCTCGTTGACGATCCGTCTCCGTCGGCCTAGCTGCGCGGCTCGTGGCCTCGTGCCATGAAGCCGCAGCGATCCCCATTGGAGACTGATCGGATGAAGCTCTATTACAAGCCCGGCGCCTGCTCGCTCGCGCCCCATATCGTCGCCTGCGAGGCGGGTCTGCCGGTCGATCTGATCTCGGTCGATCTGATCCAGAAGAAGCTGGACGATGGCGCGGACTATTTCGCCGTCAATCCGAACGGCTATGTCCCCGCGCTCGACATCGGAGAAGGCCCCGTCCTCACAGAGGCCTCGGTGATCGTTCAGTATCTGGCGGACCAGAAGCCGGAAGCGCGCTTGATGCCGCAGGCAGGCACGGTCGAGCGCTACCGCGCGCAGCAATGGCTCGCCTTCGTCGCGACCGAACTTCACAAGCAGTTCAGCCCGCTTTTCAAGCCCAACACGCCCGATGCGACCAAGGACATCCAGAAGGAGCTTCTGGCCAAGCGTTTCGCCTTTTTGGACGAAGCGCTCGCTGGCAAGACCTATCTGATGGGCGAGAGCTTCACCGCCCCCGACGCCTATGCCTTCACGGTGCTGAGCTGGGCCGACCGGCTGAAGCTCGACATGTCGGCTTTCGCGAATATCGCCCGTTTCAAGGCGGCCGTTTCCGCACGCGCCGGTGTGCAGCAGGCTCTGCGCGAAGAAGGGCTGGCCTGACATCGATCCCGGCGGTTCGCCCCGACGCGAACCGCCGGGAATGCTTCGCGATGGCAAGACACTTGGCCGTTGCGCCCACCTTCGGAAGCGGGATAGTTGCGGTTCACGACCTCAACCCGACCGGATGCGCCATGCCCGCCAAGACGCTGTTCATCGTCCAGCAGTTCGAACGGCAGGGCAAACGCCTCGTGGCCGGCCGCCAGATGGACTTCAAGACCGCTCAGGAAGCCATCAGCCGGGCAGAGCGCGACGCCGCCCGCGTGTCGGGTGTGGTGGCCATTCAGCAGACCATCGATACGGATACTGGCGAAGTGCTGGAAGAGCCGATTTTGCTGGGGCGTCACGGCGACCTGCCGGCTGAGTTCAACGACAACTGATCGCGCTCGGACGGTATGCCTGGCCTTCTAAGAACAGTTGCGAAAGCCTCCGCGCCTCTCCATCTGACATCACCGTGAGCAGGCGCGGACGCTTCCCATCGGCAGAGCCGCATCCTGGGTTCGCAGGAGTGTCGTTTGCGTTTCCCCAAGCTTGCCAGCCGCCGTATCACCATCGCTCTGTCATTGGCGCTTCTGGGCGCGCTGCTCTTGATCGCCATTCCCGGCGCGGGCCTCGTCGTGTCGTCCGGTTTGCCGGATGTCCGACAGCTCGATGCCATGTTGGACGCCTGTCAGGTCACGAGTGTCTTCGAAGCCGAGCCCCGACCCGGCGAAACGGGTGGCAAGACGGATCGTCTTCTCTGCCCGGACGCGGTCGGGCCGACGGGATTCTCCGAGGCGCTTCTGTCGGCGGTCGTCGCCAGCGAGGACGAGCGGTTTCTCGGCCATCGCGGCGTCGATGATCTCGCCGTCCTGCGCTCCCTTCTGCCGGGTTTTCCCGGCGGAGGCAGCACGATCACCCAGCAGGTCGCGCGCACGCTGTTCCTGAACGACGAACGGCTGCTTGGTTACGCTGCGCCCGGCAAGCTCCTGCGCAAATTGCGCGAATGGCATGTCGCGCTGGCGATCGAAGCCCTGCGCGACAAGCGCCAGATTCTGACGATCTATCTGAACATCGCCCCGCTCGGAAACGGCATTATCGGCTTCGATCCGGCCGCGCGCTATTATTTCGGCAAGCCCGCGCGTGATCTCGACGCGATGGAAGCGGCGACGCTTGTCGGCATGTTGCCGCAACCGATGAACCGCCAGCCGTTCAAGGAAGACATGGCCGAGGCTGCGAGCGCAGCCAACGCCGCCGACCGCGTGCTCGCCAAGATGCTGGCGCTCGGGCTGGTGACGCCGGCCGAAGCAAAAGAGGCGCAGGCCAAGGTGACGCGCGTCCTGCGCAAGGGCGCCCTGTCTCGCCCGCCGCATGAGACGCTGCTTGCGACCCTGAGGCCGATCGAATACCGCCGCGTGCGCGATTTCGCGGCGGTTCAACTCGCCGAACGTGGGCTGACCAACGAGGCCACGCGGATCTTTCTGACCCTCGATCCCGAATTGCAGGCACTGGCCGATCAGGCCACAGCCAAGCCGCCCAAGGATGCCGAGATGGCGGGCGTCGTGCTGGGGCCGCAGGCGCAGGTTCTGGCCATCTCGGGCGGCACCTATTCCACGTCGAGCTGGAACCCCGCCTGGCGCGCCAATCGATCGATCGGCTCCATCGCCAAGCCCCTGCTTTATTCCTTGGCTCTCGAGCACGCGGGCGACATGCCCAAGACATGGTCCACAGCGCCGCTGAAGGGCTACAATCCAGCCGAGCCCAACGGCGCCTGCCGCAGCGGGCTGACGCTGGAGACCTACCTGAAATACTCCTGCAACCGGCCCTTCGTATCGATCGCCGCACGCGAGCCGGGTTTGGCGACGCAGCGCGTCCTGGCCTTCGGCTGGCACGCGCCGGACAATCCTCTCCTGATCGCGACCGGCGGCGTTCATTCCAACCCGATGGATGTCGCCCTCGCCTATACGGCCTTCCGCAATGGCGGCCGTCTCCTGCGCCCGCAGGTGATTGTGGCCGCGACGGGCACGGGCGGGCGCCTGCTGGCCTTCGAGGAGCCGGACGAAGGGCGTCGGGTGCTTGCGCCCGACACGGCCAATGCCGTGCGCGCGGCACTGTTTCAGCCGACATCGGCAGGCGGCAGCGCGGCCGCCGCGCGCGGGCGCAAGCACGCGGCTGCCGTCTGGGGCAAGACCGGCACCAGCGACGATGATCGCGATGCCTGGTTCGTCGGCTCCACCGTCGGCTGGACGGCCGCGATCCTGGCATGGCGGGAAGCGCCGGGTGCCGGCCAGATGAGCGGCGGCGGATTGTCGGCGGTTCGGTTCGGCCGCATGGTGGACGCCTACTGGCCCGATCGCAACTGGACGGGAATGCGAGACGGCCGCCTGCGGAATGGTGGTGCGGCCGTTTATGGCTGGTGGGCGCACCCGCAGCGCCTATGGAACTGGCTGGCCGCCAAGGCGACGATGGTGCTCGCCATCGCGTTGCTGGCGATGGCGTTGGGCTTATTGACGGGTCACAGGTCAAAGGCCCCGACCCCACCGGCAGAAGACCCTGACCCGGACAGCGTCCGCGAGGTTTAGGTCAGGAAGCGATCTCGCGCCTCGCGCCGGTAATCATGCGCCGGGCGATCTCCCGAACGGCCTCGTCATCCTTGGTGTCGTCGCGGGCGGGGTCGCCGAGATGGCTGAGGCTGCCTTCGATATGGTCGAGAAGCCCCGGCTGACGCATCTCGACATATTCGATCAGCTTAAAGAGCACATGCTCGGCGGCAATTTCGCGGCGGCGGGCTTGGATGGCGATGTCGTTCGTCATGGTTTCCTCCTATGGGTTTTGCGCAACGCGAAAATCCCGGAAAGCACCTTGCGACCTGACGTCGCTGCCACCACGGCGGCGATCAGGGCTTGCCGTCGCCCAGCACTTTCCGGCGCGCCGCCGCCTTCCGATTGGCCCATTCGATCCGGGCTTCCTTGTTTTGCTCCGCCTGCAGACGAGCGGCCTTCAGGCGCTCAGACTTCTGCTTCACCGTCTCTTCTTGGCTTCCACGAGGTGGTTCGCTCTTGTCCGTCATCCCAGCATCCTTCCTAGTGGGAAGCTTCCCATTCTGTGAGCGTCCTACACGACAGCGCCCGCAAGCCGAAGCGTGATGGGAACAGGGTGCCCGTTCGTTCTGGCACCGCACCATTCGCATCTGCTAATGCAGGCCGGGAATGATCCGGTGACCTCTCATCGACCGCCCGCCGCCTGATGGACCTCCCGATGCAGCCAGCTTCCAATTATCCGATCTCGATGTTGCCCGGCCTGACCGGACATTCGCTCGTGCGATGCCTCGAAATCGTCGGCGCGGGGCTCGTGCGCACGCTCGAGGTGCCCTTCGGCGACGGATCGAAGGACGACAGCGGCAAGCGCAAGGCGAGGCTGGTGCCGGCCGGGCGCGTCAAGGCGATGACGCAGATCCCCGAAGGCGCAATCGCACCGGACCCGGGCGAGGACGATGCCGACCGCATCAGCCGGATCGCCTCGGCGCGCGCCGAGGAGGTTGTGCGGGTGCGCCGGATGCGCGACGGCTCCTTCGGCGGGTTCGAAGTCGAAGTGCCCGTGCTCGCCGCGATCTTTCCGACCGAGCGTCCAACACTGCTCATGGCCTTCGTGCGCCTGCGCGCGCCCAAGGGCGTTCACCAGCGCCTCGCGGACGATGAGCTCCTGCGCGATGGCGAGATCGAGCCGAGCGTCGCCTTCGTGGCCGAACGGGCCAGCGAAGCGGCGGCCAAGGCACGGGCTGGTCTCACCGCCCTCGCGGAGCGCTATTCGACCCAGTTCCAGAAGGCCACGGCCGACCTCGGCGACCCCTCCGCTTTACTGCGCGCCGCCACGCAGGCCGATCTGGAGCGTTTCGTCTTCGCCGCGCAAGGTCCGGACGAGGACGAGTTGCAGCCGCCGTTGAACAAGTGGTTCGACAAGCTGCTTAGCTCCATGCGCGCGCTGCGCCTGCAAAGCCGACGCCGCGCGAGCTTTGCAGAGGCGTCCGGCTATGATCGATATCCCAACCTCTTCCCTCTGGCCCGTTCGATCGAGCGCAAACTCCTGTTTCTGGCGGGGCCGACCAATTCCGGCAAGACCTACGAGGCCATGCGCTTTGCCATCGAGGCGGCCACCGCCGAGGTTCTCTCGCCGCTTCGACTGCTCGCGCACGAACACCGCGAGGCGCTGACGCAGGGCGGCGCGCGCGCCGGTCTCATCACTGGCGAAGAGCGCGACGAAAGCGAGGACTTCACCCATTACGCCCGCACGATCGAAACGATCGATGTGGGGCGGC
The DNA here is from genome assembly GCF_001463925.1 of Aureimonas sp. N4. NCBI lineage: Bacteria > Pseudomonadati > Pseudomonadota > Alphaproteobacteria > Hyphomicrobiales > Aurantimonadaceae > Aureimonas > Aureimonas sp. N4. Next base: position 66,990 of record NZ_BBWS01000059.1, on the reverse strand, counting down.
GCGTCGATGTCTGCGTGATCGACGAAATTCAGATGCTGGCCGACGAACAGCGCGGCTGGGCCTGGACGCAGGCGCTTTTCGGTGCGCCGGCCGATCTCGTCGTCATGACCGGCTCACCCGACGCCATTCCCATGGTCGAGCGGCTGGCCAAGGTCCTGGGCGAGCCGCTGGAAGTGCGCCGGCTCGAACGCAAGAACGAGCTGGACGCCTGGCCCGAGCCGATCACCCTACGCGACCTCCGGCGCGGCGATGCCGTCGTCGCCTTCTCTCGCGCGGCCGTTCATGATCTGCGCGAGGCGATCGTGCCGCTCGGCCTCTCGGTCGCCACCGTTTATGGCGCGCTCAGCCCCGAGGTGCGCCGGGCCGAAGCCGCGCGCTTTCGGCGCGGCGAGGCGGATGTGGTGGTGGCCACAGACGCGATTGGCATGGGCCTCAATCTGCCGGTGTCGCGTGTGTTTCTGGCAGCGATCGAGAAGTTCGACGGCACGCGGCGTCGCAATCTCTTTCATTCCGAAATCCGGCAGATCGGCGGGCGTGCCGGCCGCTACGGCATGTTCGAGAAGGGCTGGGTCGGCGTCATCGGTGGCGGCGGATACGGCGTCGAGAAGATTCGCGCCGCGATCACGACACCGCCGAAAGAGCTTGTGGGGCGGGCCTTCGTGCGGCCGAACCGGGAAAGCGTCGCGCTGGCCGCCGAGTTTCTGGAAACCGACGATCTCGCGCAGATCCTGACCTTCCTGCGCTCGCGCATCGTCATGGACCATGCCGATCTGAAGATCGGCGACATGGACGAGGAAATCGAGAAGGCGCGCCGACTGGCCCCGGTGCGCCTGCCGCTGCTCGATCGTCTCGCCTACGCGATCGTTCCCGTCTCGCTGCGCCATCCCTGGTTCATGGACACGGTGCTGACCTGGGCCCGCGCTCATGCGGCGGGCAAGCCCGCGCCCAAGCCGCCGCTGCGCTCGGGCGACCTCCAGCGACTGGAGGACGGCGTCAATCTCGCCACCGCCTGGCTCTGGCTCGCCCAGCGCTTTCCCACCGTCTATACGGATGCCGAAGAGGTGCGCGACGGCGTCGCCGCGTTGAACGATGCCATCGAAAAGAACCTCGTCAAGCTGTCCGCCATCAAACCGCTCGCCTCGCCGGCCAAGTCACGTCCGCGCAAAAGCAGGCGCGAGCGGGATCGGGTCAAGGGCTCGGACAGCGCCGGAAAGCATCCAACAGCCAACCACGATTGAATCTTCCGCCAATTGCTCGACTTTCCGGGGAAGCGCCCGAATTGGACGCCATGTTCCCTGCCGCCCGCAATCCGGCACATGGCAGGGCTTTTCATGTAATTCCTTTCGGAGATGGTCCGATGACACAACAAAGCTCGATCGCCTTCCATGACGGTCGGTCCATCCCTCAGGTCGGTCTCGGCGTCTGGCAGGTGCCGGACGACGTGGCGACCAGCGCAGTTCAGGAAGCCTTGAAGGTCGGCTATCGCCATGTCGATACGGCCGCCATCTACGAAAACGAAAGAGGCACGGGCGCGGGCCTGCGCGGCGCCGATGTTCCACGCGACGAGCTTTTCGTGACAACCAAGCTCTGGAACGAGAACCAGGGCTTCGACCAGACCTTGCGAGCGTTCGACGAAAGCCTGTCTCGCCTCGGGCTCGATTTCGTCGATCTCTATCTCATCCATTGGCCTTCGCCGCGTCGCGGTCTGTTCGTGGACACGTGGAAGGCCTTCATCCGTCTTCGGGAGGAAGGGCGAGCGCGCTCCATCGGCGTGTCGAATTTCACGGTGGAGCATCTCGACCAGCTGATTTCTGAGACCGGCGTCGCTCCGGTCCTCAATCAGATCGAGCTTCATCCGCGCTTTCAGCAACGCGACCTGCGGCACGCCCACGCCGAACGAGGTATCGCGACCCAATCCTGGAGCCCGCTCGGGCAAGGCCAGCTTCTGACCGACCCCGTGATCACGCGCATTGCAGAGAAGCACGGCAAGAGCCCGGCGCAGATCATCATCCGCTGGCATATCGACAGCGGCCTGATCGTCATTCCGAAATCCGTGACGCCAAGCCGCATCGCGGAGAATATCGACGTGTTCGGCTTTCAGCTGGGAGCGGACGACATAGAAGCGATCGCGCAGCTCGACGCGGCCGACGGGCGCATCGGTCCCGATCCGATGACCGCGACCTTCTGAGACACATCATAGCGTGGAGGATCGTCTGGAAGGCGGACGATCCTCTATCTTACGTACCGCTGTTTCGACTGTGCTGCGATGTCAGCGCAAAAGCCCTTCGGCTTTAAAGACCTCCCATCCTTCGAGTGTAGGCCGGCTTGCGGTTGATTTCGGTGCCGCCTGCGAGGAAGGGCTGCTCTTTTCCGCGCCTTTGGCGGAGCGTTTCAAAGCAGCCTTGGCCGCTGCGCGTCGTCTGGCTTCTGCGGCGGCTTCTCGATCCTCCTCCCGCCAGAGGCTCGGCAGGTCGCGATCCAGAACATCCTCAATCCGCCGTGGGTCGAAGACGTGGAAGGTGACGGCTTTCGCACGTCCTCGCAATTTCACGGTCCGTGTGCCTGCGCTGGAAAGACGTCCATCCTTGGTCCAACGAAGCCGCTCTCGGGGCAGAATGGTCAGGATGTCGTCCACCTCTCGCGGCAGCACCGGCAGCGTGTCGATCCCATCCAGTACCGTCTGCACCGCCTCACGGGCTCGCTCGAAAGCCTCAGCCTCGTCCGCATCGAAGGCCAGTCGGATCGCGCCATCCTCGACGCTCAGACGATCGCGCAAAATCCACGGCAGCTTTGCGGTCAGTTCGCGCTTTATTCCCTCGGCCCGGACGGCCGAGCCCATCGCCGCGGAGACCGGAAACGGCCATTCGGCGACCAACGCATTCCGTTCCGTCGGGTTCTTGGTCTTGACCATGATGTCTTAACGAACGCCGTGGGCAATCTTTCCACGGCCACACGGCAGGTCGCGATCTTTCACCGGCTCGAAAAGCGATGCCCGTCGGGATCGGTCGCGAGCGCATGCGCGGATGTCGAGCCGCACAGGATCAGTTGCGTCGCGAAGGGCGAGCCTTCGGCTGCCGGAGCCGAAATTGCGGGTGGATCGACATAGGCGAGAAGCTCGAGATGCGGTGCTCCACCCTGCCCCGTTTCGAGCGTCACGACATCAACACTCGCTGGACGTGAAAACCCGTCCAGTCGCCCTTGCTCGATGCCTTCGTTGCGCTGGCGCGCCTTCAGCCGATAGCCAAGGCTCTCATAGAAGCGGATGGAGGCGTCCGCGTCGCTGACGGTGATAGCGCTATGATCAATCCCGAGAAAAGACTCGCTGGTATTGACGGTTGCGGGTCTCTGCTCCCAGCCACCCGGAAACTCCAAGAACTCCAGAGGATGGCCTTCGGGATCGCGGAATTTGAAAGCCGTGACACCGCCGGACGCTGCCGGCAGGCGCTCGGGTCCATCCGTCGAAATGGGTGTCCACCCCTCCATGCGTTCGAGCCGGGCCATGGCCGCCTCCATGTCGGAAACGGGTATGGCGAAATGCTGGAACGCGGTTTCATTCGACAAGGGCGGATGCCCGGATGGAGCGGATGCCCGCCCGAGTTCGAGGCGCTGCGCTCCGAGGCGAAGCGCACAGAAATGCCGATCACGCTCGATCTCTTCGCAACCGAACGTATCGACATAGAAGCGCGCGGTGGCCGCTGTGTCGCGGCACAGCAGCCGAATGGCTTCGATGCAGAGGCCGCTCATGGCCAGCGCGCTCCGCGCCGGTTGAGGAACACGGCGTAAAGCGTGTGGCTCGCGCCGATGAACAGGCGGTTCAAATGCGGCGATCCACCGAAGCAGAGATTGGAGACCGTGGCGGGAAGGTGGATGCGCCCGAGCAATTTGCCTTCGGGCGACAGGCAATGCACGCCATCGCCGGCGCTGGACCAGATATTGCCATCTTCATCGATCGCCATCCCGTCCGTATAGCCGGGGGAAACCTTGGCGAAGTCGCGCAGCCCGCTCAGCGTATGGCCGTCCTCCGCGACGTCGAAGACTCGCAGCACCTGCGTGGGCGATGCCTGCGTCTGATCTCCCGTCTCGGCCACATAGAGGCGTCGCTCATCGGGCGAAAAGGCGATGCCATTGGGCCCGGAGAAATCAAGGGACGCGAGATCGAGGCGGCCACTATCGGGCTCCAGACGGTAGACGCCCGGCGCGGTTTCCGAGGTCTGCCGCGTGCCCTCGTAATCGTTGGAAATGCCGTAGACGGGATCGGTGAACCAGATAGAGCCATCGCTTTTGACCACGATGTCATTGGGCGAGTTGAGGCGCCGCCCTTCGAACCGATCGGCCAGAACGCTGACCCGGCCGTCATGCTCGACACGCGCCACCGCGCGCAGGCGGTTGGAGCAGAAGATGACGCGCCCTTCGCGATCCCTCGCCTGCCCGTTGGCTTGGTCGGACGGAAAGCGCCAGATGGAGAGCCCTGACGCCTCGCTCCACATCATGGTTCGATCTCGCGGCAGATCCTGGAATAGAAGACAGTTCCAGTCTCCCATCCAGACGAGCCCTTCGATCCAGCGGAAACCCTCCGCCAGCTTCTCCACCGGCGCGTTGACAAGGCGGTAGCGATCGAAGCGCGGATCGACCGTCTCGAATCCGATCTCGCTCATGCGCCCTCCTTCAGCCGAAGCGGCACGGCGTCGTGTCCCCGCGCTTCGTGTCGAACTGCACGACCATGAGCACGGCGGGCTCGTCGCCGACCGTGCCGGACATATGGCCTTTGCGACCCTCCCGTGCGCGCGTGCCCTGATCCTCGCCGAAGGAAATCTCGCCCGGCCCCATTTCCACGCGCGTTCCGTCCATGCTCTCGACATACCAGCGGCCGGACAACGGAATGATCCATTGTGGCGAGGGGTTCTCGTGCCACGTTCCTTCCCAGCCGACCGGCTGGACCGTGACCATGACCGTCATCCCGTCATGGTGCTTCTCGCCCTGCCATTGCGGCGCGGCAGGCGGCTGCATACTTTTCAGCTCGAACCGGGTGAGCGCGCAACGCTTCTGGCGGCTGATGCCCTCGTCGTCGGTATAGAGGTGCCAATAGGGAACGTTGGGCTTGTCGTCGCTCAAAACTCAGCTCCTTGCGAAGAGGAATGGGTGATCGAGTAAGGATGGGTGGAAGACAGGGGGTCCGCGAAAAAGCTCCGCGCCCCGCCCGCCTGAAGCCCGAAGGCGATCAGGAGGAAGCCGCCGGCAACCGCGAAATTCTTGAGGAAGTCCCACATGGTCTCGCGCCCCTTGGAGGGACCGTGCAGGCGGAAGTCGGGCGCCTTCCAGAACTGTTTGAACAGGATGGCCGTCACCGCGCAGTAGCCGGCGAGAATGAAGGCCGCGAGCCGATCCGCAATCCCGGTGAGTACGCCGAGCGACATGAGGAGCTCGACGGTGAAACCCACAAGGATCAACGCCTTCGCCAAGTTTCGGTTGGCGGTCGCCTGCCCCGCCTGATCGACGGCAGCGGAAAAGTTCAGAACCTTATCCAGCGCGCTGAAAGGCAAAAACAGGAGGATTAGCGAAAGCCGCGTTGCGAAGACGAAAAACAGGTCGATCGGCATGGCGCGGCGTCTTGTCTCAATTATTGTGTCTACTGGCTCAAATGCGCCGCGCGATGCCGTCGTTCCCGCCGGCTTTCGTGAAAAAACCTTCATGGAAAAACGCGGGAACGCCGAGCGGCTTTCGGTCTTTAGCCGGCACAGGACCCGCAGAAGGAGTGCCTCATGATCGAAGATCGCTATGACGTCGTCATCATCGGCTCGGGCCCAGGAGGCGGGACGATGGCCTGGAAACTCGCCCAGACCGGCAAGCGTATCCTTCTTATCGAGCGTGGCGACTATCTGAAGCGTGAGCGCGAGAACTGGAGCACGGAGGAGGTTTTTGCCAAAGGGCGCTATCAGGCGGACGAGACCTGGACGTCATCCAGCGGCGAGAGCTTCAAGCCGGGCCTGCATTATTTCGTCGGCGGCAATTCCAAGGTTTACGGTGCGGTGCTCCTGCGGCTGCGCGTCGAGGACTTCGATGCCGTTCGTCACCCCGATGGCATCGCGCCGGAATGGCCGATCAAATACGATAGTTTCGAGCCCTACTATCAGGCGGCAGAGGAGCTGTTCGAGGTGCGCGGCGCGCGCGGCGAAGATCCGACCGAGCCACCCAGCCCCAAGCCCTACAAGCACGAAGCCATCCGCCACGAGCCCCGCATCCAGGCCTTGTCGGATTCCTGGGCGCAGGAAGGACTGCATCCCTTCCATCTGCCCATGGGCGCGCTTCTAGATCAGGACGAGACGGGCGCGGCGACGCCCCACTCCCCGCTTCTGCGCTGCGATCCATTCGACGGCTATCCCAGCCTCACCAACGGAAAATCGGACGCGCAGATTATCTGCGTCGATCCCGCTCTGAAGGCCCATCCCAACCTGACGCTTCTGAAGAACGCCTATGTCGAGCGACTGCTGACCAACCCGGCCGGCAAGTCGATCACAGGTGTGGAGACGCTCATCGAAGGGCAGCGACACATCATCCGTGGTGATCTCGTGGTGGCCGCCTGCGGCGCGCTCTCCTCGGCGCTTCTGTTCCTGCGCTCGGCCAGCGACCGGCATCCCGATGGCCTAGCCAACCGCTCGGGCCAAGTCGGTCGCAACTATATGCGCCACAACAACGCGACGGTGCTCGCGATCTCGCGCACGCCCAATCCGACCGAGTTCCAGAAAACGCTGGGGTTGAACGATTTCTACCATGCCCATGACAAGTCGCCGCTGAACCCATTCGAATATCCGCTCGGCCATATCCAGATGGTCGGGAAATCCGACGGGATGCAGATCGAAGCCGAGGGATTGCCGGGCTTCCTCCAATGGCTGCCCGAAAAGCCGTTCGACTGGATTGCGCACCATTCGATCGACTTCTGGCTCACCTCGGAAGACCTGCCGCGCCCGGAGAACCGCATCTTCTATCGCAACGGCCAAGTTCACCTCGACCTGACGCAGACCAACATGGAGGGCCATCGCGCGCTTCGTGAGATGCTGCGCACGATCTGCGACAAGGGCGACATTCATCCCCATTTGATGGACCGCAAGCTCTATCTCGGCAAGAACACGCCCATCGGCGGTACGGCCCATCAGGCCGGCACGCTGCGCTTCGGCGAAGACCCGGAGACGGCCGTTCTCGATCTCGACTGCCGAGCCCATGGGATCGACAATCTCTACGTCACCGACGCGAGCTTCTTTCCCTCGATCGGCGCGGTGAATCCAACGCTGACCATCATCGCCAACGCGCTTCGCGTCGCCGATCACATCGCCGCGCGCCTGCGCTAGAAGCGACACTCTGCCCCGGTGGAGTCCGTTTCAGCGGGAAAGCCGTTTCGATCCCCAGCCGACCGTGCTACCACAAGCACACGGTTTGGCGGGGATGCCGGTTTTGGCGCAGAAGACCAGAGGCTCGGGACGGTGGATGGGGCGCGTGATCGCGTTCCTTTTCCTTGTTCACGCAGCCCTGTTCGGCTTCTCGGCCCCGGCTGCCGCCGAATTGATGCCCCGCGATCAGTTCGGCAATGTGCTTTGCCTTTCCGGCGAGATCGCGGACGCCCATAAGGGCTCGGGGCGCGACCACGGTCATGTCCCGCTCAAGTCCTGCTGCTCCGCCAGCTGCGCCATGCACGGCGGCCCACTTCCGCCGCCTACCCTCCTTTCGCGCCTCGTTCGCCAGCCGCTCGTGCTCAGCGTGCCCTTCGTGCTTTATGAGGATGTCGGCTCCGGCGCGGTCGAGACGCCGCGCAAGACACGCGGGCCGCCCCGCCTCGCCTGAGTGATCGGATCGGCCAGCGCTTCGCCAGCTTGCGGGATAGCGTGTTCGCCTGATCACGGCGTCACGTGGGCTCTGGCCTGTCAGCGAGATCGCCGATCGTGCGTCAGGATGCGAGCAGGCTGAAACTTCGCCTATGGAGCGAAGGGGTTCGGCCAACCTCCAGCGGGCACCGTACGGGTTCGAGCGTGTCGGATCGGGTTAGCGCATAACGGCTCCCGATCGACCGAGACCCGTAAGAGCCCGGCATTCCACGCAATCGTGTCGACTCAAGCGTTCGTAGCCCGGCGTCCGACCCGCAGCGCCACCGCATCCGATCGCCCCATAGTGGCCGCCGGTTTCGGCCGTTGCGCCACCCACCTCGTCCTTTTTTTCTCCGTTTCGGAGCCGTCCGAATGTCCGATTTCACAGCCGAAAGTGCGAACGCTCTGCCGCGCACCGGCACCATCACCGATCTCTACCGCGCCGTCTGGCGATGGCATTTCTATGCCGGCCTGTTGGTCCTGCCGTTTCTGATCACGCTCTCGATCACGGGCGGGCTTTATCTCTTCCGCAACGAGATCGACGGGATCGTCCATGCCGATCTGAAGCATGTCGAAATGCCGGCGGGAGCCTCTCCCACCGAGCCGAGCCGCATGGTCGATGCAGCGCTCGCCGCCTATCCCGGCACGGCCGTCAAATATACCGACCCCGTCACGCCGGACGCCTCCGCCGAAGTGACGATCAAGACGCCCGATGGCGGCAAGACCGCCGTTTATGTCGATCCCTATCGGGGTGAGGTTCTGGGCGCCCTGGCTGATCGCGGCACGGTCATGTGGACCGTACGCTATCTCCACAGCCTACGCTATTTCGGGCCTGTGGCGCGCGGGCTGATCGAGATCGCCGCCGGTTGGGCGATCGTGCTGGTGGCGACCGGCCTGTTTCTCTGGTGGCCTCGCGGCCAGAAGGGCGGCGTCGTCTCCATCCGCGCGACGCCGGCGAAACGCGTCTTCTGGCGCGACCTTCACGCGGTGACCGGGCTCGTCGTCGGCGGGTTCATCGTCTTCCTCGCCATCACCGGAATGCCGTGGTCGCAGGTCTGGGGCGGCAAGGTCAACCAATGGGCCAACGGCTCGAACTTCGGTTATCCTTCCGGCGTGCGGGTGGACGTGCCCATGTCCGGGCGGAAGCTCGCGCAGGAAGGCCCGACGAGCTGGTCGCTCGAACAGGCCGAAATCCCCACGTCGATGACGGCTGCCAACGACGCGCCGATTGGCCTCGACCGGGCCGTCTCCACCTTTGGACAGCTGGGCCTGCATCGCGGCTTCGCGGTCAATATCCCGACGAGCGTGACGGGCGTCTACACCGGCTCGGTTTATCCCGCCGATCTCTCGCAGCAGCGCGTCGTCCATCTGGATCAATATACGGGCCAGCCACTCGTCGACATGAGCTATGCCGATTACGGCCCGCTCGGCCGCTGGCTGGAATGGGGCATCAATGTCCATCTCGGGCAGGAATTCGGGCTCGCCAACCAACTGTTCCTGCTGGCCGTGTGCGTCGGCAATGTGGTGCTCGCGGTTTCGGCGGGGATCATGTGGTGGAAGCGCCGGCCGAGCCGCTCGTTCGGCGTGCCGCCGCGGCCAAGGGACCGGCGCGTCTTTCGCGGGCTGATCGCGCTTTTGGTCGTGGGCGGTGTCCTGTTTCCCCTCGTCGGCGCCTCGCTGGTCGTGATGCTGGCGATGGACTGGATGTTCACACGCCATCGCCCAAGCCGAGCCGCCTAAGCTCTTTTCACGCTGCCGGGGCAGCCTTGCTGCCGGCCCCATCTATCTCCAGGAGCCTGTCGAAGCTCCGCATTCGAAAGACGGACCTCATGTCGATGACTTCATTCGGTCGCCGGATTGCCGGCGTGGTGCTGGGCCTCGCCCTTTTCAGCCTGTCACCGCTGGCGGCCTCGGTGCCGGCGGCGGCCCATGGCTTCAAGGTCGGCGCGATCGAGGTCGAGCACCCTTGGAGCCGCGCGACGCCTCCTGGCGCCAAGACGGGCGCTGGATATTTCGTGATGGTGAACTCCGGCGCAGAGCCCGACCGCCTCGTTTCGGCCAGTTCGCCGGCGGCGGAAAAAACCGAGATTCATGAAATGTCGATTCAGAACGGCGTCATGAACATGCGCAAGGTCGAGGGCGGCGTCGCCATCCCGGCCAAGGGTTCGGCCGCGCTTTCGCCGGGCGGCTTCCATCTCATGCTGATGGGCCTGAAGGCGCCCTTCAAGGAGGGGCAGATGATCCCGTTGACGCTCACGTTCGAAAAGGCCGGCTCGGTCGAGGTCGAATTGCAGGTCGACAAGATGGGCGCGACGAGCCCGTCCCATGGCGCGAGCGCCGGTGAAGGCGAAGCGCATCAGCATTGATCCCCCGATGCGGCCGGTGCCCCCGGCCGTATCCTCCAGCAGGAACTCCTCATGCGAGATTTCAGACTTGGCGATGCGTTGCGGAGCCTGATCCTCGCCGTGTTTCTGGTGGGGAGCATGGTTCTCTCTGTCTCGTCCGCCGCCTTCGCTCATGCAGGGCTTATGTCGGCCGAGCCGGAAGACGGCGCGCTTCTTCAAAGCGCGCCGAGCGAATTGTCGCTGAGCTTCAGCGAGCCGGTCGCGGCTCTGCGACTGACGCTGGTTCGGCCCGACGGCACGAGCGTCGATCTCCCTTCCAGCATGAAAACAGGCTCGCACATCAGGGCACCACTCGACGAGAGGCTCGGCCGGGGCACCCACGCGCTCGTCTGGCGCGTCGTTTCCGCAGACGGGCACCCTGTGACAGGCTCTCTGTCGTTTTCCGTCGAAGCGGCCAGCCCGACGCCCGACCTGCCACCGGCGCGCGATCTCCTCGTGCTGGTGCTCGTCTGGGGCGCCCGCGTTCTTGTCTACATCGCTCTCATTTTCGGTGTCGGCGGCGCGGCAGGGGCCTATCTCGTGGGCGCGGCGCGACCTGACGGCCGCCGGTTCCTTCATCTCATCTTGCTGGCCGGGCTGCTGGCGCTTCCCCTCGCGGTCTTGGCGCAGGGGCTCGATGCGCTGGGCTCGACCCTTTCCGCCGCCTTGAACCTTGCCGTCTGGCAGGCCGGTCTAGGCACCGGCTTCGGGGTCGCAGCGCTGGCCTTAGCTCTGTCCTTCGCCCTGGCGCTCGCTTCTACGCTTCGCCTTCCGCATCGCGTCAGCACGGTCCTGAGCGGGCTTGCGCTCATGGCGGGCGGCGTCGCGCTGGCGTCCACCGGCCATGCGGCCGCAGCAGCTCCCCAGGTTCTGACGCGTCCAGCCGTCGCGCTTCATGCCTTATCGGCAGCGCTCTGGCTCGGCGCGTTGTTTCCGCTCGCCCTGGCCCTGCGTCAGCCAGAAGCGGCGCGGCGGATTGCCTTGTCGCGCTTTTCGCGGCGGATCGCTCCGCTTCTGGCCGTTCTGCTGACGTCAGGCGTGTTTCTGGCGGCCGTGCAGGTTGGAACGCTCTCCGCCCTTTGGCAGACCGATTACGGCCGCGTGCTTCTCATCAAGCTGGCCCTGGTCCTGATCCTCTTTTTGATTGCGGCGGACAATCGCTGGCGGTTGACACAGCCGGCCCTCAAAGGCGACGCGCCGGCGCTCCGCACTCTCTCCCGCCGGCTCGGCTTCGAAATCGCCCTTGGCATTCTCGTCCTTTGCACCGTTGCCGTCTGGCGCTTCACACCGCCGCCACGCGTCGAGCAGGCAATGGCGGCCGAGCCGATCGCGCTTCATGCCACGGGGGGCATGATCATGGCCGACATTGCCGTTGCGCCCGGTCGCCAAGGGCCGGTGCGGGTGAGCGCGCTTTTGATGACGATCGACTATGGGCCGGTGGATCCGCAGGGCGTCACGTTTCGCTTCTCGCGCGCGCAAGGCGATGCCGAGCCGATCGAAGCGGAGGCCATGCCGCCAGGCGATGGGAGCTGGAGCGCATCCGTCGCTCTCCCCGCATCCGGCCTTTGGCATCTTCAGATCATCGTCCACTCGCGCGATGGAACGCGCGACCGCATCGACACCGAATTTCGCCTCAAACCCTGATATGACGCCTGATCGGCGTATGCCGCGCCGAGAGCGGCGGGAAAGGACAAAACCATGACCTCGTCCAACGCGAACCGGACCCTTGCCCTTGGCGGCGCCGGTGCCCTCGTGGTCGTGCTTCTCGGGCTGATCGGCTGGATGCTCAGTCAACAGCCAGCGCGAGGCGCGCCCGACGAGCCCTTCACCCTCAGCGATACGCGCGGGGCCAAGGTCGATCAGACGATCTTCAAAGGCCGGCCGTCGATCGTCTATTTCGGCTACACGAACTGCCCCGATGTCTGTCCGACGACGCTGATCGAACTGGCGGACTGGCTGCGCGATCTCGGGCCGGCGGGTCAGTCGATCCAGGCTTTGTTCTTCACGGTGGACCCCGAGCGCGACACGCTCGACGTTCTCGGACCCTATGTCGCCTCGATCTCGGATCGGATCATCGGTATCACCGGCAGCGCGGCCGAGATGGAAAAGGCCTCGAAGGCCTGGATGGTCTACGCGCGCAAGACCGGCGAGGAAGACGGCGACTATCACATGCGCCACTCGACGTCGCTGCTGCTCATCGGCGCCAACGGACGGCTCCAGGGCATGATCCCCTACGGCACGCCGAAGGACGAAGCCCTGCGCAAGATTCGCGACGTGCTCCTCCCGCCCTCGACGCGAACGGCCGCGCTCCGCTCTTGAAACCCGTCGTCTCCTGCCGTTGCGAATGGCGGTGTCAGATCGGTGCGGAGAGCGTCCGCCGCAGCCAGTCCAGAACAGCCGGCGGCATCTGCGTGACATTGAAGCGCATCAGGTCGGGGGCGCCCAAAGACGGGCTGAAGACATTGCCGGGCGCGAGCACGATGCCGTCGCGCAGCGCCGCCTTGGCGAGATCCGTGGCGTCACGCCCGTCCGGCAGGCGGCACCAGAGCGAGAAACCGCCGCGCGGCTGCGTCCAGGGCCGAACGCCCATGGCGTCCAGTTGCGCGCCGACCTCCTTGCGCCGCTTGGCCAGCCGGCCCCGCAGCGCCAGCACATGCTTGTGGTAGCTTCCATCAGCCAGAACGCCCTGCACGATATCGGTCACCAACGGACTGGGGCCACCGAAATTCGTCGCGACCTGCAGATCGATCAGCGCCTCGATCCAGTCGGCCCGCGCGGCGATATAGCCGCAGCGGGCTGATGCCGACAGGGTTTTGGAGAAGCTGCCGACCCGGATGACCCGTTCGAGACCGTCCAGCGCGGCCAGACGCGGCGTCGGCTCGGGTTCGAAATCGGCGAAAATATCATCCTCGACGATTGTCACGTCATAGGCCGCGGCGGCCAGCAGAAGGCGATGGAGAACCGCCGGGGATGGCGTGGCTCCGGTCGGATTGTGGATCGCCGAATTGGTCAGATAGAGCTTGGGCGCATGCTCGCGCGCCAGTTCGGCGAAGCGCTCGGGGTCCGGCCCGCTCGGCGTGTAGGGCACGCTCACGACCTTGACCCGATGCGCGCGCATCAAGGCCTGAAAGTTGAAGTAGCAGGGATCATCCAGAAGCACCGTATCGCCGGGCTGAAGCAGGAACCGGCAGACGAGATCGACGGCCTGCGTACCCGAGACGGCGAGAAGGATTCGATCGGGCTCGATATCCAGCCCCTCCTGGGAGAATTGGCGGGCGAGAGTACGGCGCAGCGCGGCTGAACCCCGCGTCATCGCGTAGTCAACGAGGCCCTCCAGCCCACCTTTGGCGACACGGCGCAGCGAGCGCCGAAGCGCCTCGTCCGGCATCCAGTCCGCCGGCAGCCATCCGCAGCCCGGCCGCGCCGTGGCAGCATCCGCATCCAGCGATTGCCGGGATACCCAGAGCGGATCGACCGCACGTTCGAAATCCGGCCGCGGCTCCTGAAGCGCAAAGGGTGTGGATGCTCCCGCGACATAGAAGCCAGACCCCGGCCGCGAGCGGATCGCGCCCTCCGCCACCAGACGATCATAGGCCTCGACCACCGTGGACGGCGACACACCCATCGCGATGGCATGACGGCGGACCGACGGCAGTCTCTCGCCGGCCATCAATTGGCACGAGGCAATACGGCGCCTGACATCGTCCACCAGCTCGTCAGTCCGCGTCATGCCACACCTCTCCCATCGTACGCTCAGATGAGCCATACAGTTTGAAGCGATTAGAGAAAAGCGTATCTCCCACGAAACTTCCTTTTTGATCATACGAATTCTTCAAGTGGAGGTCGTATGAAACAGTTCGGTTCGGGTTGGGGCAGCGGTCTTCTTGGCGTCATCATCTTCAGCGGTTCGCTGCCGGCGACCCGCGTGGCCGTGGGCGGCTTCTCGCCGCTCTTCCTCACTTCGGCCCGCGCGGTGATCGCCGGATGTCTCGCGGCCCTCGCGCTTTTCGTCTTTCGTCAGCGACGTCCGACACGGGCCGAGATCGCCCGCCTCGCGATCGTCGCGGGCGGTGTCGTCCTGGGTTTCCCCCTCCTGACGGCGCTTGCGCTTCGTCAGATGACGTCGGCCCATTCGATCGTCTTCATCGGGCTTCTCCCGCTGGCGACGGCTCTATTCGGAGTTCTGCGGGGCGGAGAGCGGCCGCGCGCGCCGTTCTGGATATTCTCGATCGTCGGCGCTCTATCGGTCGCAGGGTTCGCCTTGCTGCAACCGGGCGAAGGCTCGGGCTTCGGGGATGCTCTGATGTTGGCCGCGATCCTGGTGTGCGGCCTCGGCTATGCCGAAGGCGCGGTGCTGACGCGCCGAATGGGCGGCTGGCAGGTCATTTCCTGGGCCTTGCTCGTGGCCCTGCCCGCCATGGCGCTTCTGAGCTTGGCAACGCTGCCAGGGACATTCAACGACGTTCCGACCGTTGCCTGGGCCGGGCTCTTCTATGTCTCCGTGTTCAGCATGTTGATCGGCTTCGTCTTCTGGTATCGCGGCTTGGCGCTGGGCGGTATCGCAGGGGTGGGTCAGTTGCAGCTTCTGCAACCCTTTTTCGGCCTTGCGCTGGCGGGTCTCCTGTTGGGCGAGCCCGTCGCTTGGAGCATGATCGTGTCCACAGCTCTGGTCGTCGCCTGCGTGGCCGGCGCGCGGCGCTACGCCTGAGATCCTGCAAGTTCTTCCTTTGTTCCAGGCACAAAACGCGCTACGTCTGACGAGAGGCGCGTTGAGTCGGACCCATCCGTCGCGCATTGCCTCGCGAACGAAAGCGGTCGAGTTGCGCGTGGCACAGGCAGGGGACAAGCACGAAGGGATGCGAGGCGACGCCGTTGCGCCCGCGTCCGGTCCTGTCGCCGGCCGGGACGCGCTGGAACCCTCGCCCTATGCGCGCAAGATCATCCATATCGACATGGACGCCTTCTACGCCTCGGTGGAGCAGCGCGACGACCCTTCGCTGCGCGGCCGGCCGGTGGCTGTGGGCGGCTCGCGTGAGCGCGGCGTGGTGGCAGCCGCCAGTTACGAGGCGCGCACTTTTGGTGTGCGCTCGGCCATGCCCTCCGTCACGGCTCGGCGCAAATGCCCCGACCTCGTTTTCGTGAAGCCGCGCTTCGACGTCTACAAAGCGGTCTCGAGCCAAATTCGCGCGATCTTCGCCGAACACACGGCGGTTATCGAACCGCTTTCACTGGACGAGGCCTATCTCGACGTCACCGAAAACTTGCAGGGCATCCGATCGGCAACCACGATTGCCGAGCTGATCCGGGCGCGGATCCGAGAGGTAACGGGGCTGACGGCCTCCGCCGGCGTGTCCTACAACAAGTTCCTCGCCAAGCTCGCCTCCGACCACCGCAAGCCGGACGGGCTCTTTGTCATCACGCCCGCCATGGGCGCGGATTTCGTCGAGGCGCTGCCGGTCGGTCGCTTTCACGGCGTCGGTCCCGCGACCGCCGCCAAAATGGAGCGGCTCGGCATTCGCACCGGAGCCGACCTTCGCGATTGTCCGCTCGCCTTCCTTCAGGAGCATTTCGGCAAAAGCGGCCCTTACTATTTCGGCATCTCGCGGGGCATCGATCAGCGCCCGGTACGGGCCGACCGCATCAGAAAGTCGGTCGGCGCCGAAAACACCTTCGCGGCCGATCTCTTCCAGACGGACGAGATGCGGACCGCTCTGGAGCCGATCCTCGATAAGGTCTGGCGCGCTTGCGAAAGCTCCGGTTTCCGCGGGCGAACCGTCACGCTCAAGATCAAATATGCCGACTTCCGGCAGATCACCCGCAGCCAGTCCGTCATGCTGCCGGTGGCCAGCAGGTCCGAAATGGAGGGTATCGCCTTTCGGCTGCTTCATGACCGCCCGCTGGATTCGCGCGGCGTGCGTCTACTCGGCGTTTCCTTGTCCGCGCTGACGGGCAGCGACGCACCCGGCGAAGCCGGTGCGGCGCAATTCGCTCTCCCGTTCTGACGGTCGTCGTTTGACCGCAAAGTCGCGTCAAAGTTTGGCGTTCGAACAACTATCCGAATGATGCCCTCTCACTCGTTTCACGCAACGAGGCACGGAGGCAGTAGAATGTGTGCTCACGTCCAATTGAATCAAAATGTTCCTATGTTGCGGGTCTTTCCGACACGACATATTCGCCGATGTTAGTGATGAACCGCGTTTTTAGGTTGGCGTGGTGCTCGGCCTCTTGGAATTGTGTTAAGGGCGGACAAAACCTACGATAAGGAAGCACTCTTGGTTCTTCCGACATCCGGCATTCGACGAGGCTGGCCTCGCGTGATTCGACGAAAGATGAGAATGGCCCGTTCCGGTCTCCTGAAGATTGCCTCGTTGACGCTCGCGCTCGGGCTCGCCTCCACATCGCTCGGCACAGCGAGGGCAGCGGATTTCAACGCCCTCGATACGGTCGCGATCAAGGTGACGGAATGGCTGCCCGCACGAGGCGAATATCGCGAGTGGTCGGCGCTCAGCGGCAATTACGCCGTCAGTGCCAATCTGACGATCTCCATCCCGTTTCTGGGCGAAGTGTCGCTGGCCGATCTCGACCGGGACACGCTCTCGGCGCGCATTTCCGCCAAGTTGCAGGAGCGCATGAGCCTGCCGGAGGCGCCCGATGTGCAGGTGCAGATCACGCAGCGCGCGCCGATCTATATTCTGGGGGCCGTCGCGACGCCTGGCTCGGTTCCCTACGTGCCGGGCATGACCGTTCGTCAGGCGATCGCGCTGGCCGGTGGCCTGTTCCGTGGCGCGGGCGTCGAAATGCGGCTGGAGCGGGACGCGATCACCACAGCCGGAACACTGGACGACGCGCGCGACCGCGCCAACCGTCTGCGCGCCAAGATCCATCGTCTCGAACAGGAGATCGGCGCGGAAGGCGTGACGTCCGAGAAGACGGAATCCGTCGAGGGTATTCCAGCCGATCTTCTAAGCGAGGAAGAGTCGATCCGTGAGACGCGCGCGCAGGTGCGCCAGTCCCGCATCAAGAGCTTCCAGGATCGGCGCGATCTGGCGCGGGACCAGATCAAGACCTTTGCCGATATGAAGACCAATCTCGACCGGCAGATCGAGCTGACGCGCAACGAGTTGAAGGACGTGAACAAGCTCGTGGATAGAGGTCTAGCCGTCGCCGGCCGCTCGACTGGGCTGGAGCGGACGCTGACCGATCTCGAAAGTCGTCGGCTCGATCTCGACCTCGGCACGTTGAACGCCAACCTCGCGGTCAACGAAAGCGAGCGCGGCATTCTGGATGTCGATACGTCCTTCCGCATCGATACGTCCAACGAGTTGCAGACGACGCGCGCCGAACTGGATAAAGCCCAGCGCGATATTCGCGTCGCGGGCGATCTGCTGCGCGAGGCGACGCTGATCGCCCCCAGCAACGCGATCGAGCGCAATGGTGATCTGGCGGTCAATCTCGAGGTCTACCGCACGCCCTGGGGCGGCCAGCCTGTGCGCATCGACCTCGACGCACCGCTCGCCAGCCGCGACACGATCGAAATTCGTTTGGATACCAACCAGGGGCGCACATCCTCGGTTCGCGCCGAAGCACAGACCGCCACCCCTTGAACGCGGGCGGAAGCATTCGCGGAACGGGCGAGGCCTGAGCCTCTCCCGCCAATCGGCGCGCCTGCTCGAGGCTGCGCGGCAAGGGTATGACACGCTATGATCGACATCGCTCTCAACGGACGCTTCCTGACGCGCCAGCCGACCGGCGTGGATCGCGTGGCAGAGGAAATCATCCTGGCGCTGGACGAACTTCTGGAGCGCAAAGGGAGCGACCATCCGCCCTTTCGCGCCGAGCTTCTCGTCCCGCCTTCGCAGGAGCGAAGCCTGCCCCTCAAGCATATCGGAACGCGCATCGTCGGCAAGCGCGGCGGCCACGCCTGGGAGCAGACCGAGCTTTCCGCCGCCGCCGGGCAGCGCTGGCTCGTCAACCTTTGCAACACTGCGCCGGCGCTTCGTCGGCGCAGCATGGTGCTGATCCACGACGCGCAGGTCTATCAGACGCCCGAATCCTATTCGCGCAGCTTCCGTATGGTCTATCGCGTGCTGCTTCCGCTGGCCGCTCGGCGCTCGGCCGTGGTCGGCACGGTTTCCGAGTTCTCCAAGGAGATGCTGGAGCATTACGGCGTCGCGCCCAAGGGCAAGATCACGGTCCTGCCCAATGGCTGCGATCACATGAACCGCGTCGAGCCGGACGAAACGGCCGTGGAACGCTGGCAGCTTCGCGACAAGCCGTATTTCATGATGCTGGGCAGCCTCAGCGCTCATAAGAACATTCGCACCGCCCTCGAAGCGGCGGCGGCCGCGGGCATCGAGCGGCTGATCGTGGCAGGTGGCGGCAATGCCCGCGTCTTCGCCCAGTCCTCCCTGCCCCAGACCCCCAATTCCGAATTCCTCGGCCGCGTCACCGACGCCGAGTTGAAGACGCTTTACGCCCATGCGCGGGCGCTTTTGTTTCCCTCCTTCTTCGAAGGCTTCGGCCTGCCGCCACTGGAAGCCATGAGCTGCGGCTGCCCGGTGATCGCCTCCACCGCGGCCGCCGTTCGCGAAACCTGCGGCGAGGCGGCTCTCTACGCCGACCCGCACAAGGTCTCGGATTGGACGGCGGCGATTCGCCGGCTGGATCAGGACGGCGACGAGCGCGCTCGTCTCGCAAGCCTCGGCCCGGCGCGCGCGCGCGCGTTCACCTGGGAGGCCGACGCGCGCAAACTTCTGGCCGCGTTAGCCAAGGCCGAAGGCCGCTGAAACGGCGAGCATTCAGCATTCTGCGGCAGCCTGACGAGTGAACGACATCTGAACATGCCCTTCAGGGAGGGTTCCGGCGAGAAGGCGCAGAAAGAGGGCGTGAACGAACGGTTCGCCCTCTTCTGGAGACGCCTCCCATGATCGCCAAGTCCCTTGCCTCCCTCGCCCTCGCTTCGCTGGTCGGCCTCATCAGCGCTCTGCCAGCATCGGCCAATGATGTGCGCATCGAGCAATATGGCTGGTCCAACTCGGCCGGCGGCGCGCAGGCCGGCACGCGTAATCGCATCCGGGTCTATCAGCACGGCGGTACCAACCGCGTGACCGGCCAGCAATATGGCCATGAAAACCTTTCGGCATCGGGACAGGAGGGCTACGGTCATTCGAGCTCGACCTATCAGCGCGGCGAGCGCAACGTGGCGGGTGTCGGTCAGTTCGGCTCCAATCACACCTCGATCCTGACGCAGGACGGCAACGGCAATATCGCCGCCGGCGTGCAGGTCGGTCGCGGTTGCTCGGCCAATGTGGCGCAGGGCGGCGGCGGCAACGTCGCAGCCTTCGTACAGACCTGCGACTAAGCCCTCATTTCCTTCCATTCACCAGCGCGCCCGGCCCAGCCGGGCGCCGGCCTCACGTCCGCTTTTTCAGGCTGCAGATGCTTTCCAGCGTCGCGCCATCCAACCGCTAGGGATCGACCGATGCTTCGTTTTTCCTCTCCGTCGCGCCGGACTCTTCTGGCGCTGGGTCTCGTTCTCGCCCCGGCCGCGGCCTGGGCTGCCATGTCCGGCTCGGCCACCCCGAGCGGCGCGCCCGTTCGCTGCGAAATCCGGGCGACGCCTCAAGGGGGGCTTCTGGCGTTGGAAGCGCTTGTCGAAACCGACAAGAGCGTCAGCGGCCGCTATTCCCTAGAGATCGAAGGCTCGGGCAGCGGCGGGGGCACGCAACTGACGCAAGGCGGCCCGTTCGAAACCAAGGCCGGCAAGACCGCGACGCTCGGCTCCGTGACGCTCTCCAGCAAAGGCGCGCTTTATGACGTGTCGCTGGACGTCACGGTCGGGGGAAAGACGATCTCCTGCAATGAGCGTGTGAGCGGCCGGATCTGATCGGCCCAAGCCAAGATGTCATGGGACGAAGGCGCCGGTTCCGGCGCCTTTTTGCGTTTCGCCCTTCGGTCTGATCGTTCGCCTTCAAAATGAATGAATGCAATTTGAACGACGGATTCCGATCCGGTTCAGCGG
This sequence comes from Aureimonas sp. N4, assembly GCF_001463925.1. NCBI lineage: Bacteria > Pseudomonadati > Pseudomonadota > Alphaproteobacteria > Hyphomicrobiales > Aurantimonadaceae > Aureimonas > Aureimonas sp. N4. The sequence goes on along the minus strand of NZ_BBWS01000059.1, from coordinate 46,732 downwards.
CCGGATGCGAATCTCTTCTCATCGGCCGGAAGAGCCGGATGGTGGAGATCGACATGAAAACCAGCTCGTTCAAACCCCTCGTGATCGCCCTCGCCTTTGCGGGCCTCGGCCAGGGCCTTTCGACCCTTCCCGCCCAAGCCGGCGGTCAGGTCTCCTGGTCGCTCGCCCCGTCCGATCGGGGAGCCGCAGAGGCGCTTTCGACGGGAATGCGGCTCTACTCCATCGCCCGCGACCTTCGCGGCGGCAATATCGACCAGCGCGGATACGGCAATGCGGCCGGGCTCGCGCAGCGCGGACGGGGCAATATCGGCTTGATCCAGCAGCGCGGCAACGGTCATTCCGGTACGCTTCAGCAAAACGGCAACGACAATGCCTATGCGCTGTTCCAGTACGGCAGGAACGCGCGGGACGCGGTCGTTCAGAATGGCAATGGCCAGAGCGGAGCGACCTTCAGTTATGGCTGGTAATGTCGGGACGTCCCGGGGCGGCATGTCGATCGGGGCCGGTAGCCGGGGCGAGCCATTCGGCGGTCGCCCGGGCCAACTCTCGCGTATTCGTGTGGTTTCACCCGGCCGGCTCATGGACAGGTCATGACGGCCGATCAAGGCTGGACTGGTGCTTCGCATCAGTGAGCCCCAAGCGACCGGCTCGGCTGACCTGACGTATCGATATGCTGACCAAGCTTTCCGATCTGCTTCCAGTCCGCTATGTGCAAAGGCAGATTTGAATGGAAGCCCATCCGTGCCAGCCTTCCCCATCCCGGCCGAACTGAACGAGTATTTCGAGCGCGCGACGATCGCGCTCGCTTTGGCCTCCGCCAGCGGCGACAATCCGCTCGTTCTGGTCAATCGGGCCTTTTCCCAACTCACGGGTTACGATGCGAGCGAGGTGGTCGGGCGCAATTGTCGCTTCCTGCAGCATGAGGCTGAAAACGAGGACGCAAAGGCGCGCATTCATGCGTTTCTGCGCCATCCTCAGCAGGACACGGTGCGCTCCTCCATCGTGAACTTCCGCAAGGACGGGCAGCCCTTCATCAATCTTCTCTATATGTCCAAGCTGCGGGAACGTTCGGGCAAGGTGCGCTTCATCTTCGCCTCGCAATATGACGTCAGCCGCTCCCACCCCGACAGGCTCGCGCAATATGACGAGCATCTCAGCGCGGCCTTGAGCCGTCTGAGCCCTGCCCTTGCCGAAAGTGGCCTCGCCCTCGAAGGTTCGTTGATGGTGATCGCCAACACCGCCTCCACGATTGCGCAAGCCAAATTGACGCTGGCCGATCTTCAGACCGTCGATGGCCTTTGATCGGTCCGAGGCGAATTCGATGAGCAACGACAGCGCGCAGGACCGACGAACCGAGGCCTTCCTCCCAATCGTCGGCATCGGCGCGTCTGCCGGCGGGCTCGAAGCGCTACGCGAGATGCTCTCGGCCGCCCATGCTCCGACCGGCATGACCTTCGTCGTCGTCCAGCATCTCGACCCGAACCATGAAAGCATGTTGGCGCAGCTTCTGGATCGGCACACGGATCTGGAAGTCCTGCAATGCGAGGGCGGCGAGCGGCTTCAAGCCGATAAGGTCTATATCATTCCGCCCGGCCGCGGCCTTGCGATCAGCGAAGGCGTGCTGGAGCTGACCAGCTTCGCGCAGCCGCGCGGCCTGCGCCGGCCGATCGACGACTTCTTCATCTCGCTCGCCAGCGATCAGCAGGGAAACGCCGCCTGTGTGATCCTCTCCGGCACTGGCGCGGACGGCACGACAGGTCTGCGTGCCATCAAGGAGCATGGCGGCGTCTGCGTGGTGCAGGATCCTCAGTCGGCCCGCTACGACGGAATGCCGGTGTCGGCCGTCGGAACGGGCCTCGTGGATTTCGTAAAGCGGCCGGGCGAAATTCTCGCCTGCCTGTCGGCCTTCTTCAACCGACGCGGCTTGGACGGCTCCGATGACGAAGCCGAACTCGTCGCCGATCACGTCGACGATCTCTGCCGGGTGCTGCGCACCACGGTCGGACACGACTTCGCCGGCTATAAGCGCACGACCTTCGTGCGCCGGGTCGAGCGGCGGATGCATGTTCTCGGCATCGATTCCGGGCGCGCCTATCTCGCGCGCATTCGCAGCGACGGCGCCGAATGCGAAGCACTGTTCCGCGATCTTCTGATCAACGTCACGCGCTTTTTCCGCGACCCGGACTTCTTCGAGACGCTTCGCGTGCAGGCGATCGAGCCCTTGATGCGCTCGCGCGACGGCGACGAGGATCTGCGCGTCTGGGTTCCCGGTTGCTCCAGCGGCGAGGAAGCCTACAGTATCGCCATGCTTTTCGCGGAAGCGGCGCGCGTCCTCGGCGTTCCGCTGGCCGTCCAGATCTTTGCGACCGATATCGACGAGCAGATGCTCCAGATCGCACGCGAGGCGTCCTATCCGGCCTCCGCCCTCGCCGATATTCCGATCTCGCTGCGTGAACGCTACACCATGCTTCATGCGGAGCGTTTCACGATCACGGCGGAGATCCGCGATCTCATCCGTTTCTCCAGCCATAGCCTTGTGAAGGACCCGCCCTTCTCGCGGATCGATCTCCTGTCCTGCCGCAATCTCCTCATCTACTTCGACGATCGGCTCCAGCAGTCCGTCCTGCCGCTGTTTCAATATGCCGTGCGGCCGGGCGGGTTTCTGTTTCTGGGACCCTCCGAAAGCGTCGGCCGGTTCGACCAGCTTTTTCCGACGATCGATCATCAGGCACGGATTTTCACGCGCTCGCCGGGTTCCCCAAAATATCCGATCGACCTGCCAAGCGGATCGCGCCGGCATGAAACCCGTCGCGGCGACCGGGACGAACGTCCGGCCGGGTTGACGGTTGCCGACGAGACGATCGCCGTGCGCCGGGTTGTGGATCGCTACGCGCCGCCCAGCATGGTGCTCGATCATGACGGCGGCATCATCGCCGCCTATGGCCGCCTCAGCCGCTATTTCGATTTCCCCGTAACCCGCTCGGGCGGCATCAGCGCCATCACGCTGGCGCGCTCCGGCCTGCGCGAGGTGATCGGGCCGCTGATCCGCCAAGTGCGCGATACGAGAAAGCGCCTCGTGGCGCGTGACATCGACGTCGCCTCCGAATACGGCGTCCAGCCCGTCGAGGTGATCTGCGATCCCCTGCCCGATGCCACACTGCTTCTGGTGGTGCGCGACGCCGGCAGTTTCCGCCCGACCAGCGATCCCGACCTCGTTGAGATGAATGTCGGCGACGATCATATCGAAGTTCTGGAGGACGAGCTCCGGCTGACGCGGCATCGCCTGCGCTCGGCCGTCGAAGAGCTGGAAACGGCGAACGAGGAGTTGAAAAGCTCCAATGAAGAAATGATGTCGATGAACGAGGAGCTCCAATCGACCAACGAAGAGCTTTCGACCGTCAATGACGAGCTGAAGGTCAAGGTCGATCAGCTGACCCTCGCCAATTCCGACCTGCGCAATTTCTACGATTCCACCGAGCTTTCCGTCGTCGTTCTCGACCATCAAATGCGCGTTCGCAGCTTCACCCGCGCCGCGACCTCTATTTTTCCACTTCAGCCGAGCGATCGCGGCCGTCCTCTGGCAGATGTTGCCAGCCAGATCGCCGGGAATGCCTATCTGACGGATGCAAGACAAGTGGCCGATGGCGGGCCGGTGGTCCAGCGGCGCGTCTCCACGCGCGATGGCCAACGCGCCCTGTCGCTACGTGTCATGCCCTATCGCACGCAGACCGGCGCGATCGACGGCGCATCGCTGGTTCTCACCGACATCACCGAGGCCTTGTCGCTGGAGCGTCAGCTCGCGGCCGAGCGGGACCGGCTGGATCTGGCCTTGAAGGCAGGCGGCATCGGCATCTGGGAGTTCACTCCCGCCCTCGACACGTTGAAGCTCGATACGGCCGCCCGAACCATGCTCAGCATGAGCGAGGCCGAATCCCATCGCCTGTCGGATTTGCGCGCGCAGATCGCCATAGACGACTGGCCCATGGTCGCCGAGCGGCTGAACCTGGCGGCGGACGACCTGCAGGATTTCGAGGCACGCTTTCGCATTCGCGGCGAAGCGGAGCAGTATCGCTGGGTCCGCAGCATCGGGCGCACCGTCACGACACAGGGCGAGCGGCGCATCGTCGGCGTCTCGATCGACGTGACGCCCGAATTCGCCTTGGCGGAAACGCGCGAGCTGATGCTGCGCGAGATGAACCATCGCGTGAAGAACCTCTTCGCCATTATCGGCGGAATGATCTCGGCGGGCGCGCGCACGCACCAGGACACACGCTCCTTCGCGGCCGACATGCGTGAACGCATCATGGCGCTGGGACGCGCCCATTCACTGGCCTCGCCCACCGGCTCCGCCGCCGTTAGCGAACTTTCCGCCCTCGTCGCGGCAACGCTCTCACCCTACCGGGACCATATCCCGGTGCAGTTCGAAGGGCCTGCCGTCCCGATCAGTTGGCGGCATGTCTCGCCATTGGCGCTCATTCTTCACGAGTGGGCGACGAATTCCGTGAAATACGGCGCGCTGGGCCGTGACAAAGCGTCGCTCTCCGTTAGATGGCAAAGAAGCGAAAACGGCGTCGTGCTCGAGTGGAAAGAATGCATGGACTACGAAAGCGAGCCGGCACAAGGCAATGGCTTCGGTACGCTTCTGATGGAGACGTCCGCCAAGCAGCTGGACGCGGTTCTGGAGCGCCAGTTCGACAGGTCGAGCTTCTGCCTGACGCTGCGCCTGCCCCAGTCGGTGCTGGCCGATGACTAATTCGGTGATGATCGTCGAAGACGAACTCTTCGTCGCGATGGACCTTCAAGACATCATCGAGGATATCGGCCACCATGTGGACGGTCCCTATGTGACGGTTCGCGAGGCCTTGGCCGCCATCGATTGTCAATTGCCGACCTGCGCGATCCTGGACGTTCAGCTTCTGGATGGTGAGGTTTATCCGGCGGCGGATCGCTTGAAGGAAGCCAGCATCCCGATCATCTTCCATTCCGGACATGCGGACGAGAAGAAGCTTCTCGCGCGCTATCCGGCGGCCATGGTCTGCGCCAAGCCCTCTTCGCCCGTCTTCCTCAGAGCGGCGATCGAGCGCCTGCTGCAACGCGGCTGACGGCGTCGCCGCAAGCCATCTCTTCCTGCCGACGTGCCATGCCGCCGTCAGGTGATCGGCTCGCTCGCCTTCGTGACAGCAGCGAGCCAGTCCCGAAAAGCCTTGAGCGGCGGGAATGGATCACGCTCCTTCGGCCAAACGAGATGATAGGCTTCCGCAGAGCGCATCGGTCGGTCGGAGAGCGGTACGAGTTCGCCGCGCTCGATCTCCTTGGCGATGAGAAAGCTGGGAAGGAGGGCAACGCCCAATCCCACCATCGCTGCTTGTGCGATGGTCGCGAACTGGTCGAACAACATGCCCGTAACGCCATCGGTCGCGACATCATGGGCCGCGAACCATTGCTCCCAAGCTGCCGGGCGCGACGTGATATGGAGGAGCGGAAGCTGCCGAAGCGCCGCCGGATCGCCCTTCACCGGATGCCGCGCAGCAAAGTCCGGGCTGGCGACAGGCACCACCTCCTCCGCCATCAGTTCGAGATGATGCGTACCGGGCCAGTTGGGCACGCCGAAATGAATGGCGGCGTCCATCGTGTCGAGCCGAAAATCGAACTCCACGAGACGCGTCGCGAGATTCATCGTGATCCCCGGGTTCGACGCCAGAAAATCGGGTAGCCTCGGCGCGAGCCACCGCGTTCCGAAGGTCGGCAGGATCGCGAGATTGAGCGTGCCGCCGAACGGGTTGGCCCGAATATTGAGCGACGCCGTCGATATGCGCCGCAACGCATCCCTGATATCGCGGGAATAGGCCTCGCCCGCCGGCGTCAGCCGAACCGTCTGGCGCTCGCGCAGGAACAGCTGGACGTTGAGCTGGTCTTCCAACGCCTTGATCTGCCGGCTCACGGCGCTCTGCGTCAGGCTCAGCTCATAGGCGGCTGCTGTGAAACTGCCGGTTCGAGCGGCCGCTTCGAAGGCGCTGAGCAAGCTGATGGACGGAAGAAAGCGGCGCGGTGTTTGCATGGCTCATTCCAGAACGGAATGAGGCGGGACGCAAGATCGCTTCTTTCGACGATAGGCTGGGAAATGGAACGGCAGGCGGCGTCTGGAGCCGCCTGCATCGTCTACAACAAACGGACTCAGGCTTCCGCCGAGCCGCCATCCACGTCGAACTTCACGCCCTGCGCCAGCGGCAGAGAATGACCGTAATTGATGGCGTTGGTCTGACGGCGCATATAGGCCTTCCAGGCATCGGAGCCGCTTTCGCGCCCACCGCCCGTTTCCTTCTCGCCGCCGAAAGCGCCGCCGATCTCTGCGCCCGACGTGCCCATATTGACATTGGCGATGCCGCAATCCGAGCCGGACGCCGACAGATAGCGCTCGATCTCGCGCATGTCGGTGCCGAAAATGGACGAGGACAGGCCTTGCGGAACGCCGTTTTGAAGCGCGATGGCCTCGTCGAGATCGCGATATTTGAGGACATAGAGGATGGGCGCGAAGGTTTCTTCCACCACAGGCCCGGTCTGGGCGGGCATCTCCACCAGCGCCGGGCGCACGTAGAAGGAGGCGTCGCCATTGACATCGACGCGCTCGCCGCCGGTCACCGTGCCCCCACTGGCCACCGCTGATTGAAGCGCCTTCTGCATCGCCTCGAAGGCCGCACCGTCGATCAACGGCCCGACCAGCGCGTCCGATGTCAGCGGATTGCCGACCGAGATCGAGCCATAGACGCGCTTCAAGCGTGGCACGAGCGTGTCGTAGACGCTCTCGTGCACGATCAGCCGGCGCATCGTGGTGCAGCGCTGGCCCGCCGTGCCCATGGCACCGAAGGCGACGGCCCGCAGCGCGAGGTCGAGATCGGCCGAAGGCGTGACGATCGACGCGTTGTTGCCGCCGAGTTCCAGAATGGCGCGTGCGAAGCGGCGCGCGAGCCGCTCGCCGACCGCGCGGCCCATGCGGGTCGAGCCCGTGGCCGAGACGACCGGCACGCGCGCATCGTCCACCAAGGCTTCGCCCACCCCGCGCTCGCCCAAAAGAAGCGTGGAGAGACCGGCCGGCGCGTCCCCGAACCGGGCGGCCGCCTTTTCGAAGATGGCCTGCGTGGCGAGCGCGGTGAGCGGCGCTTTCTCGGACGGCTTCCACACCACGGCATCGCCGCAGACGAGGGCAAGGGCCGCGTTCCAAGACCAGACCGCCACCGGAAAATTGAAGGCGGAGATGACTCCGACGACGCCCACCGGATGCCATTGCTCCGTCAACTTGTGATCGGCCCGCTCGGACGGAATCACGAGACCATAGAGCTGGCGCGACAGGCCGACCGCGAAGTCGCAGATGTCGATCATCTCCTGAACTTCCCCGAGCCCTTCGGAGGGCGCCTTGCCCACCTCCAGCGATACGAGACGGCCCAGCGCATTCTTATGCGCGCGCAGTTCTTCGCCGAGCAGGCGAACCAGTTCGCCGCGCCGGGGCGCGGGCACGCGGCGCCAGCTCAGATAGGCTTCGTGCGCCCGGCCGATCGCCTCGCTCACTTCCCCGGCCTCCATCATCGGCACGGAGGCCAGAACCGAACCGTCCACCGGCGAGACGACCTGACGCGCGCCCGATGTAAACGCTGCCTCCGGCACGCCGAGTTCGGACAGAAGGCTCTGCGCTTCGGCGCGAAGGGAGGCGTGCGTATCGGGCATAGTCGGATCGATCCTATTGGGTGAATGAGAGTTGAGGGTCACAGGCGCGCGCTCGCGAAATGGGCAACCTGCGCGCCGACGTCGTAATAGGCCTCGCGAAGCGCGCGATGGCGCACGTCTTCGGCTGGCGTCACCGGCAACGGAAGATCGGCTTCGCCGATGCGGCCGAGCATGAGGTCGGCCAAGCAGCGGCCGAACACGGTTCCGGGCGCGATGCCCCGTCCGTTATAGCCGCTGAACGAGATGACGTCCCGCCCGAGCTTATGAAAGCGCGGCAGGCTGTTCTCGGTCATGCCGATCTGGCCGTACCAAAGATATTCGAAACCGATCCCGCGCAACTGCGGAAAGAGCTTGGCGAGCGCCCGCTGTCCCCAGTCGCGGTGGATCGCGTGGCCCGGCCCGCGCAGCGCGCCGACAGAGCCGAAAACGAGCCGCCCTTGCCGATCGAAGCGGAAGGAGCTCAAGATCTCTCTGGTGTCCCACGCGCCCTGCCGCTCTGGCAGGATCGAGCGCCGAAGCGCTTCGTTCAGCGGAGGCGTCGCCATGTTGAAATAGGGCAGATGCACCTGCTCGCGGCGCACCTCCGGCCAGATGCCCCTGGCGTAGGCATCCGTCGCCACCACCACGCGCCGCGCGCGCACGACGCCGTTCGGCGTGTGCAGCCGCCATTCCCGGCCCTCGTCGGCTGCCGAAACGACAGGGCTCGACGTGAACATCCGTGCCCCCGCTGTAATGGCGGCTCGGGCCAAGCCGCGCACATAGGCGAGCGGCTGGATCGTGCCGGCGCGCTCATCCCACAGCGCCCCGGCATAGGCGGATGTGCCGACCTTGGCGGCCGTCTCTCTTGCATCGAGCAGACGCACCGGCGCGCCCCGCGCGCGCCATTGGCGCTCGCGCTCCCGGAGTTCGGCCAGCCCCTTGGTGCCGACGGCGCAATGCAGCGTTCCCTGCCGCTCCACCTCGCAAGCGATGCCGTGCCGCTCGACCAACTCGAACACCGTGCGAGGCGCATCGCCCAAAAGGCGAAGCAGGCGCTCGCCATGCGTCTCGCCCAGCGCGGCCGGCAGATCATCGGGCATCACCCACATGCCCGCGTTGACGAGCCCGACATTGCGCCCCGAGCCGCCGAAGCCGATCTCCTCGGCTTCGAGAACCGCGACAACGGCTCCGCCCTCCGCCAGATGCAGCGCCGCCGAGCAGCCGGTGAAACCACCGCCAACAACTGCTATATCGACGGACAGCTCCCCCGTGAGTGCGCTCGTCTGCGGCGGCGGAGGCGCCGACGCCTCCCAGAGTCCATGGCTGCGCAGGTCGTTTTTCACGGCAATCGACCTTTCGGCATCCTGAAAATCACGTTGCGCGAATGGGCAGGGCAGAATCTTGCACCTGCAACGAACGCGACGTTTTCGAAAGCGACAGGTGCGCGAAACGCCTCGTACGCCGGAGTGCGCCGACCACCCATCCGCCTTACGCCGCGCTGTCGTGCATGTTGCGGCGAAGCACGGCCCGCACCTCGGCGATCGCCCGCGCCTCCGCCTCCTCATAGACCGCGAACTCATCGGCAACCGGCGCGCCGAGCGCCTGAACGAAGGCCTCCTTGCTGGCATGGCCGGCATAGCTGCGCTGCTCTTCGCCGCCGAGATTGGATTGGAAGATGCCGGCGGCCGAAACGGGCAGGAAATCCTCATAGACGATCGGATAGGCTTCGACGTAACCCGCCGCCTCCAGCGCCTCCATCGACAGAGAATCCAGTCCGGCGGACGCGCCGCTCCGGCCCTTGTCGGTCAGGACGAAGCGGAAGTAGCCGAGACCCTCGCGGCGAAGCGTCTCGTCATCGTCCGGGAAGGCGGCGAACGCCTCTGCCAGACGCGCGGCGTAGTCGGCCCCCGCATTGCCCTGCCCGCCGGCATCGCGCACCTGCGCCAGAAGCTGATCGTATAGGGCGCGGCCCTTTCGCGTCAGCGCCAAGCCGCGCTGCTCGATTTCACCGAAACGGGCCATGTGCGTGCCCGCCTGGCCCTCTCCTTCGCCCCGAAAGACGACAGGTTCTTCCAGCGCCTTGAAGCTCGTCTGGCGCAGAAGGATAGGGCAGCGCCGTGTCGGCGGCCCCTCGATCACGTCCTTCGCCGCGATCCCGCGCGCCGGCATCTCGGCCTGCACGGCGTCGATGTCGAGCGTGCGCGGCGTCAAATGGTTGATATGCGGGCCCTTGAAGCACACGACGTCGGCGATCAGGCGATGGACCTTGGAGAGGCGGTGGTAGGTGTCCGCATCGACGGTGGCTTCGCGGTGCCAGCGGAAGGTCTCCACCGCCTCGCGCACAAAATCGTCGGCCTCTTCGGACGTCAGCCCGCCCGCCGCTTCGAACCGTTCGATCAGGGCCAGCGCCCCGGGCGTGAAGATGCGCCGGCGCGACAGGATCGCGGCGGCCTCGCTCCGCAGCTTTTCGTTCTCGATCAGATCGAGGCGCAGCAGCGAAGTGAAGACGCGAAACGGATTGCGGGCGAGATTTTCCTCGCGCACCGGCCGGAAGGCAGTGGAATGCACGGGCACGCCGGCCACCGACAGGTCGTAATAGCCGACCGGCTCCATGCCCATTACGGCAAAGAGCCGGCGCATGGTGAAGAGTTCCTCCGCCGTGCCGAGGCGGATGGCGCCGTGGCGCTCCAGATCGATCCGCTCCAGATCGTCGGTCCGCTCGAGATCGGCTTTCAGCGCGGGATCGGCGGCCAGCGTCGCCGCGTTCACGTCGGCGACGAGCGCCATCAGCGTGCCATATTGGGGCACCTCCGAACGGTACATATCCGACATGGTGCGCGAGAACCGCGTTCGAATGTCGTCCGCCGTGGCGAAATGCGCGTCGCTCAACAGATCATCCTTTCAAGGCCGACGAAGAGGGTTAGAGCTGGTTCAGACGGGACAGGTCGGGTGCCATCTTGTCCGGGCCAGCGCGCTTCTCAAACGATGTTAGCACATGAGGTCATGCCGCCGGCGAATGACACGCGACATTCGTGAAGCCGCTCCCCCACCTTGAAGTGGGCGATCTCTGGAATCGATCGTCTCCTCATCACGCCGGCATAGATCTTCCGTGAACGGAGCGGGACAAGGGACAACTCGATTGCGGATCGGCGCCTCCGTGATAAGTCGGACTGATCAACGACTGAAGGGAGCCCCATGCTCCGATCCCTCTACGACTGGACCATGCGTTTGTCGGCAACGCCCAGGGCCGCCTATGCGCTCGGTGCAGTTTCCTTCGCCGAGAGTTCGTTCTTTCCGATCCCGCCCGACGCCCTTTTGATTCCGATGGTGATTGCAGAGCGGCGGCGGGCCTGGTCGCTCGCCTTCATCTGCACGGCGACATCCGTTCTCGGCGCCGTTCTGGGATATGTCATCGGCGCCTTACTCTTCGACGAGATCGCCGAGCCGCTTCTCGCCTTCTACGGCTATGGGAGTAAGTTTGCCGACTTCGCGCAGACCTACAACGAATGGGGTGCCTGGATCGTGCTCATGGCGGGTCTGACGCCGTTTCCCTTCAAGGTCGTCACGGTGGCGAGCGGCGCGACGGGGCTCGATCCCTTCGTCTTCATCCTGTCGAGCATCGTGGCGCGGGGCATCCGCTTCTACGCCGTGGCCGCCCTGCTCTATCGCTTCGGGCCGCCCGTCCGATCGTTCGTCGAAAAGCGCCTCGCCATGGTCTTCACACTCGGCATCATCGCGCTTCTGGGCGGCTTCGCCGCGCTTCGACTGGTGATATGATCCGGCCGCCGCCGAACCCGTTCGGATATCCGACTGAAACCGACCGCTAGGACGACGTTCGCCTATGAACGCACTCGATCAAACCTTGTTTGCCGCGATCAATGCCGGATCGCCGAGCTGGGACAAAACGGCGTGGGTGGCCTATGTCGCGGCTCGCTACGTCGTCCTGCTCATCCCCCTCCACCTTGCGATCCTATGGTTGGCTGGCACGCACTACGTTCGGCGACAGGCGCTGACGTTGGCCAGCGCCCTTTTGATCGCGATCGCCATCAGTTTCGCGATCGGCGCGCTCTTTCCCACCCCGCGTCCGTTCCTGATTCCGCTCGGCCATCAGTTGATCGCGCATCGGGAGAGCCCGTCCTTCCCCAGCAACCATGGCCTCGTGATGTTCACCTATGCCGCTGCGATGCTGGCGCTGCGGCACTGGCGCCACGCCATATGCATCGGTATCGCCGGCCTGATCGTCGCTTGGTCCCGCATCTATCTCGGTATCCACTTCCCGCTCGACATGATCGGCGCTCTTATCCTCGCCATCGGCGCAACATGGATGGCTCGCTCGATCGATCGACGCTTCGGCCGGTCAGCGACACTGTTGCTCGAACGCGGATTCGAGCAGGCGATCGTCCGGACCACCCTTTGGGTCATCAGGGGGCGGGGCTAGAAACCCATGGCGGGCGTTTGCCGGCAGCCCAACCGCCGCTGCTCCATCGACGTCGCATCAGGGAGAGTCGGCCGCGACCGCTTCGTTTCGAACAACCAAGCCGAGATAACGTCGGATGGATGTGGGTTGCGGAGCGGCGTGGCACGTCCCACGTTCCGTCTTTAGCGTCCTTGAGGAAGGGGGGCGCGTTAAGCAACTGCGAGAGAAGCGGCCACTTTGATCCAGAGGCTTCCGGTTGGTCTTATTGAAGTGCGGAGGGGTCCAGGCGGGGCAAGCCTGGGCCCCTTCTTGGTTCCGGCCGGCCGCCTGCCGTGCAATGCTCCTTCCGATACGGAGGAGAATCGCAATGGAATGGCTGCTCGCGATCGGGAGCGCAGTTGTGGGCTTCCTCGTCGGGCGCACGATGTCGAAGGGCGGCGAGGCTCAGATGCGAGCCGCGTTCGAGAAGACCGAGCGGGACCGGATCGAGGCTGAGGTTCGGTATCTCTACGAGATCCGTCGCGGTCTGGCGCAGGCGCTGTTCGCAGACGATCCGCAGGCGCTGCTTGATGCGCACGCGACCGTCGCCGATTTCCAGCGCCTCGTCCGGGACGGACCGAAGGAGCGCATTGAGGTGGAGCGCACGGCCTTGGCGCTGAAATACCCGCGGTTCGAGGAGTTCGATCTCTTCGGTCTTCGTCACTTCGTCCCGACCGATCCGCAGCAGTACGAACGACGGGAGATCGTCGAGCGGTACGTCGATGTCGGGAAATTCGGCACGATCCTGGAGGGCGACCGGTACATGGCGGCCGCGTGGAAAGAGGAGCACCTGGCACGGGACAGGCAGGTGCTGGAGCGAGCGATCGAGCGGGCATTCGATCACAACACCATCGCGGCGACGAAGGAGGCGATGGGGCGCTACTACGCTTGGCGCCGGCCGGACGATGCGCTCGACGCCGTCTATGAGGACCGGGACTATCGTGTCGAGAGACTCTTCCGCCAGTACACGCCGGAGAACGAGTACGGTGTGACGCAGAAGGCGAACGGGATACGGACCATCTGCTCCGTATATGTCTGGGACGACGGATCGGGGGAAGGTGTCGCACAACTACCGGCTGTCCGGCGAACGGTTCGAGGACGGACGGCAAATGTTCGAGCGGTAGCGGAATTTGAGCCCCTAAATCGCTCTCCTCGACCCGCATCCGAGCCCAGGCGCGGGCCGGAACACGGGCTCAAACCTCGACCTGGGTCGGGGTTTCGTTCGGCATATCATTCGGCTGAAAGGTCAGGCACCGGGAATGCCCATTAAATTTGCAACCAGATCAGCGGGTTGCGTGGTCGGAGTGGCAGGATTTGAACCTGCGACCCCCTCGTCCCGAACGTTGTGATGCGATCGTGAAACCCTTGCGCTACAGGGGCTCCAGTTCCTTCTCGTTCCCCTCCGACACCCCGTTTTCCTTCGGTATCGTTGGCGAAGCGTTGGCGCGGTTCATGCGCTTCGCGAGCGCCGCGGCCGCCTTGCGCTGGTGCGCCGGGTGGTGGTGGGCGTACCGCTTCATCAGTGTCTCGACCGTCATGCCGAGATAGCCCGCCGCCTCGGCAAGATCGACGCCGTCCTGCATCATCCACGTCGCCGCCGTATGGCGGAGGCTGTGGCGGACGATATGCATCTCGAGCGCCGCGATCTCGACCACCCGCTCGTACCCAGTTCGGCAGTTGACCGGCTTTCCGTGCAGTTCGACGACGTACTTCGAACCTCCGTCGCGCCAAGCGGTCAGCTCCTCGACGAGGGATGGGGCCAAGGGTGCGGGCGGGTACTTCTTGTTCTTCTTGTCGACGGTCCCCGGCGGCTTACGGTAGAAGAGTCCGTTCTCGAGGTCCACCCAGGGGCGGCCGGGCTCCCTGACGAACGAGGCCTGGCACACGGCGCTCGTCCGGGTCCCGGTCTGGACCGCGACGCGGATGAACCTTTCGATGTGGGCCAACGGTCGCTTCTTCGTCGGAAGGGTCTGCCCCTTCATCGCGCCGCGGTGGCGCCGCTGCTGCTCGAGAGTCTCCCTGGCGATCGTGCACATGCGCTCGACCTGCTCGACGGTCAGCCACTCCTCCCGGCCGGCATTCTCCTCCGGCATCTCGACGTGGACCACCTCCGAAAGGATCTTGTCCTTGACCGCGACGTTGATCGCGGCCCGGAGATTCTGAAGATCGCGCAATGCGCCGGCCGACGTCGTCAGACGCGGTGCATTGCCAGTCCTTTCAGGTTTCGCGGACTTCCAAGGGACGCCGGTACGGCTGCGCACGAACTCGGCGCAGGTCACCGTGGAGATGTCTTCGCACGTGCCTTCGCCGAAGAAGTCGAGCAGCCGCTCGACGCTCTGTCCGAGCTCTTCGGGTCGGGCAAGCGTATCCTTCTTCACGGTCATGTAGCGGGCCAAGACCTCTGCGATCGTCACTTCGTGCGCCGGCCGACGCTTCGACTGACGGACGACAGCCTTCGTCGCCTTGCTCAGGACGTATGCGGCGTACGCCTTTTCAGCTGCATCGCGATCGCCCGCGCCGCATCCAGTGGAGTGCTGTTTCCCGGCATCGAGGATGACGTAGACGGCGGGGCGGCCGCCCTTGCCACCCTTCCCCTTGCGGGCGGGACGGAGCCAGAGACGGGCGGGCTTCTGTTCACGCGGCATTCTTCTCTCCACTGTTCGACACCGTCCCGGGTGACGAACAGCGTCCGTCCCAGTCGCGTCGCGGGCAGTCGGCCGGCCTCTATCGCCGTCCGCATCATCTTCACGGTCACATGGCCACCGAGCTCCGGCAGCCATGGCGCTTCTTCGAGCGTCAGGAGACGGTCGGGCGCGCAGTCCGACAGGTCGGGAGGCTCCCATCGTCCGACGACAAGCTGATATCTCGCCGCCGGTCGGGCGGACTCCGTCTGCTGCATCCAGCTGCTCCTTTTCACGGACGCCTCTTCGTGCGTCCCCGGTGCGGACCGGCATTCTTCGCCGGTCATCCAAGCGAAAATCGCGGCTGGCCTGATCAACCGCAAGGCGGAAATGCACGAATGGTTAACAGCGGACGTGTAGGTTGTGGCCGGCCCTGTTCACCTCTCGTTCTCATGCATGAGGTGGTGTACGAAAGAGGCCGAACAGCCGCTCGGGGGAGAATCACCATGCTGGAACTTGAGGACGATCTCGCCTCTCTCGACCGCGAAGACCTAGTCCGACTCGTCCAGAACATGATGGCGAACGGGGTCGCTTTGAATTTTCACGGCAAGCGTTCTGCGATCGAGATCTCCAAGCGCGTTCGGCCTCGCATAACCCGTCGCGAGCCGAGGCTGCATGTCGGCGCTCCCGAGCATCAGGCCCGCAATCTCCTGGTCGAAGGGGAGAATCTGCAGGCGATGGTGACGCTCTACAAGTACCGCGGCGCCGTGGACCTGATCCTCACAGACCCGCCCTACAACACCGGGAACAACTTCCGATACAACGACCGCTGGGACCAGGATCCGAACGATCCAGATCTGGGAACCGTTGTCGGGAAGGAGGACGGCTCCCGCCACACCAAGTGGATCAAGACGATGTATCCGCGCCTTCAGATGATGAAGGCGATGCTGAAGCCGAGCGGGGTCATCGCGATCTGCATCGACGAGAACGAGTTGTTCCACCTCGGAATGATGCTGGACGAGATCTTCGGCGAATCGAATCGGATCGGCATCATCAATTGGCAGAAGTCGTATTCGCCGAAGAACGGCGCGAAGTCGTTGTCGAAGACGACCGAGTACGTCCTGGTCTACGCGAAGGACCGTGACCTGTCGTCGACCGGCTCTCTCGAGATCGGCGAGCGGAACTCCCACAATCCGGACAACGACCCCAAGGAGGAGTGGGTACCGAAGGACCCCACCGCTCGTCAGGACCGCACGAACACGGCCTACGCGATCCAGTCGCCGTTCACTGGGTATCTCCACTACCCAAACGGCGAATACCGATTCACTGGCGAGCTTCCGGAGGCCCGCGCCCACTGGACGAACTTCACCAAGGACGAAGGCAAGTCGATGCTGGAGGAGTGGGGCACGCCCTACGAACTCCGGGACCTCGGCGATGGCCGCAAGGCCGCACTGGTCCTTAAGGGAAGCGGCGTGCGGCTAAAGGACTACGATCCCGAGAAGGATCCGGTCTTCCTGAAGGCTCGGGAAGCCGCATTCGCCAGGAGGGCGAAGGACAACTGGCCCATCCTCTACTTCCGCGACGACAAGTCCCGTCGTCCGTCCGCGGGGCGCCCGCGACTGAAGAATTACGTGGGCGAAATCCGCGAAGGCAAGGTTCCAACCACCTTCTGGGATGAGGACCTCTACGCGCAGCCGTTGGAACTCGGCGCGGTCACCTGGCCTCACGAAGAGTCGGGACATACCGATCTCGCGAAGCGGGAACTCGACGCGATGGTCGGAACTGACCATTCGTTCGACACCATCAAGCCGCTCCGCCTCATGAAGAAGATCATCCAGATCTGGTGTCCGCCCGGCGGCCTCGTCATGGATCCGTACGCGGGGTCCGGAACGACCGGTCACGCCGTCCTGGAGATGAACGCGGAGTCGGGGGCGGATCGCCGATTCATCCTCATCGAGCAGGGAGCTCCCGAGAATGGCGACAAGTACGCCCGGACGCTGACTTGGAAGCGCCTCCGGAACGCCATTACCGGCCAGAGGCCTGGAAACAAGGAGGCCGCGCCGCTCGGCGGAGGGTTCGAATATCGCCTCCTGACCAAGACGATCGATGCACGAGCCGTCATGTCGATGAAGCGTGAGGAGCTGATCGACGTCGTCCTGACCTCCCACTGGGAGACCCACAAACGTGCAGCTCCGAACCTCCAGCGCGTGGAGGACGGACATCAGTATCTCATTGGTCGCGATGCGGACGGCGAAGGCTACTTCCTGATCTGGAACAACGACGGACCGGTCGGATCCCTCGATCTGGACAGCTACAAGATCGTGGCTGCCGAGGCGCGGAAGGCCGATCTGGTGCCGCCGTTCCACGTCTATGCACGGTATGAGGATTTCCAGTCGCCGAACGTCCGATTCTGGAAGATCCCGGATCGTATCCTCGCGCATTTCGGCCTGGACGAGAACGAAAGCTACAACGACGCAGCGATCGAGGACGCCGCCTGATGCGCCCTCTAGGTTTCCAGCAGGAGGCGGCCCGACAGATCGCGGACCGTTTCGGCGAATACATGCAGGATCCCCTGACGATCAGCCGGACGAGGACCGTCCCGTTCTTCCAGCTGCTGGTGTCGATCACCGGCAGCGGGAAGACGTTGATGCTCGCCGATGCCGTGTCGCAGATGCAGGCCCATCTTCCGCGTCAGCCGGTCGTCCTCTGGTTGTCGAAAGGTCGCGTCGTCGTCTGGCAGACCTACGCGAACCTCGCGCATGGCCGATATGCCGACAACATTCCGGGATTCGTCGTGAAGCCTCTACTTGAAGTGGCGCCATCGGACATCGAGGACACGGGGACGCCGCTGCTCCTGATCGCCACGGTCGGTAAATTCGCCCAGCGCGATCAGGAGGAGTCGGATCTCAGAATCTACCAAGCGCAACTTGATCTGGCGGACGAGTCGCTCTGGAGCCTTCTGAAGCGTCGCAGGACGCCTGAAGGCATCAGGCGTCCTTTGATCGTCGTGTACGACGAGGGGCAGAACCTTTCCGATCTGCAGACCGAACGGCTGCTCGAACTCGATCCCGACGCCCTGATCTCGGCGAGCGCGACGCCGAGCGTTCCGCAGGCCCTCGAATGGATCATGGATCGCCTCCGAAAGGACAAGCACTGGACCGAGGACGACTTCAAGACGACGGTCTCGAGCGCCGCCGTCGTCACCGAAGGGTTGGTAAAGCGGCGAATCTCGATCGGCGGCTACGTCACGCCCATGGAGACAGCGGTCGACGCCCTTCTCCAGGACATGGCGGACGCCGCCGCTTCCGCCGCCGACCTGGAAGAACCGTTCCGTCCGAAGGCCATCTACGTCGCATCGACGAACACGGTAGACGGAGTGCCGATATCGGAGGACGTGAAGCGGCCGTTCGAACAGCGGCAGGCTCGGCCGATCGTGATCTGGAGACACCTCGTCGCAGCCGGCGTCGATCCATCGAAGATCGCGGTCTACTCGCAGCTAAAATTCGATAAGGACACGCCTGCGCGAAAGGATTTCCGGCTCTTCGGAAACGGCGATCGGGACTACGATCGATTCACGTCGGGCGACTTCGAGCACATCATCTTCAACCTCTCACTTCAGGAGGGGTGGGACGATCCCAAGTGCGGCTTCGCTTATATCGACAAGGAGATGGCGTCCGCCCGGCAGATCACACAGGTCATCGGACGCGTGCTCCGACAGCCCAGCGCGAAGCATTTCGCTGATCCGATCCTCAACACCGCGCACTTCTACATCCGAGCCGACGAGAAGGGCATCTTCGAAGACATCATCGAACAGGTCGGCAAGGAGCTCGCCTCGGAGCATCCCTCCGTCGAGTTCTCCGTCCGGACGGAGAACCGTCGCGCCGTAGCCTATCGCGAGATGCCCACGCGCCCCAGAGCCGTGCCCACCGTCGCGCTGTACTCCGGCCCGGCCCGCGAACCGATCAGGAAGATCGTCGGAAGGATGCTCGGCTTCAAGAGCGGCGAGGAGAACACCGTCGGCCAAGGCGCCCGCATGCAGGTTTTGCAGGAGGTCGGCGCAGGCGGCAATCTCAGCTACGAATGGATCGATATCGAGCACAGCAACCTGATCTCGGTCAGGTCGGTGTTTCGCCGCGAAGTGCAGAGACTGTTCCCCGGCGGGGCACGAAGAGGCGGAGGCCCCGTCAACCTCGTCGACATCGAGCTACCGAAGTTCGATGCTTTGATCGAGATCACCAGTCCTGCTGCCGACCATGTGAAGAGTATCGCTGCGGACGTCGTGTCGGCATTCGTCGATCATTCGCGGCTGATACAGAACGAGGACGATCGTCCCTATTCGGTCGGACCTGTCGCGATCGATCCAGCAACCGCCGTGCCATTCTCGAACGCACTCCACGCCCGCTACAGCGGACTGAACGATCTCGAACTGGCAATCGCGAGGGCGATCGACCGCACGCAGCGGGTCTGGTGTCGAAACCCCGAAGGTTCGGGATACTTCATTCCGCTGCTGGATCGCGGGTCGACCGGTGTCTTCTTCCCCGACTTCCTCGTCTGGATGGACCGCACGGTGGTCGCCATCGAGACGAAGGGAGATCATCTGATCTCCGAGGACTCCCGGCGCAAGCTATTCGACATCACCTCGACCGGAGAAAGATCTCGGATCCAGGTGAGAATGATCACGAAGGGACGGTGGTCCATCGCAGCCGGCGGTCAGGTCAGCAAGATCGGCGATGACGGCTTCATGACGTGGCGATGGGAGTCGGGACGCCTAGCGGCCATCCATCACGACGATGCGAAGGATGCTGTCGAGACCGCTCTGCAGGTCGAGTTCACCGTGGAGCAAGGAGGAGCGGGTAGCGTCGCTGTTCGATGAACCGGCGAGGAATGCCGCCATGACCGACAAGAACCCGCGTCCACGCCGCGAGAACCTCATCCCGCTCGACGACATCTTGGTCCTGGCCCATCAGGTCCTTGGATCGCTTGCTCCGGACAGATTCGTCACATGGCTCGGCGTCTCGAAGCGAAACGCGGAGCGCTGGATCGCCGGCGACTCGACCTTCCCGCCACGTGTCATCAGCGAGCTCCAGCGTCTGGCACCCCTCGTCGCCGAACTCGACTGCGAGATGCAGGCCCTCGTCGACGATTTCCGCGACGCAGACGAGGCCATGCGCATCCCGGAGAACCTCATCAGGCTCCGCATGCGCGAGTTCACGAAGACGCTTTCCGATGAGCCGCCGCCGAAGCCGGAGCCCGTCCGCGAGTAAGAATATCGACGTACTTCCGAAGGATTTTCGCGGACGTTAACCCATTCGACAAGGATTGCTGCTAGAACAGCGTCACCGCATCGAACCGGCATGAGCCGACTATGCGAGAGCTATCCCCCGCCGGCCGATGCCGCGAAGGGAAGCGCAGTGGCCGGGAGCCACCTTCAATGACCAAGACCCGCCTCAAGCGCGTCGTCGGCAAGCGCGTCGTCACCGACCCGACCGACGTCGCCGACGCATCCCCCGACGACTTCGATTTCAACGAAGCGGGGCAGTTCTGCCTCCGCGAGACCACGTTCGTCGATCCCGACGACGACGCCGCGACGGCCCAGCTGCGCAAGACCCGCGTCGAGGCGTTCGCGAAGGCCTTCGACAAGCTGTCGCCGTCGACCTACGTCGCATACCTCGGCCTCGCGCACACCCTCGGCGACGCCGAAGCGGCGATCGCCGCCCGCGTCCTCTCCGACCGCTCGCCGCACCTTCTGATCGACGTCGTGTTGCCAAGCCACCGTTGGCGCATGGTCTTCGCATACGCCTTCCAGGCGATCCTTCTCGGAATCGCGACGCGGCACGTGTTCGCGTCGGTCGATCACTGCCACCTCCATCCGGAGGCCGACCGATACCGCAACGGCGAGTATCGCCTCAACGTCGCGCAGGCACTCGACCGCCTGCGCGGCGGACACGTCCTCGTCACGCGCCTCGCCGCCGATGTCCTGCCGCCGTCGCTCGCCCCGCATGTCGACGTCTCGGTAGACCTGTCGACGCTGCCGATCGAGCACGTCGCAGCCGCCCTCGACCGGGCGTTCGGGATCAAGGGCGCATCGTGGCCGGCGTCGCTGCCGGCAACCGCGATGGCACCGGGATGGTTCGACTCGGCTTGCGACCGTGCCCTCGACCCGGCCGGCGTCGCCGGGATCGTCCTCGCGTTGCGCGACGGCGAGATCGCGGAGAAGAAGGCCTCGGAGGCAGCGGACGCGGCCGCGACGGAGAAGAAGTCGACGACGTCGAGCACCCGCGCCTACACGCCGACGGTGCTGCGTCCGGACTCGCCGCTGCTGACGGATCTCCACGGCTACGGCGACGCCCGCACATGGGGCGAGAGCCTCGCCGCCGACCTGGCGCTGTACCGTCGCGGGAAGCTGGGCTGGGCGGACGTCGACGCGGGATGCCTTCTCCACGGGCCACCAGGCACCGGCAAGACGATGTTCGCGTCGGCCCTGGCGGCGGCGTGTGGCGTGCCGTTCATCGCCACCTCGTACGCACAATGGCAGTCGTCGGGCGACGGCCACCTCGGCTACGTCCTGAAGTCCATCCGTGCGACGTTCGCCTCGGCGGTCGAGAACGCGCCATGCATCGTGTTCATCGACGAGTTGGATACCGTGCGCGGACGCGGTGGAAGCGAGTGGGATTCGTGGTGGACGGCGATCGTGACGTGCCTCCTCGAATGTCTCGACGGCACGTCCCGCCGTGAAGGCATCGTCGTGATCGGTGCGTGCAACATCGTCGAGCACCTCGATCCGGCGATGATCCGTTCAGGACGCCTCGATCGTCGCTTCCACATCGGGCTGCCGGACGAGGACGCGCTACTGCGCATCTTCCAGCACCACCTGCCGGGCGAAGACGATCAGGCGTTCGGTCCGGCCGCGACGGCGCTCGCGGGAACGATTTCGGGCGCCGACGTGTCGCGCTTCGCCCGCGAGGCCCGACGCACCGCCCGCCGGGCCGGCCGCCCCGTCGTGGCCGAGGATCTCCTGTCGATCGCGATGCCGCCCGACACCCGTTCGGACGAGATGCGCCGCCTGGTCGCCGTGCACGAAGCCGGGCACGCGGTGGCGGAGATGATCCGTGGGCATGTCCCCCGTGCGCTGAGCCTCGTCGCCGCCGACGGCTCTCACGGAGGCGTCGATATCAATTCCGACCTCGGCTGCGGTCGTCTCGACGACCTGGAAGGCCTGGTCGTCTCGCTCCTCGCAGGGCGTGCCGCGGAAGAAATCTGCCTCGGCGTCGTCTCCGGCGGTGCCGGCGGCGGCGAGCAGTCCGACCTGCACCAGGCGACGACGCTCGTCACGCGGATCGTCGGGCGCTTCGGGCTCGGCGGGCGCCTGGCGTCGGTCGAGAAGGTCCTCGACCGCGAGGTGGAGGACCGGCTGCGCGGGCTCTACGGACGCGCCGTCGCCCTGGTTCGTGCCCATCGCGACCACGTCGAGGCGCTCGCCGCCATGGCGCTGGAACGCCGCGTGTTGTCGCAGCCGATGCTCGCCGCGTTCGCCGGCGAACGTGGGCTGTTGGGGGCGACCGTCTCGGTGCCGCCGGTGCCGGAGGCGGATGCGCCGGGCGCGGAGGTCGCACGATGATCGTCGCTCTGCGCCCCGACGTGAAGGCTCGCCTCGAGGCGATCGAAGTCGAGGACGGCATGCCCGTCCTCGACCAGATCGTCCAGGCCGTGGAGGTCTGGAGCCATCTGACGACGCCCGAGCGCAAGACGATTGGGATCATCGCAATGCAGCTCGTCGTCGCACGGGCACATGGAGGACGGACATGACGAAGTTCCCGATCATGCGCGTGCGCGTCACGCTCCCGACGCGGATCGTCGCCGAACTGAAAGCCATCTCGGACCGCGACGGCAAGTCGTTCGACGAGGTCGTCGCGGCGGCGATCCTCGTCCTGTCTGAGACGCGTTCGGACGTGCTCGATGCCGCGTACGTGCGCTCCCGCGTCGAGGTGGGAGAGCCGTCGTGAAGATCGAAGTCACACTGCCGCCCTCCGCCGCCGGCGACCTCGCCGACGTCATGAGCACGTACGGCCTGTCGCTCGACGACGCCGTCGCGCTTCTCATCGTCGCTGGAGCTGCCGAGCTTACGCCGGGCTATGTCGAGCGGCTGCTCGGAGACGTGGTGCGGAGGGACCGGACGTGACGACCTGGTTCACCGCCGACACCCACTTCGGCCACGCCCGATGCATCGCGATGAACAACCGCCCGTTCCGCGACGTCGTCGATATGCGCGAATCCTTGATCGCCAACTGGAACGCGGCCGTCCGCCCCGACGACGAGGTCTTCCACCTCGGCGACTTCGCGTACCGTGCGGAGCCGGGCGAGGCTGGACGCGTCTTCGAACGCCTGAACGGCCACAAGCATCTGATCGCCGGCAACCATGACACGCTCGCTGTCGCGACGGGCATGGGATGGGAAACGGTCTCGGAGATCCACCAGCTCGCGGTCGAAGGCGTCCGTCTGGTCCTCTGTCATTATCCGATGCTCGAGTGGCCAGGCTTCTACCGGGGCGCCGTCCATCTCTTCGGGCACTGCCACGGCAACAGGTCGGGCGTCGGACGCTCTACGGACGTCGGCGTCGATGCGTGGGGCTACCGCCCTGTCCGCCTGTCCGAGATCCTGGAGCGGATCGGAGACGCCCGGAATGAATGATCCGGTCACCGACTGGGGTCCGGCAGCCGCAGTGCTCTTGGCAGCGCTCGACGAACGCGTCCGCCGGCGCCGGGAGGCCGAACAGGCCAAAAAGATCGGCGAACAATTACAACTGGACCTTAATCCTTCATCGCCTCTGCACCACCCGCATGAGATAAAGACGACGTACCCGACGCGGCCGATGCCGCCACCGGGACGAGCCCGGAAGGCCCCCCTCCAATGCGAGCCCATATCCTCAGCGACATCCACGACGACTACAGCAGCGCGTCCGGCGCCGCGTACGACATCCCCATTGACCTGCGCGCCGACGCCATCCTCTGCGCCGGCGACATCGCCGGCCGCCTCAGCCGCCGCGGCCTCCGTTGGCTTCTCCGCCAGCGCGACCGCACGGGCTTGCCCATCGTCCTCATCGCCGGCAACCACGACTTCTGGCGCTCGTCCCTCGACACCGAGATCGCCCGTTTTCGCGATCGGCTGGGCGCCGAGGAAGGCATCCATCTCCTCGACGGCGACGAGCTGATCCTCGAGGGCTGCCGCATTCTGGGCGGCACGCTCTGGACGGACTACCGAATCTACACCGACGAGTACACCGCGCACGCCGAAGCCCTGCGCTACATGAACGACCTGCGCCTCATCCGCACGCGTTCCTACACGCGCCGCCTGAAGCCATGGATGCTCGAGGAGGAGCACCAGCGCTACCGGGCGTTCCTGGAAG
Source organism: Aureimonas sp. N4 (assembly GCF_001463925.1). NCBI lineage: Bacteria > Pseudomonadati > Pseudomonadota > Alphaproteobacteria > Hyphomicrobiales > Aurantimonadaceae > Aureimonas > Aureimonas sp. N4. The sequence goes on along the minus strand of NZ_BBWS01000059.1, from coordinate 22,554 downwards.
CGCGCCTGGCCACGCCATTCGACGGCCCGACGATCGTCATGACCCACCACGCGCCAAGCGCCCGCTCGCTTCTCGGAGGACGCTGCACGGAGGCGCTCGACGCGTCGTATGCGAGCGACCTGGAGCCGCTGATCCGCCAGTATCGGCCCGACTTCTGGCTGCACGGCCATATCCACGAACGCCGCGACTATGGGCTCGGCGGGACCCGCATCCTCGCGAATCCCCGCGGCTACGTCCGCGCCGCCGCCGGCCGCCACCGTCCCGCCGAGATCGAGAATCGTGCATTCGATCCCGGCCTGATAATCGACACCGCCGACCTGCGCCCGCTCGCGACGGGTGCGAACATCGACGTCGCGATCGACCGTCCGGACGATTTCCAATGGCCCTACGGACGGGCGCCGGAATGAAGGAGCGTCGGAAGCGGGAACGCAAGCGCCGTCCGACGGTCGAAGAGGTCGCGGACGCGAACCAGTATCCGAGGCGGCATGTCGAGGACTGGATCGCCGGGCACATCAGCACCTCGGAGCTCTGCGAGCGGTTCGGGTTCGAAGGCCAGGAGGCTGACCTCGCCGCCTTCCGCCCATTCAGCGAGATTGCCGCCCGCCACGGCGTCTCGCACGTCGACGTCGCCCTCGTCCACAATCGGATGAGTCCCCAGCCGCCAGGGTGGCCGGAGCAGGTTCCGACCGACGTGTGGGAGGAGACGATGGAAGCCCTCCGGCGGGACGACCTCGCCCGGATCGCGGCAGGCGACGCCGACGACCTGCTGCGTGCCGCCTACGACACGGACGGTGCCGATGACTGACCTCGCCCGCACCGTCCTCCACGACTGGCAGTCCGGCCGCATGCGCTGGACGGACGCCGTCGCCGCGCTCGGCCTCGCCGGCCTGCCTCAGCTCTATGCCGCCGCGTACCGACACGGCGTCCCCATCGAGCGTCGATTCGCGGACGAGTTGCAGCTGCCCGACCTCGCTCGTCGGGACCGCCTGACTCCGCCGTTGTGGAAGGCGAATCCCGCGTGGCGCGAGGTCTGGCATCGGGCGTTCGAGCACGACCGCGGCGTCTACCGCGTCGGCTGGGCGGGGCATGCGCAGCGACGGTCCGAGTCTTTCGACCGCGACGTCTGGTGGCTGATCCGTCAGCAGCTCGCCGTCGACTGGAACGCCCGCGACATGGAGCGCATGCAGAAGGCGGCCGAGGCCGACCGCGCACGGCTGCGCCGAATCCTTCACCGTGTGACATGGTTCGAGATGACGTTCTATCCGATGCCCGAAGACCCTTGCCGTGCAGTCGTGGAGCTCTGGTCGAACGCCGGGACGAGCACGAAGGTCGCGTGCGAGATCCTCGACGTCGACCTGGCCGGCCTCGTCGTCCTCTCCATGGAGCTTCTCGTCCCGCCGCGCCCAGGCGTCAGCATGATCGTCACGCCGGCCGGCCTGCCGGACAGCGTCCTCGAACGCATCCGCAAGCTCGCCGACGACGACTCGGAGGACGACGCATGACAGACGACCGCGAACGCCTGGCGAGACAGATCATCCGAAAGAGGTTGGACCGCACCGTCGCGCACCCCGAGCTGCGACCCACTGACTTCATCGCGGCATGGCTGGACGGCGATGTCCCGCTGTCCGAGCTCAGCGAGCGCATGGGGCTGACGGGCGTGCAGGTCCGGCGCATGCGGATGGCCGCGGCGGAAGCGGCGGCCGCCGAGCTCGGACGCCTGGCCGTCGAGAAGGAAGCGCTCGCCGAGCTGGGCCGGAGCACCGACGACATGGTCGAGGCCACGCGCCGCCGCGACGAAGACTGACCACCGCAACCTTGGAGAATCCGCATGCGCCTCGCCCTCGCCACCCTTCCGCTCGTCCTCGCGACCATGCCGATCGCCACGGCCGCCGAGGACAGATACGCCGGCCGCTACTCCGCTCCATGCGGCGACCTGGTCTGCGAGCTCGACGTCCAACCCCGCCGCGGCGGCTGGCAGATCCGCTGGACCGCGTCCGACCCTCGCGTCCTCGACGCCGAGCCCGTCTGCGCGTTCACGACGACGGCCGAGTTGGGCAGCGCAGAGATGGGGGCGGCCGGCCGGGTGGACGGGATCGCGGTCGGGGAATGGCGAGGGAAGCCGTTCGGAATTTTCGACATCGGGGACGGAAGGGTGTCGTGGTCGTCGAGCTGGGAGGCGTGCCCGGGCATCGCGCCGAAGGCCGTCTATGCGGCGTTCGGCGACGAGTGACTGCTTTCGACCCAAGCTCGCCGTTCGGCGGGGTTCGCTGGGAACCCGAAAGCGGCCGTTCCGCGGTCCGAGTTACTACACCCCGATCGCTACGCCCCAGCGCACCGAAGAGCGCGACCAGCCAGGGCGGCGCTTTCCAGATTGTAAGCAGAACGAAGCACGTCAGGGCGAGAGCAAACGAGACGACGTGGCGGGGCTGAAGCGCCTGCTCGGCGTCTCGGAAGCGGTCGAATCCTGCCACACGGCCAGGATCGGCGGGTACGTGATCGAGGGCCATGTGCCCATGGAGGCCGTCGACAGGCTCATGTCGACGAAGCCGAGGGTCGCGGGCATCGCGGCACCGGGCATGCCTGCAGGGTCGCCCGGCATGGGGGACGACCCGAAGACCCGGTTCGACGTCCTGTCATTCGGCGACGCGTCGACCGCACCCGAGGTCTTCTACCGCGCCGGACTGGAGTGAGACCTAACGGCTACGGCAGGAAGGCGCGTACGGTCCCTCCCGGTCGTCGGCCCTCGCACCTCGTGCCGATCGAATGGAACTCCTTCCGCCGCTGCCTGTTCTCGACGGATCGGAAGCCGGAACGTCCCATGCTCGGCGCATGCCTGCGTAGTCTCGTCGTCATCCTGTCCCTGGTCGCGGTCGCCGCGTTCGCCGGGCACGGGACCGCGATGGCCGGCGTGAGCGTCCACGACCATCCGGCCGCCGATTCCTCGCCGGGCCCGTCGGCGCATGCCCATGGCGGGGCACACAAGCCCGACGGCGGCACGTCCGGCATGTCTTGCTGCGGGAAGTCCTGCATCAGCCTTCTGCCGTTCCCGGCACCGCCCGGCTTCGTCCGGGTGGCCCTCGAGGCCGATCCCGCGCCGATCCTGTACCAGGATCGCGAGGGCATCCTGCCGCCCGGCCCGAAGCGTCCCCCCAAGTCCGCCTGAGCCTTTCCGAGTGGCCCGGCCGACCGTGCTGGTCCGCGCGGCCCCGGTGCCGTCCATGTCCGATCGCGGCGCTCGCCTCCCGCGTCCGGCGACGGTCGCCCCGGCGTGGGCGACCCGCCCGGCACGAACTCCCATTCATGACCATGAACGCCGACGGCGGACCGAAGCACCCGGGCCGTCGCCGATGAGCGAACAAGCAATGGCGTCGCCGCGCTCCCGCGGTCGCACGCCGACATCCAGCGAACGGTCCCGAGGGACCCCATCCAAAGGAACGAACCAATGCGCAAGATAACGATCCTGTCCGCCGCTCTCCTCGCCGCTGCCGTCTCCCATGCTTCCGCGCGGGGCCAGCACGGCATGGCGTCGTCGTCAGAGCAGATGACGCTTCCGGCAGCCTGCGAGGCCGCAGCCGGGTCCATGGACATGTCCAAGATGATGGGCGGCATGGAGGGCATGATGTCCGGCGGCCAGATGGACGAGGTCCAGAAGGGCAACATGGACGCGATGATGAAGACCCAAGGTCCGATGATGAAGACCATGTCGATCAACGACCCGGACCTCGCCTTCAACTGCGGGATGATCGTCCACCACCAGGGCGCGATCGCCATGGCCGAGGTCGAGTTGAAGCTGGGCAAGGACGCGAAGTCCAAGCAGATGGCGCAGATGATCATCGACGACCAGAAGAGGGAGATCGAGGAAATGACGGCCCGTGTCGAGGCGCTCGCGAAGTAAGCGGCGGACTCGTGCTCCGGGGGCGGCCGCCTCCGGGGCATCCCGACACACCAACGAACGGAGCAGGAACCATGGGTTACGGACGGTTCGCCGCGATGATCGCGACCTCGACGGTCGTCATGTTCGGCCTGATGTACTTGAACACATACGCACTCGACCACGTCTTCTACAGCCAGACCCGAACTTGGATGGCTGTGGTCATGGGCGCAGTCATGGCGCTGATCATGATCGGCTTCATGTGGGGGATGTACCCCCGGCGCGGAGCCAACGTCGGCATCGTCGCGGCGAGCGTCATCGTCTTCGCCGGCGCCCTCTGGCTCGTGCGAAGCCAGGAAACGGTCGGTGACGTCTCCTACATGAAGGCGATGATCCCCCATCACTCCATCGCGATCATGACGAGCGAGCGCGCGCACATCCGCGACCCGCGGGTCCGCGAGCTGGCCGACGGCATCGTGGAGGCGCAGGTCCGCGAGATCGGGGAGATGGAGCGCCTCATCGCCGAACTAGAGGCCAACCCGCCCGCCGCCGGCGCACCGGACCTCCCGCCCCGCATGCCCGAGGCCGCCATCCCGGCGGGCAACTGAGCGGGGAAAGGACACCGACATGTCCACGACGATCGCAGACGGGGGCACGGCCCCCTCGAGCGCGGTGAAGGCCAAGCGGGCGACCATCTACCGGATGGTCATGCCCAAGCACATCTGCCCCTGGGGCCTTCGCGCCGTCGACCTCCTGAAGCGCGAGGGCTTCGAGGTCGACGACCGCTGGCTGACGACCCGCGAGGAGACCGACGCCTTCAAGGCCGAGCACCATGTGGAGACGACGCCCCAGACGTTCGTCGACGGGAAGCGGGTCGGCGGGTACGACGACCTCCGGCGCTTCCTCGGCAAGTCCGTCGCCGACCCCAAGGCGGTCACCTACAAGCCCGTCGTCGCCATCTTCGCCATGGCGGCCGCGATGGCGGTGGCGATGACCTGGGCGCTTCTCGGAACCCTGCTGACGGTGCGAACCGCCGAGTGGTTCGTCTCGATCGCGATGTGCCTCCTGGCCGTGCAGAAGCTGCGGGACGTGGAGGGCTTCGCCACGATGTTCCTCGGCTACGACCTCCTCGCCCAGCGCTGGGTCCGCTACGCCTACCTCTACCCATTCGGCGAGGCGCTGGCGGGCGTGCTGATGCTCGCGGGCGCCGCGATGTGGCTGTCCGTGCCGGTCGCGCTGTTCATCGGCACGGTCGGGGCCGTCTCGGTGTTCGCGGCCGTCTACGTCCAGAAGCGCGAGCTGAAGTGCGCGTGCGTCGGCGGGGACTCCAACGTGCCCCTCGGCTTCGTGTCCCTCACCGAGAACCTCATGATGGTGGGCATGGCACTCTGGATGGCTGCCCGCATGTTCGCGTGACGGGGAAGCCGGATCGTCGTCGGCTCAGCGCGTCCGCAGGACCGCCTCCGTGCCGACGACGGTGCCGCCGCCGTTCGGGAACGCCTCGACGGAGGTGATCGTGCCGAGGCCAGGCACGACGGCTCCCACGACGACGCGGACGAGGTTGTTCGGCGTCGCGAAGAATGCCTCGCCATCAAAGATACAGACGATCGGGTAGGCGTCGGCCTGCGGCCCATCTGCTTCCGGCCCGTTCGCGCCGTAGGTACCTCTCATAAATCCGCTCCCTAGCGGACGATACGATTCCTAGGCGCACTTTGCCAAAGCGTTGCACGTCCTCAGTTGGTGGCGGCGTTCCACAACGCGTTCTTGAGGTCGATGAGCGGCGGGTTGGGCAGGACGGGAGGCGGCTGGCGTCCCGCCACCCCCGGAGGCGCCAGGATGGAGAAGCGGATCTCGCCGTCCGTGTAGTAGCGGTCCCCTTCGCCATTGCGACCGTTCAAGGTCAAGCCGACGCCCGTCACCTCGTAGACCTCCGCAACACGCCCGGTCCTGGCAAGATCGGCCGCCAACTCGTCACGCATCGCATCGACGTCCGGAGAGATGGCATGGGTCACGGCACCCGTGTAATGGCTGAACCCGACGCCGACATCGAACGAGGCGGATCCGAGCCAGACAGGTCGGCCCTCCGCCCCGGCTGACAGGACATTCCAGAAACGCACATGCTGGCGCCGGTCTGCGCTCAGTCCGACCGCCTTCTCGAAGGCGAGGTCCTGTTGTCGCCTTTGGTAGAACAGCGGACTTACGGGCGCATCGCGATAAGCGCGGTCGAGAACCACGCTACCGACGATCTCGATGCTGGTGCGAAGCGTCACGGGATCGGCCGGCGTCCAACCTGCGGCTGCCATGGCCGTCACGAGTTCGCTCCGGGATCCGACGACGCCGACGTTGAGAGGATCGCCCGACAGCCCGTCCGCCGTACGCGTCACCATCTCCAAGCCGTTCAGCGCGGTCTGATGCTCGTAGTGGCGCAGCGCGAACGGCAGGACGAGATACGCCATGCAGGCCCACGCGACGGCACTTCCGCCGACGGCAAGCGCTAGGCGTCGCAGGACCATGCGCCCTCGTCGAACGATACGGCACCCTGGGTGCTGCTTCGGCCCGTCCGGTCGACCACATTCCACACCCGAAATCGACCGACCGGGTGCCATCCCTTTCGCACGATCGGCACTACGAAACGAGCCTCCTGTAGCAGACCATCAGCCATCGACCCTTCGGAGACAACACGCGTGTTTCTGTAACTTCCCTCAACAGGACAGCGCCGGTCGCCGCACAAGGCTACGCATCCTCCTCGATGTCGATCTGCGCGATACGCTGGGCGCTGTCGTTGTAGCGTGAAGCCACGAAGTGACCAACGGCAACGGCCGCCACGCACAGGACCACCGACAGGGCAACGTTCAGCATGGCGCGGGGGACGGCACCGGCCCGCAGGAGATCGAGCGTCTGAAGGCTGAACGAGGAGAAGGTGGTGAAGCCACCGCAGAGGCCGATCATCACGAACAGACGAAGGTTCTCCGAAGCCGGGAAACGGCCCGAAGCGAGCGTGAGCGTCCCGAACAGGCCGATCGCGAAGGAGCCCGCGATGTTGATGAGGATCGTGCCCCAGGGCAGGTCGCGGCTGATCGGCAGGGCGACAACCGAGATGGCGTAGCGCAGGAACGTGCCGAGCGCACCGCCCAGCATGACGATGACGCAACTGGTGAAGGACATGCGGGTCTCCTATCGACATGGGTTCGCATGCTCGGAGAAATCCAAGCATGCGCCGCGGTTTCGATAGGAGTCATCAGCCCGACGCGGGCGGTTGTGGGGGAACCCCATCCCCGTAGCGATGAGACGGTAACGCGCTCTCGCGAGGTTGGGAAGTCACCGCTCCCACCCTTCCGTGCGCATCAAAGCCTGCGCCTCCGGTGTGACCAGGAATTCGGCGAACTCCTTCGCCTGCGGATCGGCGTCCGGAGCGACCGCAATGTTCAGGTCGCGCCAGATGCGGCGGTCCGTCTCGATCGGCACGGCGTCGAGCACGTCGGCCTTCGTCACCGTCCAGTCCGGCCACGTGATCCAGGCGTCCGCATCGAGATCCCCGAACGCCTTGAAGCTGGCGCCAGAGCCGGTGGAGAAGCTGACGATGTTGCGGCGGAAGCGCTCGATGTCCGACAGCCTGCCGAGACGGCCCGCCACGTCCTCCCAGGTTCCGGTGCCCGACGTGTTGGCGACGCCCGACCCTTCCGTGACGACAATCCGCATGCCGTCCTTCAGGAGGTCCTCGAAGCCCTGGATCCCCTTCGGATTGCCTTTCTTCACCGCGATCACGGTGGGACGGACGTAGATCGGCTGAACTTGGGTCGACGAGAAGGTCTTGTAGGTCTGGAGGAAGGCCGTCATCGACTGCTCGGACGTGCCCCAGATGATGTCGGCATCACCCTGGGCCTTCTTCGACCACGTGCCCTCCGGGCCGGCGGTGATCTCGACCTTGTTCCCGGTCTGCCGCATCCAAAGGTCGGCGACCTTCTGGAACGCCGTGTTGGGTCCGCCCGCACCGTAGAGGCGAACGACGCCGTCCTTCGGCTCGTGCCGGATGGTGGGATCGAACAGTTCGGTGTCGGCGGCCTGCGCGAAAGCGCATGCGGCAAGCACGGCGCCGGCAGCAAGAAGTGGAAGGCGGAACATCGGAACTCCTGGCGGTTTGCGTCGGGTGGTGGGTGCCCCAAAGACCGGGCGGTTCAAGAAAGGGACGCTGCCCGCCGGAGTTTATTCCGCGAGACGCACCCGAGATTTTTGCCAATCGCACGGGAATAAGGGATCGTCGGCAGCGTCTCGGCATGGTCAGCAATCTCCGACGTCGAGGACGAACACCCATGAAGACCCTTCTCGCCACCGCGGCCATGGCCGTGATCACGGCAACCGCAGCCCATGCCGGCCCTGCCGCCGACATGGCGCAGGCCCGCATCGCATCGATCGCCAAGGGGGACACCGCCGCAGTCGCAGGCGCCTACGGTGACGGCGCGACCCTTCATTGGGTAGGCGGCCCGCTCGACGGCACCTACAAGGGTTCCGAGATCAAGGCGGTCTGGGAGAAGTTCGCCAAGGCCCAGCCGAACCTGACCGCGAACGTCATGGGCGTCTCGGAGGCGATGAACCCGAAGGGTGCGACCGTCACCGCGAACGTCGTGTTCGCGGGCAAGGACAAGATTCCCGTGCGCTACGTCATGCTGTTCCGCGACGGCAAGCTTGCCGACGAGATCTGGCAGGTCGACCCGGCGCTCGCGAAGTAAGGCCGGGAAGCGAGGGCCGCCATGAGCGAGGATGAGATCGCACGGTTGGTGGAACCGCTGATCCCGGGGCTGCGGCGCTATGCCTACGCCCTAGTGCGGGACGCCACAGCCGCCGACGATCTCGTCCAGGACTGTTTGGAGCGCGTCGTCGGGCGCTGGCACCTGCGCCGCCCCGACGGCGACCTGCGCGCCTGGATCTACGCCATCCTGCGCAACCTTCACCTGTCGGCTCTGCGCCAGGGCCGCCGGCGCGGCGAGCACGTCGGGCTCGACGACATGGCCGAGCCGCCCGGAGTCGATGGCGGCCAGTTGGGCAAGGCCGAGTTCCGCGACGTCCTCGCCGGCCTAGAGACGCTCAGCGAGGAGCACCGCACGGTGCTTCTTCTCGTCGGCGTCGAAGACCTGAGCTACGAGGAGACCGCCAAGGTCACGGGACTGCCGATCGGAACCGTGATGTCGCGCCTGTCGCGTGCCCGGGAGCGCTTGCGCTCTTATCTCGACCATGGCGCGAGGCCGAACCTCAGGAGGGTCAAGTGAACCCGATCGATCTTCCCGTCGGCGAGGACGACCTCCAGGCCTATCTCGACGGGCGTCTCGGTGCCGAACGCGTCGAAGCGGTGGAACGCTATCTCGTGGACCACCCTGCGATCGCCGCCGACCTGGAGCGGGATCGCAGGCTGCTCGCCGAGTTGCGCGACCGCCTTGGGCCCAAGGCCGCCGAACCCATCCCGGCTCGCCTTCGCATCTCCAGCATCCGCGCCGGGGTGCGCCGTCGCCGGCTGCTTCATCTACGGTCGGTCGCGGCCGTCTGCGCCTGGCTCGCACTCGGCGGGCTCGGGGGCTGGATGGCGAACGGCATCCTCGGCGCCCCGAACGCCGAACCCGTCCGCACCGCCCGCATGGCGGACGACGCGATCGCGGCCTACCGCACCTTCGTGGTCGAGGTCGTCCATCCCGTCGAGGTCAGGGCCGACGAGGGAGCCCATCTCGTGGGCTGGCTGTCGAAGCGGCTGCGAACGCCGATCACCGTCCCAGACCTTACCCGGCTCGGCTACCGCCTGATGGGCGGCCGCCTTCTGCCGGGTCGTTCCGGTCCGGCCGCGATGCTGATGTACGACGATGACGCGGGCACGCGGCTGACGCTGTACGTCAAGACGGATGAGACGGAGGAGACGTCGTTCCAGTTCGTCGAGGAGGACGGCGTATCCGCCTTCCTGTGGCGCGACCGCGGCCTTGGCTATGTCGTGACGGCCGCGACAGCCCGCGAGGCGTTGATGCCGGTCGCCCGGCTCGTCTACGACGAACTGGAGCGACCGCCGGAGCCCAAGCCCGCGAACCAGCTTTGAGGAGCGCCCGTGACGCTGGAACAGCTTCGCATCTTCGTCGCGGTCGCCGAGCGCCAACACGTGACCGAGGCGGCGCGGTCGTTGAACCTCACGCAGTCGGCCACGAGCTCGGCGCTGGCCGCGCTGGAGAGCCGTCACGGCGTCCGTCTGTTCGACCGGGTCGGGCGCGGCATCGAGTTGACCGAGGCGGGACGGTTGTTCCTCCCGGAAGCGCGCTCGGTCCTCGCACGGGCCGCGGAGGCGGCCAAGGCACTCGACGATCTGACCGACCTTCGGCGCGGGCATGTCGCGCTGGCAGCCAGCCAGACGGTCGCCAACCACTGGCTTCCACCTCGCATGCGGCACTTCCGCGAACGCCATCCCGGCATCACCCTCTCCCTGCGGATCGCCAACACACTGGAGGTCAGCGAGGCGGTGGCCGCCGGGGATGCCGATCTCGGCTTCGTCGAGGACGAACTGCGCGATCCGCGTCTGCGCACGACCCGTGTCGCCGACGACCGGCTCGTTCTCGTCGCATCCCCAGGTGCTGAATCGCCCAAGGGCGCCCCGCCACGCGTCCCGGAGCTTGCAGGGGTGAGATGGGTCATGCGCGAGCCCGGATCCGGCACGCGTAGCATTCTGGAAGACGCGCTGCGGGGCGCGGGCATCGATCCCGCCGCATTGTCGGTCGATCTCGAACTCCCGTCCAACGAGGCCGTGCGATCAGCCATCGAGGCCGGCGGCGTCGTGGGCGTCCTGCCGCTCGCAGTGGCTCAGCCGGGACTGCGGAGCCGGACGCTGATCGAGATCGCCTTTGCGCTTCCCGCTCGCGGCTTCCATGCGGTGGAGATGAAGGAGCGCAGCCTCAGCCGAGCGGCATCGGCGTTCCTGCACGAGCTTCGAAACGACCATCCGGGTCCGGGCGCGTGACAGGCAACCAGAAGACGGGGCTGGATCGTCTCGTCCTGCATGTGGCCGCATCGGCCGGGATGCCGAACCTCTTCAATCCTTATGCCGATACGGACCCGGCGATCGATGTTCCGGATGCCGCTTCGATCCGCTGCCGCAACCTTCGGAGATACCTCCATGCGTTTGCCGGACAGGACGGCATCGACCTGTGGCTCGGCGAAGCGCCGTCGAGGTTCGGAGCCCGGCGCACGGGCGTGCCCTTTACTGGCGAAGGCCGACTGGTCGAACTTTCCTCGCACCTTGCCATCTCACCCTTCGAGATCGCCACGACGGCCGATGCTCCCGCTGCCCCGCCGTCCGGCACCTCGCGCCAGATCTGGGGTGCACTGCCGGAACGGTTGCCCCTGTTCTGGAACGCGGTCATGCATCACCCGCACCGGGCAGCAACACCGCTACGCAACCGAACGCCGTCCCGGTCCGAGATCGCCCGCTCTCGCAACACGCTGGCGCTGCTCGTCGAAGCCATCCGACCCCGTCGCATCCTCGCCATCGGGCGCGTGGCGGAGGGTGCGAGCGCAGGGTTCGGCGTGCCGGTCACCTATGTCCGCCATCCCGCCCAAGGCGGTGCGGCCCAATTCCGTGCCGGGGTGCTTGCATTCCAGCGGACGACGTCGTGACGGCTGTCGGCGTTCAGGTCTGCGCGTCTACGAGCGCGCCGAGATCGGCGGCTCCGATCATTCCGACCTGACGTTGCCCCCCAACGAAGAAGGTCGGCGTGCCGCTGACCCCGAACTCGGTCCGCGCGCGCTCCTGGACCGCGACGACCTCGGCTTGCAGCGCCTTATTCGACAGGCAGGTGGTAAAGGCGTCGCGATCCATCCCCGCAAGCTGGGCAATGCCGAGAAGTGCCGCGGAGGCGTTCTCCGCCCGTGCCCATGCCGCCTGCTGGCGGAACAGAACGTCGATCATCGCGAGCGTCGCTTCGCCATTCAGGCATCGCGCCAGCATGAACCCGGCGAGCGAACGCGGGTCGAGCGGAAACTCGCGCAGCACCAGCCGAGCCCGGCCGTTGTCGATATGCGTTCGCCTGAACTCCGGCAGGACATCGACGTGGAACTCGGCGCAGAAGCCGCAGGTCAACGAGGTGTACTCGACCACCGTGACAGGTGCAGCCGCGTCGCCGTAGCTGAGTTCCGCCAAGGGGCCGGGGGTCTGCACCGCCTCCGGATCGACCGGCCCGCCGTCCTCGGCCAGGGCGGAACCGGGCAACGCCATTCCCAATCCGACCAGGGTGCCCCCGATGAGGAGGCGGCGGCGATCAAGCGACGGGGCGATGGGACGTGACGGCAAGGGGCAGGTCTCCAGTTGGTGTCGTTCGTGGGCGGCACGGCACTCGCTCGGCCCTTCCCCATGACGCTACGGGGCGCCTGTTCTTCCCTGGCTCCGTCTGGACACACATCACAAACGCGTCAGCCATCCGCGTCTCAGTTGGCCTTCAGGCAGGGAGCGACGAAGAGGTCGCCGCGCCACGCGCCCCGGACCGTGCGCACCGCCACGATCGACCAGACCACGGCGAGGAGAACAACCAGTGCCACGCCGAAGCCGTGGATCGCGGGGATGGGCAGGATCGTGCCGAGTTTCAGCGTCGTCACGGCGTAGACGCCGATCGGGAACGTATAGCCCCACCAGCCGAGATTGAACGGCAGGCCTTCCCTGACGTAGCGGACCGTGACCAGCGTCGCGATGGCGAGCCACCACAGGCCGTAGCCCCAGAGAAGCAGGCCGCCGACGAGGCCAACGCCCTCCATCGTCGCCCCGAACCGCTCCAGCCCGTTGGCGGCGAGGATCGCGGGGGCGGCTCCGCCCAGCGTCATCAGGCCAAGCGCGCCGGTGCCGATGGGGCCGAGCGCCAGCCAACTCGACGAGGCCATGGATGCGTGCGGCAGCTTATGGACGGCGAGCCGCAGAACGAGCACGACGAGGACGCTCATCGCGATCGGTACCGACAGGGCCCAGAGCGCGTAGGACAGCGTGAGGACGAGGAGCTGGCTCTGCGGGTCGGCGAGATGGGGTGCAAGCAGCCCGCCCGACACCGCGGCGACCTCGGCCGCCACCATCGGCAGAAGCCAGACCGCGGTCATCTGGTCGATCGAGTGGCTCTGCCGGGTGAACATCATGTAGGGGATGGCGACCCCGCAGGCCGCCGCCATTGCGACGTCGATCCACCAGAGCGTCTCGGCGATCCCGACCGCGGCGGAGCCGAAGCGCGGTAGTCCGAAGACGAGGAAACCGTTGATGATGGTGGCGAGCCCCATCGGAATGCAGCCGAAGAACATCGACACGACGGAATGGCCGAAGATGCGCTTGGCCCCGTCGAAGAAGAAGATCCAGCGGGCGGCGTAGAGCGCGGTGAACAGGGCGAAGAGCCCGATGTTCAGCATCCACAGCCCTTCCCCGATCGCATGGAGGACCGGGACCGCGGTCCCGAACTGCGCGAGCGCGATGGCCAGGATGCCCGTCCCCATGGTGGCGGCGAACCAGTTCGGGGTGAACTGTCGCACCACCTCGCGGGGGCTGTCGAGGCGCGACAGCGGGTGGAGGCCGAGCGAGACGGCACGCATTTGTTCGAAGGTCATGGGCGGAGGTCCTTTTCCTGCTCAGACCATGCGCGGCGGCGACGGATTCATCCAACGCGTTGTTCCGGTCTTTCCGATCGGTTGCATCGATCGGTTGCTTCCAGCGTCGGACCGGCAGCGGCGGACGCGCTCTCGGCTCCGCGTCGCGGAAAAAAGTCGCGACGTCGGGAATGAAAGCGTTCGCCGAGCGTCTTCCCTTCCAGCCCGTGCTCGGAGGAAACGCCAGCCCCATGTTGAAGACGCTCCTCTTCGCCCTCGCCTTCGCCGGGATGTCATTGACTTCGGCCGAAGCGCAGGACGCGCGTGCCCATCAGCATGCGACGATGGCACCAGCCTCGCCCGACGGCTCGCCCTATGCGCAAGCGACCGCGGCGGCGATGGAGACGATGCACGCAGGCATGATGTCGGCGCCGGTGACCGGCGACCCCGATCATGACTTCCTGTCCCAGATGATCCCGCATCACCAGGGCGCGATCGACATGGCCAAGGCCGTCCTCGGCTCGACCGAGGACCCGGCGATCCGCAACCTCGCGCAGTCCATCATCACCGAACAGACCTACGAGATTACGCTGATGCGCTCGATGCTCGCCGCATCTGCCGACAAACCAAAGCCCGTTCCGGAGACAACCCCATGACCCGCACCGCCATTCTCGCCGCCGCGCTCCTCGTCTCGACGTCGGCCTTCGCGCTGCCCGCCGCCTCAGACCGCGTCTACACCGCCGACCAGAACTCCAACACGGTCTCGGTCATCGACCCCGTCGCCAACAAGCTGCTGGGCCAGATCCGGCTCGGCAATCCGCGGCCGGACGTTCTGAGCCCCCTCTACAAGGGCGAGGTCAACGTCCACGGCCTAGGATTTTCGCCGGACCACAAGACGCTCGTCGTCGTCTCGACGGTGACGAACTCCGTCACCTTCATCGACACGGCGACCAATGCCGTGAAGGGCACGACCTATGTCGGGCGCAACCCGCACGAGGCCTTCTTCACGCCGGACGGCGCGCAAGTCTGGGCGACGGTGCGCGGGGAGGACTACCTCTCGGTGATCGATGCCGCGACCTTCAAGGAAACAGGTCGCATCCCGACGACGAGCGGTCCGGGCATGACGAAGTTCTGCCGCGACGGCAAGTTCGCCTTCGTCGCGAACTCGTTCAATCCGGTGCTGGAGGTCTTCGACGTCGCGAGCCACGCGCTCGTCAAGCGCATTCCTGTCGTCTCGCCCTTCGTGCCCTTCGTGCAGGTCAGCCCCGACGGCAGCGACGTCTGGCTGACGCACAAGGACGTCGGCAAGGTCACGCGCGTCGATGCCAGGACGCTCGAGGTGAAGGAGGTCATCGACAGCGGGCCGATCTCCAACCATCTCGGCTTCGGCACGGTAAACGGGGAGACGCTGGTCTATGTCACGATCGGCGGCGAGAACGTCGTGAAGGTGTATAAGCCCGGAGAGAAGACAGAACTCGTCGCAACCATTCCGGTGGGCGCCCTGCCCCACGGCATCTGGGGATCCGACGACGGCAGCCGTATCTTCGTCGGGCTCGAGAATGACGATCGGGTCGATGTGATCGACACGGCCGAGCAGAAGGTCGTCGCCGAGATACCGATCGGACAGGCCCCGCAGGCGCTCGTCTTCGTGCCGGGCGCGGTCCCGGATGGTGCGGGCACCGAGAACCTTGTGCCGCTGAAGGCGGGTCCGGAGAACCTAACGCTTTCGCTGAAGGCGCCTGAGGGGGCCACTGGCTCCGGGATGGTCGTGTCGCGCAATCTCGGGCTCGTCGACGCGATCGATGTCAGCGTCGCCAAGCTGAAGCCGATGACGGAGTACGGCGTCTTCTTCGAAGGACAGGACGAGCCCGTCGTGGTGCTGAAGACCAACGACAAGGGAGCCGGCATGGCCTCCAGCATCGGCCCGGTGCGCACGCTTGCCGTCCCGGGGGAGCCGACGGCGGGAAAGGAGCCGCGGCTGGTCGTGGTCGAGGGTCTGAAAGCCACCGCCGCCCCGGTCCTCAGCAGCCGCTAGAAGGGTGGACCAGCATTGCATCGCTAGCGAAGCGTCATCCACAGGACGACGCAGACCGCCAGCAACGAACCTGCGATGAGAAGCCATGTCAGACCCGAGCCTACGGTCGATTGGGACGCGCCTCTGGCTGCGGCCTTCCGATCTTCAATTTGGGCTAGCTCCTTCATCTCGAGCCCCTCCGGATCTTCCCAGCCGTCTGGTTTGCTCATGACAGTTCCCCTCTTGTACGGTCCGCAGGTCTCCAACCCACCGCATCTCGGTCGGCGCTTTTCTCTGCCCAAGCCAACCGGATGCGTTGAGTTGTAATTGTCAGAGCCCGAGAGCTTAGCCGACGCTGACCGAGACGCGATGCCATGAATTGGCGAGGTAGCCCTTCCAGTTCCAAATCTTCGCGATGTCCTCGGGTTGCGAACCGCCGACCTCGTCGAAGGAACGGACGGCGAGCTGATGCTGACCGGCCGGCAGGTCGAGGACAACGGACCAGAAGACCCACGCCCATTGAGTATCGGCCCGCTTGTCGATGGCGGCCTCGTGCCAGTTCTCGCCACCGTCGTAGGAGACCTCAACCCTCGCGACGCCATTCTGTGTCCCGATCGCGTAACCCTCGATCGTCGTCGTTCCCGGCCTCAATGTTGCCCCGGCCGCCGGCATGCAGATCGCGGAATTCAGCGGCATGTCGTTGATGACGACGTTCGGATCCTTGTCGGCCGTCTCCTTCGTCGTCGTCGGTGGAAAGAGCCGATACTCCTTGCGCTGGATCGGGGTATCGGCCTCCTCGTCCTGCACGATGATGGAGGCCAACCATTTGGGGCTGCGCGTTCCCGCATAGCCGGGTACCACGACGCGTAGGGGAAAGCCGTGCTCGGCCATCAACGGCTCGCCGTTCATGGCCCATGCGAGGAGCACGTCAGGCGTCATCGCCTTCTCGAGCGGGATCGAAACGCCGTAGTCGAAGCGGTCATCCTTCATGACCACCTCGTCGTGAGCGGCGAAGGCGACGTGCAACCCGCTACCGCCTTCGACGCCGGCAGCGCTCAGGACGTCGGCGAGAGAAACGCCTGTCCACTCCGCATTGCCGATCGCCCCGGGGCCCCAGAGATCACCCTCGACATACCCAACGTCGACCATGTCTGCCCGGCGGTTGCCGGCGCACTGCATGACGGCCATCACCTTGCGCTCGGGGAAGCGTGACTTGAGGTCCGAGAGCGACAGATCGATGGGCGTCTTCACCTTGCCACCGATCGCCAGCGTGTAGCCCGCTTCCTCGATCTTCGGCACGGTGCCGTGGTCGCGGATATAGAACTCGGCCTGGGGCGTGACGAAGGCGGACCGGAGCTTGGCGATCGGCGTCTCGGCGTTCAACGGAAGCTTGCTGTGGACGAGCAAGTCGCTGGAAGGCTCGGAGGGTGCCGCCATGGTCGCCGACGCCGAAGCGGCGGAAGCGGGCCATGTCGTAAGAGCCACTGCGATGGAACTTGCCCCCTGGAGCACGGCGCGTCTTGTGAGCATGGTGACATCTCCGAGGGCGCAGGAAACTGCGTCAGGAGAGAGCAACATTCCCTTCGCCTACCAGTTCCCCGTTGGCGTATCTCGCGACGCACGAGGCCCGCGTTGACAATGCTCGCGGCGATCACGTAGACGTCATGAACGGCAATGGATTCTGCCGGGCCTCGCGCCGAACCGCTCCCCGATGGGCTGATGACTCCTACTCCACCCGCAACACACGCGGGCGAGTAGTCATGTCCGGCCCGTGTTTCCCGACACTCCGTCTGATCGCTCCGCCCTCATCCGGAGCCAGACCATGCCGCCCAACGCCCTCGCCAACCGAACCCTACAGGCGTTCGCTCTCGCCCGATGGGTGCTCTTGGTCCTGCCGATGGCGGCCGCCGTCGGTTCGGCCTGCGCCTTGTTCCTGTGGGCGCTCGACGTCGCGACGCGCACGCGCTTCGACAACCCGGTGCTCCTCTACTGGCTGCCCGTCGGCGGTCTTGCGGTCGGCCTCGTCTACCACTGGTTCGGCCGCTCGGCCGAGGGCGGCAACAACCTGATCGTCGAGCAGATCCACGAGCCCGGCGCGGGCGTGCCCTTGCGCATGGCGCCGCTGATCCTTGTCTCGACGGTCGCCACGCACCTGTTCGGCGGCTCTGCCGGACGCGAGGGCACGGCGGTCCAGCTCGGCGGGAGCTTGGCCTCCGGCTTCGGCAAAGCTTTGCGCCTCGAGTTGGGCGAGGTTCGCCTCCTGCTCATGGCCGGCATCGCGGCGGGCTTCGGTGCGGTGTTCGGCACCCCCATCGCCGGGGCGGTGTTCGCGCTCGAGGTGCTGACCGTCGGTCGCATCCAGTACGAGGCGCTGGTGCCCTGTCTCGTCGCGGCAGTGGTCGGAGATTGGGTCTGCCTCCAATGGGGGATCGAGCACACCCACTTCCTGATCGGGTTCGGTGCCGACGGGCCAGGGTTCCGGCTCGATATCCTCTTGTTCGCCCAAGTTGCGATCGCGGGCGTCGCGTTCGGGCTCGTCAGCCAGTTCTTCGCCGAAAGCCTTCACGCCGTGCAGGGGCTGGTGAAGCGCGTCGTGCCGTTCGCGCCGCTGCGCCCTGTCCTCGGCGGTCTTGTCCTGATCGCGCTGGTCCATGCGCTCGGCACCCGCGAGTATCTCGGCCTTGGGGTCTGGTCGCCGAACCCGGCCGACGTGACGATCTCCGGCTTCTTCGATCCCGCCCGTTCCGATGCGTGGGCCTGGGCCTGGAAGCTTCTGTTCACGGTCGTCACGCTCGGCTGCGGGTTCAAGGGCGGCGAGGTCACACCCCTGTTCTTCATCGGCGCCGGCCTCGGGGCATCGATCGGCCACACGATCGGTGCGCCGGTCGACCTCTTCGCCGGGATCGGCTTTGTCGCCGTATTCGCAGGCGCCTCCAACACGCCGATCGCCTGTACCATCATGGGCATCGAACTCTTCGGCGCCGACAACGCCGTCTACATCGCGACCGGATGCTTCCTCGCCTACGTCTTCAGCGGCCATTCAGGCATCTACCTGTCCCAGCGCGTCGGGGTGCCGAAGCTCGACCACGGCTTCGTGCCCCCCGACGTGTCGCTGCGCGAGGTGCGCGCCCTGCCGCGTCCCCGCCCGAACGTGTCGCTGCCCCGCCGACGCGCCCGTCCGGGTGTCGTCGTTCCGATCGTCTCTTATGCCACCGAAGGAACCACCATGACCGACACCCACTACCTCATCCCGAGCGACGTCGGGATGCTGCGCATCTACCTGAGGCCACGCGACAAGGCGCCGGGATCGGGGCGCTTCGCCTCCTGGGGCGCCAAGCCGCTCTATCGTGAACTCGTGCTCCTGGCGAAGAAGGCGGGCATCGTGAACGCGGTCGCCCACCACACGCACTACGGCTTCAGCAACCACGGCCCCGTGCAGCCCGAGGGTAGCGAGACGCCGAACCCCGAGCTGACGATGTGCGTCGAGCTGGTCGGCCATCGGCCGGACCTCGAGGCGTTCTGCCGACGTCACGGCGCGCTGCTGCGCGACAAGGTGATCGTGTTCAAGCATATCGAGCGCTGGACGGTCGGGGCGGGCGACGGCGCGCTCGAGGAGAAGACGCCGGCCCCCGAGACCGACGACGTGGCCGTCGCCCGCGTCGGATAGCGTGTTCCGCAACGAAGTCCCCGTCTCAAAAGAGGAGTCACATCATGAAACTCGCTCTTGCCTCCTGGCAGTTCTGGGCACTGTGTTCGGCGGGGTTCGCCGCCCTGACCGCGATTCTCGCCAAAGTCGGCATCGCCAACATCGATTCCGATTTCGCGACGCTGATCCGCACCGTGGTGATCCTGTTCGTTCTTGCCGGCATCCTGGCCGTTACCGGGCGTCTGCAATGGCCGGGTGCGGTGTCGGGACGGACCTACCTGTTCCTGGTCCTTTCCGGGTTGGCCACGGGCGGCTCCTGGCTCTGCTACTTCCGCGCGCTGAAGCTGGGCGACGCGGCCCGCGTGGCGCCGATCGACAAGCTGAGCGTCGTTCTGGTGGCGGTTCTCGGCACGTTGTTCCTCGGCGAACGATTGTCGGTCCCAAACTGGTCGGGCGTCGGGCTGATCGCGGCTGGGGCCATGCTGGTCGCGTACCGAGGGTGATGCGCCTCTCCTTGCCCCAGGGGCCGATTGGGCAAGGCAACCCAATGACAAGCACTTGAACATTGCAAATATGTTTGCAATATCGCAGGAATGAACGACGACTCAGCCGTTGCCGCCCTGTCCGCCCTTGCCCACGCCGACCGTCTCTCGGCCTTCCGGATGCTGGTCCGCGCCGGCCCGAACGGCATGCCGTCTGGGGAGATCGCCGAGGCGCTGTCCATCCCGCCGACGCGGATGAGCTTTCACCTCGCGACGCTGGAACGCGCCAAGCTTCTGCGCTCGTGGCGAGATGGGCGCCGCATCCTCTACGCGGCGAGCTACGACGACATGCGCCAGCTCCTCGCCTTCCTGACGGAGGACTGCTGTTCGGGGAACCCGGAAATCTGCGGGAACCTCGGCGCCGACCTCCTCGCCCCGTCATGCCCGTCGGAGACATGCTCGTGACCGTCACGATCTACCACAACCCCGCCTGCGGCACGTCCCGCAACACGCTGGAGATGATCCGCCAGTCCGGCGAGGAGCCGCAGGTGATCGAGTACCTGAAGGACCCGCCGAGCCGGGAGGTCCTCGCCGAACTTCTCGACATCATGGGCCTGAAGCCGCGGGACATCCTGCGGGAGAAGGGCACGCCCTACGCCGAACTCGGCCTCGCCGACCCCAAGCTGACGGACGAGGAACTTCTTGCCGCGATGATCGAGCACCCGATCCTGATCAACCGTCCGATCGTCGTGACGGACAAGGGCGCCGCGCTCTGCCGTCCGTCCGAGAAGGTGCTGCCGCTCCTCGCCAACCCAGTCGCCACCTTCACGAAGGAGGACGGCGAAGTCGTGGGCGCGTCCGGATCGGTATCGTGAACGCCTCCATCGCCCACGACCTCCCCTCCGTCGACCTCGACCAGCTTCGCCCGATCGATGGGAGCGCGCTCGCCGGCCCCGGCGCGCCAGCGCACCCGCCGCGCATCCTCGTCCTCTACGGCTCGATCCGCGAGCGGTCCTATTCCCGCCTCCTGTCCGAGGAGGCCGCGCGCCTCCTGCGCTGGTTCGGCTGCGAGGTCCGCACGTTCGACCCCCGCGGCCTGCCGCTCCCCGACGGCGCGGAGCCCGACCACCCGAAGGTCAAGGAGCTGCGCGACCTGGCCGACTGGTGCGAGGGCATGGTCTGGGTCAGTCCGGAGCGCCATGGCGCGATGACCGGGATCATGAAGGCGCAGATCGACTGGATACCGCTGGCCCTCGGCGCCAAGCGTCCGACGCAGGGCAAGACCCTCGCCGTCATGGAGGTGTCGGGCGGCTCGCAGTCCTTCAACGCCGTGAACCAGATGCGCATCCTCGGCCGCTGGATGCGCATGGTCACGATCCCGAACCAGTCGTCGGTCCCGAAGGCGTTCCTCGAGTTCGACGAGGCGGGACGCATGAAGCCGTCCGCTTTCTACAGCCGCGTCGTCGACGTCTGCGAGGAACTGGTGAAGTTCACCCATCTCGTGCGCGGACGGTCGGACTACCTGACGAATCGCTACTCCGAGCGCGTCGAGAGCGCCGAGCAACTCTCGACACGCGTGAACCAGCGCACCCTCTGATCCTCCGTCCCCCGGACCGTCCATGCTCGCCCTTGCGATCTTCGTCGCCACGCTCATTCTCGTCATCTGGCAACCCCGGCGCCTCGGCATCGGCTGGTCGGGGCTCGCCGGCGCAGCGGTCGCCCTGGCAACCGGTGTCGTAGGCTGGGGCGCTGTCGGGTCGGTCTGGGAGATCGTCTGGGACGCGACGTTCACCTTCGTCGCGCTGATCGTCATCTCGCTCGTCCTCGACGAGGCCGGGTTTTTCGCCTGGGCTGCGCTCCACGTCGCCCGCTGGGGCGGAGGCAATGGGCGGCGGCTGTTCCCGCTCGTCGTCGTCCTCGGCGCGGCCATCGCCGCCGTCTTCGCGAACGACGGGGCCGCGCTGCTCCTTACCCCAATCGTGCTCGCCATCCTCCTGCGCCTCGACTTCCCGCCTGCCGCGGCGCTCGCCTTCGTCGTCGCCTGCGGGTTCGTCGCCGACACGACCAGCTTGCCGCTCGTGGTGTCGAACCTTGTGAACATCGTCACCGCGAACTTCTTCGACGTGTCCTTCGGCCGCTACGCGGCGGTCATGGTGCCGGTGAGCCTCGTCTCGCTGGCGGCGACGCTCCTCGTCCTGTGGGCGTTCTTCCGGAAGGACATCCCGGCGACCTATGACGTCGGCCGGCTCGAAGCTCCTCGCAGCGCGATCCGCGACCCGGCCGTCTTCCACGCCGCGTTCCCGCTCCTCGGTCTCCTGCTCATCGCCTACTTCGTGACGGGACCGCTCGGCGTGCCGATCGCGTTTGTCACCGGCGCCGCCGCCCTCGTCCTCATGGCGGTCGCGGGACGGTGGTTCACCAGTGGGCGCGGTGCGGTGGTCGACTTGGCCAGGGTCCTGCGCGGGGCACCGTGGCAGATCGTCCTGTTCTCGATCGGCATGTACCTTGTCGTCTATGGTCTCGGGAACGCCGGCCTGATTGCCATCGCAGCGGGCGTCCTGCGGTGGCTCGGCGAGCAGGGCACGCTCATTGCCACCGTCGGCACGGGCTTCGTCGTGGCGGCGCTCGCTTCCGTCATGAACAACATGCCCGCCACCCTCGTTGGGGCGCTCGCCATCGACCGGGCGGACGTGGCGCCCCTGACCCGCGAGCTCATGGTCTACGCCAACGTCGTTGGGAACGACCTCGGACCGAAGTTCACACCGATCGGCTCGCTCGCGACCCTCCTGTGGCTGCACGTCCTTGCGGGCAAGGGACAGCGGATCACCTGGGGCCAGTACATGCGGGTCGGCCTCGTCCTCACCCCGCCCGTGCTGCTGGCGACGCTCGTCGCCCTCTGGGTGTGGCTGCCGGTTGTCCCATGATGTCCGCTTCAGCGTCCTTTTGATCCGGAAGCGGACTGACT
>NZ_BBWS01000058.1:0-20695 GCF_001463925.1 Aureimonas sp. N4 | reverse complement strand
CCTAAAATCTCCCTACGTGTATTTCTATCTTGTTGTTGATCATATGTGCATTCAATGTAATAATATCAACAATCGCGCATAGCAGTATATTTTGATCACGTCTTGCTGGCAGCAGCATGTGTGAAAAACTGTAGAAATAGCAGGGACATGGGCGAAGCTTTGCTATATGCAGTCTACAAATTATTAGCAGGAAGGTTCCTAATTAAATGCGGGATTTTTTGAAGAAAGCATCTGGTGTATTGATCGGAGCGATTGGGGCCTTTTTATTAGCTGCGTGCATTGCATTTTTCGATTCTATGAATAGTTCAAAAATAATTGTTTTTGGACAAACAGATCAAAACGTCCCAATTAGGGCCGTCTTACCGTATTTTATAATAATATCTCTTATATTTTTGAGTTTTTTGAGTTTATATATGCTTTTCAGATCGCTGCCATTCCGTGGGACGTCTGATCGGGATCAAAACGAAAGGGTCCTTTCTTCGAGGATAGAGCAGTCCGAAAGAAGGATACAGAACGAAGTAGAAAAGCGCATCGACCAAAAATTTTCCGAGATTATTTCGGGGGCGGTTGGTGAAAATAGCCAAGTGATCGCGAGACTGTTATCAGAACGTCTGGATGCAGGAGTGCTGACAGCGGTACAAGATGCAGTTGGTAGGCAGCTTGACTCTTCTGCGCGTGAGGTGAGGCGCTGGCAGCATATCGAGAACACGTTTGACCGGATCCGCACAAAGCTTGACGGCCCTGCTTCTCGTGCTGAGTCCGCTGCCAATCGCTTCCGCAATGCGGCGATCCTGATATGCGTATTTGGTTTGGGGCTGGCTTGTCTTCGCCTATGGGGTGAAGGAGGTTTCATAGACCGAATCATACCACTCGCAACGGCGGGAAACACGAGCGCTGTCTGGATCGTGGTGTTTGCTAAAGCTGCGCCTTGGGTCGGCGTGATCTTGCTGGCTGAGTTCACAGCGCTTTTGTTTTTCAGGGCCTATCAGCGGGCGATCGAACTGCAGAGATATTTCACAAGAGAGCTTGCAATTTTGGAGGCTCGATTTGCCGGCCTGCGTGTCATCCTCGACCTAGGAACTCCGGATCAGCAGTACGACGTCGTGAAGGCGCTGATGGCTGCCGAGGCGAACATTTTGTCCCCCGACGCCGGAACGCCTGACCCCGCGACGGTCTCATCGATCTTGAGCGCTATCGGCGCGGCAGTGAAAGACTTCAAACCTTCTGCCGCCTCATCAGGCGCGGGTAAGGATTGATGCGGCCACAGAAGCTCAGAATTTCTGTTGTGCCAGGTGAGCTAAAGCACATCCGGCTTGATTCGGTTCATAGGTTGCAGCGGCGAAGTAGTTGGCGCATTCGGTCGGTTCGAAGGGTGGGAGGACGGCGGCGACCGCATCGCACCGCCCATCAACCGTTCTCTTTGATCATTGCGACGATGAAGGCCTCATGCGGATCAAGGGTCGACTCGCGCCGTCAGCCAAGCGGCCGGGCCGTCCGCTGGCCGATCCTGGTTCCCTAACCCGCCGGATCGCCGTCGATATGCCGATCGCGAACCGAACGGCGACTTACCGTGCCTACCTCCCGCCCGGGGACGCATTCAGAGCTTATCACCGATGATCCTCGCTCAGCGCCCTGGCCATCATCCACCTCCATTGAGGCTGACACTGTGTCAGGCGCAACGCTCACCGTAACGTCAAGTCCGGTTCATCGATCGCAGGATGTGCTCTACTGGACAAGCAATGCTCGCCGTCGGCGTTGATCATCGACTGAAAATCAGAGAAAATCGAACAGGCAACCCTGTGCATCATCTTCTGCCTTGAATGGTTTGTTCTGCAGGCGGGTTTCGATAGCAAATGCGAGCTCGTACAGGACTTGGTAGACAGCATTTTCCATGACTTGATATTTCTTTATCTCCTCGAAGATTTTTTCACCATGGGCAATTCCGTTTCGGCTCGTTACAAGAGACTTGAGTAGCTGGCGGTTATGGTCCACAGCGGGACATTCGATATCCGCATACTCGAGCAGTTCTTCTAGAACATTCGGCCAAAGATTCGATTTGGTATCGACGTCAGGAAACTCGGGGGCGCAAGCGATTGGGCCGTTGGCAAATTGTTCTAACGAATTGATGAAATCCTCTGCAGGAAGATTTTTAAGCCTTTTTATCTCCTTTGTCATGGCAAAAATCTTGGTTTTAGCAGGTAGTACGATGCAGCTTTTTTGTGCATTGGCGATTTGTTCGAAGTATAAAGTTAGGGCAAACTTGCAGAATCCCTCGTAGTGTGAATAAAGAAGGCTCCACGCCGCTCTAGTTAAAACTTCGTGTTGCTTTGGTGAAAAATCTTGGCGTTGAAGGAAAACCTTCATAAGCGCGAGTTCGGTCTCGCGCCAATCCAAATCAGCAGTAAGTTCATCAATGATCGTCATGTGCGAGCAGATGCTTGCTGATGACATCGATGCGGCGGTTAAATTTCGAGATGGAGTTTGCGCCAGGACCCGTCGACTCGATGAATTCTACTGACTTGAATGCTTCAATCAAGCGGTTGCGAAGCGTTTCGCTCGGTATAAGGGCTAGTTCGCTCAGGTGCAGATCGACGGCGCCTACGACAGCCTCGAAATAGGCAGGTGCTAGGCGCCCTGTTGGTTCTCGATGGTTGTTGTAGCGTGAGAATGCACCGTTGGTAAAAGTATTATATATGAAATTAAAAACGCTTTTGAAATGTGCTTTCTGCTCTGCAACGTCGAAGGGGCTTTTCTTAAGTAAGATAAATTCCATGTAAGAGTTTAGCCACTCTTCAATGTTACCCTTGAAGCCGGACTTAAAGTTGCGAACTGCAAAAAAACGAAGAACTAGCTCTTCGTCTCCCCTTTGGTCTTTGTTTGTTTCGGGAAGGCGGCCGATTGCATCACTGAATGATTGGTATGAGGCTAATTCTTGGAGTATTTGATAAAACTGTTCTCCGCCTTCGATCATTCGAGAGGAGCAATTTCTTATCTCTTGGGGCGATAGGAGAGAGCCTCCCGTGTTCAGGCGCTTGAACATCTCATACTTGACGAACTGATCGCCAGTTTTTCTTATGATTATGGCGCGGATTGGCGTTCGTTTAATTTTGAGCTTGAGGACTGTCGATAAAGTATTGAAAGTCAAGCCGTTCAGAGATTTGATTATATCGCATCCAGTCAATACCAATTCTGGCTGTCCAATTGCGCCATGGTCCAAGAATTGCAGGACAGAGCTTGTTCTTTGAAGTCCGTCAATCAGTTCCAGTACGTTGGAATCGTTTTCAACTAGGAATATAGGCGGTATCGGTAGGCGCAAAAGTACAGACTCGATCAACCTAGATCTTTGTTCATTGCTCCACCGGAAAAGTCGTTGGTATTCTGGTCGTATGATAATCTCTGCGTCACGGTGAAGATTCAATAGTTCGCCAAATGAGAAATCCACCGCATCGGTCATGATCTCGTTGCCGAATTTTAACTCGTCCACCATGTCCACCACCCATCCTGTTTGTCTGCAGTGTCTTTAGCACTGATGGTTGGCTGAGTAGCTGCAAAAAATCACGTGCTTGGTGGGGCGGAGCGTTTCCACGTTCGATCACTCGGGTAAGAGGAAAAAACTCATCCGAGATTGGGGAAGTAGTGCGGATAAGGGAGAGGCGTGCAGACCTCTCCCTTCCATATGTGCATCAACCAACAGGCCGGCTTTACGGTTTTTGTTGCCGTTCCGTTCTAACACGCGCCGCGCAGTCCGCGTAGGGCTACTGCTTAGAAATCCACTCCCGAAGGGCGTCATTCACGCGGGTCTGCCAGCCCTTGCCGCTGGCGCGCAGCGCCGTGGCGATATCGTGGTCCAGGCGAAGCGTGACCTTCTCTTTCGGGTTCTCGACGGGCGGCCGGCCGCGTCGGACCAGCACGCCGTTTTCGTGCAGATCGGCCCGGTCGAACCACTCGTCGGTCAACTCCGGGGCGTCGTCGGGATCAACCCAAGTGGGCTGCGTAGCGTTTTTGTTCTCGGTCATTGGCTTTCCTCATGGAGATGATGTGACGGGCGTCGCCGCGCGCCGTCCAGACCAGAACCACCATCCGACCGCCCATATACCCAACGGTGATGATGCGGGTTTCACCGTACTCGAAGCGGTCATCCTCCTGGTCGAAGGTGGCACCGGCGAAGACCTCGCCCGCCTGCGCGAAATCGAGGCCGCGTTCGGCAAGGGTCTTTTCGCGCTTGGAGGGATCGAAGGTGATATCCATGTGAATTACCGTACCGACACTTAATCGGCTTGGCAAGGTTTATTGTACGGACAATATTGAGCGGGCAACCCGGAAACCCGACACGCGCCAAAGCGCCCCCGAAGGGAGGGGAGGTTGAACCGGCCGGGGATGTGAGGCATTCATGTCTGTGGAGCCTGAGAACTCCCGACAGGGGACCCGCCAAGGTCTGGCCTGTCAGCCACAGAGCGCAGAAGTGAACTCGCCAAAGTTCAACCTGCGAGACGAACGTGCCGGCCGCCAAGCCGGGCGCGAACGGCTAAGTTATGCCGGGAGTCCGGCCGCTATACAAGACCCTTTCGGGGGGAAGGCGGTCGGGCACGTTCTCTGTGACGTGTTCTCAGCCTCCCGGCGCCAGCCCGATGCTGGCGTAGGTTTTCCCCATGGCGGGGAAAACCCCGGCCCTGAGAAGCCGGTCCCTACAGAGACCGAATCCCATGACGAAATCCCATCTCGCGCTGGTGCGTGACGCCAGTGCATCCCTCACACCCGACCAACTGGATGATCGAACTGGCGAACCCCGCGTCCAAGACCTTCGCCTAGCTCAAATGCTTGGCATGACGGATGCTCATTCGATCCGTCGCCTTATTGAGCGTAACCGTCCTGAGCTCGAGAGCCACGGCGGAATTTCCGATTGCCAGTCGGAAAATACGGGACGCGGCCGGCCCGGCAAGGAATACTGGCTGAACGAGGGCCAGGCGCTCGTCATTTGCGCCCTTTCGCGCACGCCGGCCGCCGCTGCCGTCCGAAAGCAGATGATCGACGTGTTCCTCGCCTACCGGCGCGGTCTGTTGCCGGTCGAGGACGAGGCGCGCCAGACGCTGGCGCATCTTGCCGCCGAAGTCGCGGAACTGCGCCAGCGCGTTGCACTGATCGGCGCGGCTCCGCACATCCGCTCCATTTACAAGAGCGGCTATCTGCCGAGCACGGTGCAACTGATGGTGAGCGACATCAGCACGGAGTTCGGCGCAGAGGGGCGGATCTTCGACGCGCGCCTTAGCACGCAGCTGGGTCTTGTTCATGAAGGTGCCGTGCGCGCCCTCGTCCAGTCGCATCGGTCCTTGCTGTCCGGTCTCGGCCGGCTCCGTGGGGTGGACATTCCCGGTGCTAAATTGCAACTCGGCCGGCCGGCACGGTCATACTGGCTCACAGAGCTTCAAGCCTTGGCCGTTTGCAACTGCATCTCCGGTAACGTCGCCAATCACGCACGGACGCGTATCATTCGCGTCTTCGCGGAATTCCGCCGCCAACAGGAAGAGCGCGCGGCAGCAGGCGGCTTCATCGAGACCCAAAATCAAGCCGAGCTTATCAGCCAGATGGATGAACGGCTGGCCGCGCTGGAAGGGGAGGCGCAACGCAGTTCGCGGAAGGAGGTGAAACGGCAGATTGCGGTTCTGGAAGCCGAACACCGGGCCAAGACGCCTTCGGCCGGCCTTCTCTACGGGACGAAGCCGATCGCGAGCTACCTGAGCATGAAGCCGAGTCAGACGAGCCACAGGATCGCCACGGGGGAAATCCCGACGTTCCGGATCGGCGATACGGTGTGCGCTCGCATAGCTGACCTCGATCAATGGATCGAGGAAATGGCGGTGGGCGGGCGCTCCATCCCTGCCGGCGTTCGTGGGGGGAGGGCATAAGGATGACCCAGCCCGAAATCCGTCAGACCTACTGCGAGCCCTCCGTCAGCCCGACTCCGGCAACCATGGTCGGTCTCGCATCGGGGCTCACCGAAGCGCGGGCCATGCTCGCGGCGCAGATGTGGGAAATCGACTTCCTGCGAGACGAGACGCACGCGATCCGGCAGAGGCTCAACCGCGCTTATGTGCTCGCCCTTGCGGCCGGCGCAGTGACGGGCGCGGTCTCGGCCGGCCTCCTGTCCCTCTGTCTTGGCGGGGTGGCGTCGTGAGGACCGTTCCATTCTCCCGCATCTCCGACCTAGAAGACAGCCTGACGACCTGCCATCTTCGGTCGGAAATCCTTCTGATGGTGGTTCGGCTTCTCTTTGAAACCGGCCGGGGGCATCGCGCCGGGATTTCCGAACATGAAATCGCCGCGCTGTCGGAAGCTGCGCTCGATGCGACCGAAGCGGCTCGCCGGCATCGGGATGCCTTTTACGCCGCGATCGAGGCTGACCAGCAGCCGGAAGCGAAGCCTTCGCCCCCTGAGGCCGCGCGGTCGAGCTTCCGCGATGTCGAAGACGCCGTGGTGAAATGCGGCACCCAAATCGAAATCGCCGCCTCCGTTGCCGAAGCCCATCTCACGGACGCGGGCGACGTTGCGCTCGATGAGGTGAACAAGAGGGTGCTTCTCGAAACGGTTCTCCAGGCTCGGGATGCGGTCTGGAAAATGCAGGAAGAATTCGAAGGGGCGCTTCGAGCGGATAACGAAGCGCGGCGGAGGGCGGCGGCATGAAAGCCATATCTCGACGCCAGACACTTCGCTTCCTCACGGCCGGCGCGGTCATAGCGTCTCTGCCCGCGCTCGCACGTGTCGGCGCGCTCGATCCTTCGGCCGCGCCCGAACGGTGGCCCGCCGACTTGGCGCACCGTTTGGCCACCTACAGCGACGAGACGCGGCATCGCTGCCGAACGATCAAATACTACGCCAGGATGATGGAGCTGTTCGAGCGTGCATCGCCCGAAGAGCTTCGCCAGATGCTGGCTTGGATGGAGGCTTACCAAGCCGAGCACGGAGGTGCGGCATGACCTCGCGTCTCGTCACGGTGAACTTCCGCGGAACGGATCTCTACAGCTTCGAAAACGACGATGGCGTGTTCGTGGCCGTCAAACCCATCGTGGATGCGATGGGCGTGGATTGGAATGCACAGCGCCAGCGCATCCGCCGCGATCCCATCCTGTCCGAAGGGGCGTGTATCATACCCGCCCCTTTGGCGAAGGGAGGCGTTCAGGAGACGACCTGCCTCAAGCTCGAGCTCGTCAACGGATGGCTGTTCACGATCGACGCCAGCCGCATCAAGGACGAGGGGGTGCGGGAGCGCGTCATCCTCTACCAGCGCGAATGCTACCAGGTGCTCACCCGCCACTTCCATCGGCCGGCCGGCGCGCCTCCGGTGGAAATTCCTTCGGGCGACCAGCCGCACGAGCCTGACGGGCCGCGCGTCCGCCTCGTTTCGGAAGCGCGGCAGGTGTTCGGGACGCGCGCGGCTGGCGAGCTTTGGTTCAAGCTGGGCCTGCCTGTCACGCCGTCGATGACGGAAGCTCGAAAGCAACTCGACCTTCTCGACTATTCGCGCATTCGCACGAACGAAGGGGAGGGCTCGCGATGACGCTCATCTTCATCGACATGGAGCGGTCGAGCCGGCGTCAGATCGTGGCGGCTATCCACGCCATGATTGACCGGCTGGATTCACTGGATGGCGACTGCGATCTAGAACCGGACGCCGACAGCGAACCCAGCCTTGGCTGGTCGAGCACCTATGCGATCGGCCGGCATGACGGCGACCCGCGCGCCGACGAACGCGAAGAGGCGCAACTCGAAGAAGTCTCGCACTTCTGAAACCCGACGATCGGCCGGCCTCGTGCCGGCCGGTCTCCCTTTCACGAAATCGGAGAGAGACAATGGCGAGCGTTTCGAAGCGCGAGTGGACCTATAACGGAGAGACCAAGACCGCCTGGGCGGTTCGCTTTGTGGACGAGAAAGGCGTCAGAAGATCGAAGCAGTTCGACAAGAAGAAGGATGCGGACGCTTTCAAGCGAAAGGTGGAGCGCGAAGCGGAAGATGGGACCTTCGTGGCCGACGCGGACACGCAGACGGTGGAGGCGTCCTGCGAGGACTTCGTGCGCCACATGGAGGACCGCCGACGGATGGGCGCGATCGGGCGCAACCGCGAAGTGAGCGTTGCCCTGCACATCGATCGGAGCATCATCCCGCACCTTGGGGCGATGAAGTGGACGGAGCTCAAGCCGGTCCGCGTCGAGCAATGGACGCGTGAAATGGTTCGGCTCGACGGTCTCAATCCGCGCACCGCCCGCGACCGCCTCAGTACGTTCCGGCTGGTCGAGAAGTTCGCCATGGCTCACGGCCGGCTGCGAAAGCGCGTGTCTGATCACGCGGTCGAGGCGATGCGAGGGATCGCCCGGGCGAAGGTCCGCACCTTCACGGCAAACCAGATTCAGCACCTTTTGGGCGTCGTGGAGACCCGCGCCGCGCACAAATGGCGGAACGACTCCATGATGCGCTGTTTCGTCTACCTCGCGGCCACCTGCGGGCTGAGATTTGGCGAGATAGTCGGGCTTACGGTTCCATTGATCGACTTCGACCGGCGCATGATCCGCGTGCGCCATAGCCTGACCCAGTGGGACGAACTGAAGGGCCCGAAGACGGCTGCCGGAACGCGGGATGTGCCTATGCCGGCCCATGTCGCTCAAGCATTGAAGACGTGGTTGGAGCGTTGGTATCAACACAACGATCGGCAGATCGTGTTCCGCACCGTTCAAGGCGGTCGCGTCATGGGCGATAACCTACAGGAGATGTGGACGGCGCTCTTGAAGCGGGCCGGCATCGCTGATGAAGGCCAATCCTATCACTTCCACGCCTTGCGGCATTTCGCGGCCTCGTGGTGGATCGAGAACGGCCTTTCGCTGATGGATGTGGCCCAACTGATGGGCCACGAAAAGTTCGATATGACCTTGCAGACCTACGCGCATCCGGTCAGCGACCGCGCCGCCCATCATCTGGCTTTCGAGCGCATGAGCATGGGTCTTCGGACTGCCGGGCCGATGCTCGACGGAGCGCTTCTGACGCAAGGCGCGAGCCAAATCGACGGTTCATTGACGCAAGGGTGACGCAAGAGCCCCTAAGCCATTGAAAAAGCAGCCCCGCTATTGCTGGGTCTACGCGATGGGCAACCGGCACGACATGCGCGAGACCAGCGAATGGCTGCAGCCGTTCGATCAGGCGATGGTGGACCTCTACGCTGCCCGGACCGGCCAGAGCGTTGAGGACATCGCGAAGTGGATGGATGCCGAGACCTACATGTCCGGCACGCAGGCGATCGAGCGCGGCTTTGCCAACGCTCTCCTTGCAGCCGATGCCATGAAAGTCGACGAGGACGCGAAGTCGAAGGACAAGGACGTCAACGACCTTCGCGCTCTGGAACTGCAGCTCGTGGCGGCTGGCGCGACCCGCGCCCAGGCTCGCGAGCGCATCAACAAGATCAAGGGCACGCCGGGCGCTGCCATTGAAGCCACGCCCGGCGCTGGCGAAGAGGTGCCGGATTGGTCCGGCCGCCTCGCCTCTCTCGTGTCCAAGAACAGCTAACCTCAGGAGAACCCGATGCGTCGGATGTTCACGTTCGCGGCGATCCTCGTCGCGGCGCTCTTTTCCATGTCTCATGCCTACGCCATGGGCGATCTGGCCCAGGCGGTCGCCGCCGCGCCATCCCTCGGCCCGGCCATCATTGGCGCCGCCGGCGTCTTCGCGATGTCTCGCCCCGAGCTTCGCATTCCCCGCGCCATCACCGGGATCGGCATTCGCGCCGACACCAAAGATCCGCGCGTCATGTGCGCCGAACTTCTCTCGGCGTTCGAAGCCTTCAAGGCCGCCAACGACGAAGCCCTGAAGGGCAAGGCGGACGTGGTCCTTTCCGAGAAGGTGGACCGCATCAACACCGCCGTCAGCAACTTCCAGGCTTCGCTCGACGACCTGACGGTGAAGCTGGCCGCCGCCGCCCTCGGTGGTGGCGTCGTGGGCGACCTGCCCGCCTCCGACCCCGAATATGTGGCCGCCTTCAAGGCTCACATGCGCAAGGGTCAGGTGTCGGCGGCCATGGACAAGGGCACCGACGCGAACGGTGGCTATCTGGCGCCGATCGAATGGGATCGCACCATCACCGCCAAGCTCAAGCGCATCTCCAAGCTGCGCGAGAACGCGCGCGTCATCTCCATCTCGGTGGCCGGCTTCAAGAAGCTCTTCTCCGACCGCAATGTTGGATCGGGCTGGGTCGGCGAAACGGCGTCCCGTCCTGCCACCAGCACGCCCGGCATCGGCACCCTCGACTTCACGCCGGGCGAACTCTACGCCAACCCGGCCATCTCGCAGCAGCTGCTGGACGATGCCGCCCTCAATCTCGAGCAGTGGCTGGCGGACGAGGTCGATACCGAGTTCGCCCGCCAAGAGGGGATCGCCTTCCTGGCCGGCGACGGCGCCAACAAGCCCTATGGCGTCCTGACCTATGTCACGGGCGGGGCGAACGCTTCGCGCCATCCCTGGGGCGCCATTCAGGTCCAGAATACCGGCAAGGCGGCCGAGTTGACGACTGACGGCATGATTGACCTCATGTACGGTCTGCCATCCGAGTTCGCCGCCAACGCCAAGCTCTACATGAACCGCCTGTCGGTCGGTCAGGCGCGCAAGTTCAAGGATGCGGGCGGCAATTACATCTGGCAGCCGTCCTATAATCTGGGCGAGCCCCAGACCCTGAACGGCGCGCCCATCGTCGAACTGCCGGACATGCCGACGGTCGCGGCGGGCAACATCTGCGCGCTCTATGGCGACATGGAAGCGACCTACATGGTGATCGATCGCGTCGGCATCGCCGTGCTCCGCGACCCCTTCACCAACAAGCCCTACGTCCACTTCTACACCGTCAAGCGCGTCGGCGGCGGGGTCTACAATCCCGAGCCCATGCGCGCGCTCAAGGTCGCCGCCTAAGGGCGTCGGTCGGGTTCCCTGCAACAGGCCGGCGCCGATGCGCCGGCCTTTTTCGTGAAAGGCCCCAACCATGGGCAGCAAGAAGACGCAGACCGAGACGGAGACGGAAACCGAAACGGGTGAGGCGGCCCCGCCGGCCGGTGAAGGCACCACCACGGCCGGGACGCAGTCGGACGCGCCAGCGGGTGACAGCGAGACGGTCGATACCGGCGAAGCGCCGCATCTCGCATACGCGACTTCGGACAATTCGGTCACGGAACTCGAGGCGCATGTCGTTGACGGCCATGTCGTCCTGAATGACCAGGGCGATAACGTGCTGGAGACGCCTGCAGCGGCCGACAACGGCATTGCTCCGGCCGAGACGTTCTCGCCGTCCGGCGCTCCCGAGCAGACCGTGCCGGACGTCGACCCCTCGCATCCGGCCGTCGATGCCGATCCGCGCGCCAAGACCACGGCCGAACAGAACCGCATCGACTTCAACGATCCGACGATCAGCGGCGAGGAAGCCGTGGCTCGGAGCCTCGCGGCCCAGACGAAAGGCTGATCATGCGCCCGCCCGTCCGCATCGTTGCGCCGGCCGTCTTGCCCGTCACCATCGAAGAGGTGCGCGACGCGTGCCGGATCACGGGCAGCAGCGAGGATGCGCGCCTTCAGCGCATGGCGCAGGCGGCCGTGGAGCGCCTCGACGGCTACCGCGGGCGGCTCGGGCGGGCGTTGATCCACCAGACATGGCGGCAGGATTTCGGGATCGGCGAGTGCGCGCCTTTGCGCCTTCGCTTTCCTGATGCCGTGTCGGCCACCGGCCTCTGGCTCGACCTGGACGGGACCGAAACGGCCGCTGCGATCCGCCTCGACGAGGATGTCGTCAGCCCGTTCGTCGTCGCCAACCGGAACGGCGGCCCGGCCGGCCGGCTGTTGCGCGTCACCTATGTCGCCGGCTACGGCCCGACGGCCGCCGACGTCCCGGCCGCGATCCGCGAGGCCATCCTTCTCGACATCGGACACCGCTTCCATGCCACCAGCGAGGGCGGTCAGATCCGCAGCGAAACGACGGAAGACGTCGGCAGCATCGCCTTCAACAGCCCCGAACAGACGGCGCTCGCCAGGAAGCGGATGATTGATGACCTCCTGCGCGATTTCCGGCGATGGAACGTCTGATGAGCGCGGCCGATCAGATGCTGCGCGCCTACCGCCGCATGATGGCACGCAGCGGCGAACAGGTGATGATCCGGCGCGGCGAAGGATCGGCCGGCCGGAACATCGGCGTTCGCGCGCGCGTGACGACCTTCGACGCGCACGAGGTCGTGGGCGACATCGTGCAGACCGACACGAAGCTGATCGTCATGGCGGAAGACGTGACTTTCGATCCGCCGTTCCAGAAGGGCGACCGCGTCATGATGCACGGCAGGACGCTCGCGATCGTCGGGCCGCCGAACGACAAGACGCGCCGCGTCGGCGGCGTGCTGATTGCCTACGAGTTTGCGGTTCGGGGCTGACCATGGCGAAGCTGCAGAATGTGCGCACCGCGATCGATATCGCGCGGGCGGCGACGCTTGAAGCGACGCAGCGCGCCCTGGTCGAGACGGCCAAGCGCGAGCATGCCAAGATCATGGGCGCCGTTCCGCGCCCGGGTGCTTTCCGGCGCTGGGTGGACGGGCGAGAGGGCGCGGCCGAGGAGACGGTGAAGGACTTCGGCGTCATTCAATACGAATACGAGCGGCTCGACATGGTGGCGCAGTTCGCCATGGAAACGCTCTTCGATCTCAGTCCCGTCTTGAGCGGTGACTATCGAAACTCGCACACAATGTTCATTCGCGGCCGCGCCGTGAAGAACCTGCGCCGGCGTCGGGCGGGCGAGGAGATCTATATCTCCAGCTTCCTTCCGTATTCGCGCGTCATCGAAAACGGCTCGATGAAGATGCGCGTACCGGGCACCGATCAGGTCTACGCGCAGGCCAGTTGGATCGTGCACCGCCGCTTTGGCAACATCGCCAATGTCGGGTGGACGTGGATTGGAATTGCGGACGGGCGCGCCAACGGCGGGGCCATTCGCACGGGCAGCGGTGCTGCATTCGACCAGTCCGACGCCCGTTATCCCGCGCTCTGGATCGGGGAACTCGGATAATGGCGAACATTGCCGGCGCTGAGGCCGCGATCCTCACGCGCTTTCAGGCGAATTGGAACCGCACGCCCATCGCCCTCCCGAACGGGCCCGAGATCGACAAAGCGAACTCGGACGGCGACTTCCAGCCATGGGTGTTTTTCGAGACTGGCGTCTCCACAAGCAACCTGCGCGGCGTCGGCCGGCCGGGCGATCAGCTGTGGGAATATCTCGGCCTCATCACCATCCACGTCTTCGTTCCGGTGGGTGTCGGTGCGGCACCCGCCAAGGCGCTGGCGACCGAGGCCGGCGAGATCTTCCGCGCGGCCGAGTTCTACCGGGACACGCCCGGCTGCTGCGTGCGCTCCTGGGCGCCGCGCATCGACGGTGGCGGTCCCGCCACGGACGACAAGAACTGGTGGCGCGTCACCGCGACCATCCCATTCGAGTACCTGCATCGCGGGTGACGGCGGACGGCGCGCCCGGCCGTCGAGACGCGTGCTGACGGGCATCTGACCTGGCGCATGGCGCCTTCCCAACATTGGAGACGAGCCGTGGGCTATCAGACCGGCCGAAATATCCTTGTGAACGTCAAGCCGGAAGCGAGCTATGGCGTGCTGCCCGACAACACGGGCGGCAAATCCTTCCGCGCCAACAGCGGCTCCGTGGCCCTTTCGAAGGAGCCGATCCGATCGGGCGAGAACCGCCGCGACGGGCAGCAGACGCGCGGCCGCCACGGCTCCAAGAGCGTTTCGGGCAGCTACACGGCCGACCTCAGCCTCGGCTCCTTCGACGACCTTTTCGCGGCCGTGTTCCGGGGGACGTGGGACACGCCGCTGGCGCTCTCCGGCCTGTCGGTTACGGCCGATGCCACCGCCAAGACGTTCACGCGCTCGGCCGGCTCGTGGATTAGCGACGGCGTGCGCGTCGGCGACGTCGTTCGCTTCTCGGGCTTCACCACCACGGCCAACAACGCCCGCAATTTCCGCGTCGTCGGCCTGACGGCGACGGTCATGACGGTGGCCGAGACGCCCGTGTCGGTGGGCTCGGCCCAGACCGGTGTCGGCTTGGCTCGGCCCAAGAAGCTGCTGCAGGGCGTCACGCCCCGCTCGTTCGCGGTCGAGGAAGCCGAGATCGACATCGATGGCTCGGAGCTTTTCACCGGCGTGCGCGTCGGTCAGATGCAGTTGAACCTTCAGCCGAACGGCATGGCGACCGTCACGTTCTCGCTGGTCGGACAGGACATGCAGGTGAAGGAGGGCGCGGAATCCCCCTATTTCGCCTCGGCGACCACGACCGTCTCGCTCGGCATGACGGCGGTGGAAGCGGTGATCCGGCTCGGGGACCGCGATGTTTTGGACATCAGCCAGGCGACCCTTTCGATCAATCTGAACGCCGCCGGCTTCCCGGTGGTCGGATCGAACGTGACGCCCGATGTGTTCACGAACCTCGCGACTGTCGAGGGCACGCTGACCGCGCTGCGCAATGACGTCAGCCGCGTGAAGAATTTCCTGAACGAGGACCAGATGTCGCTGCATCTCCTGTTCACGGAGAACGAGAGCGAGCCGCGCGACTTCATCGCCTTCTACGTGCCAAATCTGACCCTTTCGAACGCCACCAAGTCGGAACTTGGCTCCGACGGGCCGCGCACGCAGCAGCTGTCGATGATGATCGGCACCGACGATCGTGGCGGGGCCTTCGACCCCGTCATGGTCAAAATGCAGACGTCCGCCGCCTGACGCGGACGCCGAGCCGGCCGGCGCGCCTGCGCCTGCCATCCTCAACCCCGTGAATGGAGGCCACCATGGCCGATAAGAAGCCGGATGCCGAGCATCCGAAGGCGGCGGCTGTCCGCAAGGCGGCTGGCGCACTCGCCGACGCCCTCGCGGCGGCGCGTGCGGTCGGGCTCGCTATCACCTGGCCGAGCCGGCCGGAAGACCTGCCGGCCATCCTGATCAGCGAGACCGGTTCCGTGCGCGACGACGCCGAAGCGGACGATCTCACCGGCACCAAGGTCGAGACGCGGCCCGCGACGGCCGACTGACCTTCACCAGATGCCCGCCGCACACGGGCCCCTCGTAGCGCGCGCGACAGCGGGCGGCGTGTCGGCGCCGCCCGATCCATTTCCTTCCGACAAAGGACAGACCCATGAACGCCATCGACCTTTCCGCCTTCGTCCCGACCGACACGGCGATCCTCGAAATCCTCGCCCCGGGCGGCGTGACCAGCACCGGCTGGAACATCACCTTTGCTGGCCCGAGCCATCCGAAGGTCATCGCCTTCAACGAAGCAAAGACCCGCGAGAACCTGCGCCGTCAGCGTCAGATCGAATCCGCACAGGCCAATAACCGCAAATACAAGCCGGAAGACCGTGAGGTTGACGACGTTCGCCGCGAGAACGTCGCCTGGGTTGTGGCTCGCATCATCGACTGGACGCCGGTCAAGCTCGGCGCTGGCGACCCTATCGCCTTCAACGATGACGCCGCGTTCAAGCTGCTTCTCAACCCGGATTTCGCCTGGGTCCTCAGCCAGATGGTGGATTTCATCACGGATGAGCGGTCTTTTACGAAGGGCTCCGCGAAGACGTCCGACGCTTCGCCGAGCGCCACTTCGAACTCGGACTGATCGACTCGGAAACAGGTTTTAGCCACCGGGAGACGATCGAGGGTCTGTTGAAACGGGCCCGCACACCCGAAAAGCGGGAGGAATTGGAGGCCGAACTCCATTCCGACCCGCTTCCGCTGGCGGGAAAGTATCTTTGGGACATCTTCACTCGCCTTCATAACCGCCGATCCTCCGGTGGCTTCGGCGTCAGTCCCATCACATGGCCCGACATCGACGCCTTCACCCGGCTGACCCGCTGCGCGCTATCCCCTTGGGAAATCGAGGTCATCGAAGACTGCGACGCAGCGTTCCTGGCCGCTGTTTCGAAACGCGATGCCGAATCTGAGACGCGGACCTCCGGCGAGGCGCCGGGGGACTAATCCCTTGCGCCTGCTGGAGCCCCTATGAGCAACGTCATCGTCACCGAACTGGTCGTTGACGCGCGCGGCGCTGAAAAGGGGACGGCTACTTGGGATCGCGCCATGAAGGTGGCGCAGGCGGCTGTTGATCGTCTCCTTGATCGCGACAACGCCCTACGCAACGCGATGGACCAGACGTCCACCACGATGACGACGGCTGCCGGCACGGTGACGGGCGCGGCCAAGGCGTGGGAAAAGCTTCGAGCGGTCGCCGATCCGACCGTGTCGATCATGAACAAGATCCAGAAGGCCACGCTGGACGCGGACGCGGCCGTCCGCAGGGGCATCACGACGCAGGCCGAGGCCGATCGCGTCCTGGAGCAATATGTCCGGACCATGCAGGCCTCGTCCGTGGCCGGCCGTGAGGCGGCGCGCGAGGCGCAGTCGCTGGCGGCTGCACAGGAGAGGGCCGCGCAGGCCGCTGCCCGCAACGCCGCGGTCCTGGACGATCTCCGCGCCTCTCACGATGGCGTTTACGACGCCTCTCGCCGGATGGCGCGCGAGGTGGATGAACTGGCGCGTCTGGAAAGCGCTGGCATCAAGATTGCTGGCGGCTACGCGGCCGCGCTCGACCGCATCATCCTGAAATACGACGAGACGGCTCAGGCGGCGGCCAAGGCCAAAGCCGCCCAGGCCGATATGATCCGGCAGGCGCGCGAGGATCAGAACGCCGCCAATTCCAAGGCGGCGGCCGGCGCCAATCATGACAAGTTCAGCTCCTTCATGGGGGTTGGGTCCGGGGCCTCGTCCTCCGCGCGCGACAGCGCGCAGGTGTTCGAGGAGGAGGCTCGCGCGGCCGAAAAGCTGCGCGAGGAATTGAACCCTCTCGGCGCGGCCTACGCCAAGATGCTGCAGCAGATCAGCGCCTATGAGGCTATGGCGCGTCGAGGCACGATCTCGACCGACGAAATGTCGGCCGCCGTGCGCAAGGCGATCAACGGGTTCCACCAGCTGGCCGACAGCGAGGCCGCGCGCGAAACGCAGGCCTTGGCCGCCGAGCAGGATAGGGCGGCACAGGCCGCGTCCCGCCATGCGGCGATGCTGGACAATCTACGGGCCTCGTTCGACCCCGCCTATGCCTCCGCGCGCAACATGGCGCGTGAACTCAGCGAACTCACGATGCTGGAGAATGCCGGCATCAGGGTTGCGGGCGGCTACGCGGCGGCGCGCGAGAAGATCGCCCGGAAATATGATGCGGGCGCGCAGGCTGCCGACAAGGAAGCGCGTGCCGTCGCGCAGCTGCGTGAGGAACTGAACCCCCTTGCGGCAGCCCATGCCCGGCTGAACGAAAAGCTCGAATCCTACCAGGCGATGGCACGCCGTGGAGCGATCACGAGCGACGAACTGGCGCTTGCGACCAGCAAGGCGCGCCGCGAGTTCGATCACTCGGCACGCAACCTGCGCGGCGTTGGCGATGAGGCTCGGCTGTCGAGCCATCAGGTCCAGAATCTTGGGTACCAGCTGAACGATGCCGCGACGATGCTCCTGTCGGGCTCGTCGCCGTTCCAAGTCCTCGCCACTCAGGGCGGCCAAGTCGTGCAAGCGCTTGGCGACGGGCCCGGAGGCGTAAAGGGGGCTCTGAAAGCGATCGGGGACTCGGTCCTCGCCTTTGGCGCGCGGCTCGGCCCGGTTGGCGTTGCCGTTGGTGTGCTCGGCGCGGCTGGCGCAGTCGCCCTCGCCATGTGGCCCACTGTTCAGGATCGCATCGAGCGCGTGAACGCGTCGGCGGAGAAGTTCGCCAACACCCTCCGGGACATTCGGCGCGGTAGCGCCGGCTTGGCAGATTCGATCGAGCAGGGCGTCAATCGGAAGCTGATGCTGGGGCCTGAGGAACTTCAGGATCGCCTTGCGGCGGAGCAGCAGCGTCAGTCCGAGAGCATTGAGCAGGCTCGCAAGGGCATTGGACGGTCCGCCTTCTACTCGGTTGGCTGGAACCCGATCACTTGGGGCAGGGATGCCTTTCAGACGGTCACGGGTGGCATTGACTCGATCAGCCTGCAGAAGCTCGTCGCCGAGTTCACCGATGGCACGAAATCTGCGTCCGAACTTCGTCAGGAACTGGATCGCCTTCAGGCAACCGGTCAGGTTCCGCGCTACCTCTACGGTCCGATTGAAGAAATCACCAAGCTGACGGATGCTTCGGTCGAAGCGGAAGCCAAAGTTAAGGTGCTCCAGGACGCGCTCGCCAACTTCCGCATCGCGAAGCAGGCGGCGGACGACGCGGAGAAGGCCGGTACGGCCTACGAGAAGTTCCGCGGTGCCGGCTTCGATCTCGAGACGCTCAAGACCGAGCGCCAGCGCATCAACGAGGCGTTCGAAAAGTTCAAAGCGACGTCCATGGGGCCGCTCAACCCCAAGGATGTGCAGCGCTACAACGAGGCGCTCCGCCAGCTTGATGCGCAGGACGAGCGCGCCCGTAAGGGACGTGAGCTCGACATTCAGCAGGTCGGCGCACGCACCGTCGCCGAGCGCGCCCGGATTGCGGCCGAGCGCGAGCGGCTGAACCTCACCATTCCGGGGATCAATCAGGAGAAGGTGGCAGCGGACGCGGCGGCTGCCTCGCAGATGGTCTATGCCGAGGCGGCGGAATCTGCTGCCGAGGCTCTACGATCCTCAAAGGATGCCTATGCGCAGGCCGGTCTGGACGGTTACGCCGGCCAGGTTGCAGCGATCAACACGCAATATGCCCGCCAGATCGAACTCGCCCAAGGGTCGGACGCGGCCGTCCGCGCGCTCACCGAAGCGCGTGATCTCGACCTCAAGACGCTGGAGGTCAGCACCCGCAAAAGCCTGTTCGATGGTCAGGAAGAGGAACTGCGCCGGCTTCAGGTCGAAGTCGGGCTGATCGGCCAGAACGATGACGCTCGCCGCAAAGCTCTTGCCACGCTTCATGCGGAAAGCGAACTGCGGCGCCAGGGGATCGACCTCAACAGCGAGTGGGGGCGCACCTATGTCAGCAATGCCCAGCAAATCTCCGACATGGACGATGCGCTCGGCAAGCAGCAGAAGACCTTCACGGACCTGAAGGAAGCGGCATCGGGGTTTTTCGATGCCGTTTCGTCGGGCGGCGGCGTCCTCGACGCGCTCGCCAGCACGTTTGGCCGGCTTGGCCAGCAGATGGCCTCGAAGGGGTTCGATCAGCTTTTCGGCAAGATCCTCGGCAACGGGGGGCAAAACGCGACCGGCCTTTCGCAGGCTCTCGGTGCGGCCACCAATATGGCTGGTGGGGCGCCGATCTATGGCAGCGACATGGCCACGGAGCGGACGTTCTCGGCGCCGGTTGGAGCCGTCACGCGCGTGCCGCTTGGTCCTGTCGAGGTCACGCTGCCGCAGTCTTCGGGCCGCGCGGTCGAGCAGGCCGGCAACGCCTTCCTCAATCTGATCCGGAAGGCCGAGGGCACGTCGGGCTCGAACGGCTACAACACCTCGCTCGCCTACGGGAAGTTCACCGGTGGCGAACGCAACCTGACGGGCATGTCGCTCAATCAGATCGATGCGCTGCAGTCCTCCATGCTCCGGCATCCGGAGAACGTTTATAATTCGTCGGCTCTGGGCGCCTATCAGATCGTCCAGAAGACGCTGCGCGGGCTGCGCGACGAACTCAAGCTCACCGGGGCGGAACTGTTCTCTCCCGAGATGCAGGACAAGCTGGCCACGACGCTCGCAGGGCGACGCGGGGCCAATGTCGCCGGGCTGCGGAACGAATGGGAAGGCTTCCGCCGCGTCGACGCGGACACGATCCTCGCGGCCTATCAATCGCGAGGCCCTGACGCCTCCACGACGCGCGCCTATGAGCGCGCCACGGAACGCGGTGTCGAGCGAGGTCTCAGCAACGCACTGCCACCAATCGATGGCGGATATGCCGGCGTTGGTCGTGGTGGCGTACCAGTCCCCACCCCGCGACCCAACGTGGGGGGCCTGACGGGTAGCGGCTCGATCCTGGGCATCCAGTATCCCGAATTCAGCGCGCTGGGCGGCCTGACAGCTGGTCT
The DNA here is from genome assembly GCF_001463925.1 of Aureimonas sp. N4. Classification (NCBI taxonomy): domain Bacteria; kingdom Pseudomonadati; phylum Pseudomonadota; class Alphaproteobacteria; order Hyphomicrobiales; family Aurantimonadaceae; genus Aureimonas; species Aureimonas sp. N4. The sequence continues at coordinate 641 of NZ_BBWS01000058.1, read as the reverse complement.
CGGCGGGTTCGGGGCTGGATATTCGTCCGGATCGGCGCTCGGCGGCGGCTTGCAGGGCGCTTTGGGCGGCTTCATGTCCGGCGGCCCGGTCGGCGCGGTGATCGGAGGCATTTCCGGATTGCTGGGCGGTGTCCTCGGCAAGAAGAAGCAGAAGAAGCAGGAGGAAGAGGAAGCCAAGCGGCAATGGGAGGGGATGCAGCCTCAGTACGAGGGGTATCGCCGCTATCTGTCGGGTGAGGAAAGCGGCAATCTCCGCACCGACTTCCAGAACATTCAGGCGCAGTTCAATCAGTTCAACGCTGCCTCGACCAAGGCGAAAAACGGCGATCTGGTCGAAACCGCGCGTTCCTTCTACGCCTATGTCCAAAAGCAGCTTTCCGAGTTCCGCGAGGCCTTCGAGGGCGTCGCGGCCGATCTGGAAGCGGGCGCCGGTCTGGATGGACCGTTCGCCAAGGGCAAGAGTGCCGTCCGGCAGTTGCAGAAGCAGCTGCAGGGCTATCTCGACGACGTTGCCATCGCCTACTACCAGGCGGACAACGGTCTGCAGGGCGGTGCGCCCTTCGCCGCAGCCGACGCTGCCTGGAAGGATCGGCGGGAAGCCGCGTTGGCCAAGGCGCGCCGCGCCGCGCAGGATCAGGCGC